>JADFQE010000022.1 GCA_022561985.1 Chloroflexota bacterium
GGCGGGTCATGCGGGGCAGCGGGCGCAGGTCCACGCCCTCGGCGGCGACGGCGTTGACGAGCTCGAGCGACCCGGTGGTGTCGCCGGCGAGCAGGTGCTTCGCGAGCGCGAGCGCCTGGTCCTCGCCGCCGAGCCCCAGCAGCTCCTGCGCCTGCTCCAGCGTGGGTGCCGTCCCGAAGGCGGTGATGAGCTGGTCGAGCACGTTGGTGGCGTCCCGCAGGCTGCCGCCGGCCGCCCGGGCGATGGTGCGGAGCGCGTCGGGCGCGAGCTCGGCGCCCTCCGACGCCGCGATCTTGGCCAGGCGCTCGACGATCGCGGGCGTCGGGATGCGGTGGAAGTCGAACCGCTGACAGCGCGAGATGATGGTCGCGGGCAGCCGGTGCGGCTCGGTGGTAGCGAGGATGAAGACGGTCTGCGGCGGCGGCTCCTCCAGTGTCTTGAGGAACGCGTTGAAGGCGTCGGTGGTCAGCGCATGGGCCTCGTCGATGATGTACACCTTCGTCTTGCCCAGCGTCGGCGCGAACCGCACCTTCTCGCGGAGGTCGCGCATCTCGTCGATGCCCCGGTTGCTCGCGGCGTCGATCTCGATGAGGTCGACGAAGCTGCCGTTGTCGATGGCGCGGCAGTTGTCGCAGGCGCCGCAGGGGTCGCCGACGCCCTCGGGCCGCATGGTGCAGTTGAGCGCTTTGGCCATGACGCGCGCGGTGCTCGTCTTGCCGGTCCCGCGCGGGCCGCAGAGCAGGTAGGCGTGCGCCGTGCGGTTCCCCGCGACGGCGCGCGTCAGCGTCTGCGTGATGGGCTCCTGGCCGACGATGTCGTCGAAGCGCGGCGGGCGCCATTTCCGGTAGAGGACCTGGCCGGCCACCTAGGGTTCTCCCGCGGTGGCCGCGCCGGCGGTGGTGCCGAAGAAGCCGGTGAGCGCCTGGCGTTCGAGCTCTTTCATGCGCGCTTCTTCCTCAGCCTCTTCATGGTCGTGGCCGAGCAGGTGCAGGACCCCGTGGACCACCAGCAGGGCCAGCTCTTCCTCGGCCGTCACATCGTGCTCGTCCGCCTGGCGGACCGCCAAGGGGTAGGAGAGGACGACCTCGCCGAGCGTGGCCTTGCCATCGGGGTCTGCGGGGAAGGAGGCGTCCGCATCGCCCTCGCCCGGCTTGCTCTCGCCCGGCTTGCTCCCGCCCTGCTTGCTCCCGAACGACAGCACGTCGGTGACCTCGTCCAGGCCCCGGAACCGCTCGTTGAGCGAGCGCAGCGTCTCGTCGTCGGCGACGGCGATGCTCACTCCGCCGGCCCCCTCCGGGTCCCCCGCCGCGAGCGCTTCGGCCGCCACTTTCCGCAGCCACGGCGCTTTGACCGCAGACCGGAAAGGCGGGAAGACGTGGACGTCGATGGAGCGTCGGGCAGCGCGCGTAGGCATAGCCTCGTCCGAGTCCGGCCAGCATAGCACAGCAAGGGCACAGCCCTTGACCAGGGCCTCGCCCTGGACCCACTCGCCAGCGCAGACCGACGGTGGTCCGCCGGCGTCGTCGGGCGCTGGCCGGACCGCTGCTGGACGACGGCGATGCACGGTGATCGCGGCGCTACCTGTTGTGGGTCAAGGGCTGTGCCCTTGCCTGGTATTATGCGGCCACGCTTAGCCCCGTACACTCTCAGGAGACCCCCATGGCTATCCAGACCGTCCAGTTCGCCCAGGCGGTGCTCGACCGCAACGAGAGCATCCTGTTCGTGGCGCTTGGCGGGCTCGACGTGGAGGCGCTGCACCGCCAGCCGGGGCCTGACTCCAACCCCATCGGGTGGCTCATGTGGCATCTCACCCGCGTGCAGGACAACCACCTCTCGGCGATGGAGGGGACGGAGCACGTGTGGATGAGCGGGCGGTGGTACGAGCGCTTCGGGCGGAGCGAGGACGCATCCGACCGCGGGCGCGGTCACACGTCGGACCAGGTCAGGGAGTTCCGCTCGCCCGGGGTGGACGTGCAGCTTGCGTACTACAAGGCGGTGCGTGCCCGGACCGATGCGTTCCTGGAGACCGTGAGCGCGGAGGACCTCGACCGGCAGGTGCCGAACGTGGCTGGTGACGGCACCGTGCCGATGCGCGTGCGGCTGGAGATGACGGTCGTCGATAACATCCAGCACTCGGGGCAGATCGCGTACCTGCGCGGGTTGCTCGAGGGCAAGGGTTGGTTCGCGTCGTAGTCATCATCACGTCGTCGTCAGTCCCCACGAGGAGGTCACCATGGATGGAGCCGAGCTGATCAGCGACGCGCTGGGGCGCGTGAACCGCATCCTGCACCGCAGCCTGGAGGGTGCGCCGGTCGAGATGGTCTGCAAGATGCCGACGCCGTCCACCAACTCGATGGCATGGCTCACCTGGCACCTCACGCGCGTGCAGGACCACCACATCTCGGACATGGCCGGCCTGCCGCAGCTCTGGACGAGCGAGGGGTGGCATGCGCGGTTCGGCATGGCGGCCGACGACAAGGAGACGGGGAACGGGCATACGCTGGAGCAGGTCGCGGCGCTCAAGGTCGACTCGGTCGACGTGCTGCTCGGCTACGCCGACGCGGCGTACGAGCGTTCCAAGACGCTGCTTGCCGGCATGAGCCCGAAGGACCTCGACCGGGTCCTCGACGAGCCGCAGTTCGACCCGCTGCCGACGGTGGGCGTGCGCCTGGTCAGCGTCGTGTCGGACAACACGCAGCACGCCGGGCAGATCGGGTATCTGCGCGGCTACCACGACGGCTTCGGCTGGCAGCAGACCCGGTGAGCGAGCGAGACAACGACTTGGTGGAGGGACGCAGTTGAACGCAGCAGAGCTTTATCTCGATGCCATGGGCCGCGCCGACGGGACGCTTCGCCGCGCCCTCGAAGACCTGAGCCTGGACGAGCTCCGGGCGCAGCCCGCGGGCGCGGGGAGCAACCCCATCGGCTGGCTGGTCTGGCACCTCAGCCGCGGGCGGGCCTCGCTCGCGTCCGGCATCACCGGCGCCGACAGCGTCTGGGACACCGGCGGCTGGGCCGCGCGCTTCGGCATGGAGGGAGAGGTGCCGCGCTTCGAGCCCGCCAACGTGCACACCTTCGACCCGAAGAGCCCGGAGACGCTGGTGGGCTTCTTCTCGGAGGCGACGGAGAAGGCCTTCGACGCCGTGCGGGGCCTGAGCGACGAGGAGTTGGAGCGGGAGGTGCCGACGCGGCCGGGCAGGCCTCCGGCGCCGATCGCGAGCAGGCTGGCGCTGGGGCTCTTCGACAACATCCAGCACATCGGACAGGTCGCCTACCTGCGTGGCCTGATCCGCGAGCAGGGCTGGCTCTAGATGACGGGGCGCGTCCCGGCGCTCTCGCTCTCGCGCTTCTCGCTGGAGGGCAAGGTCGCCATCGTGACCGGCGGGAGCGACGGCATCGGGCGCGGCATCGCGCATGGGTTCGCCGACGTGGGCGCGAAGGTGACGATCGTGGCGCGCCGCCAGGAGAAGATCGACGCCGTCCTCGCCGAGCTTGGGGCGAAGGGGCACGAGGCGCTCGGTGTGTCCGCGGACGTGACCGACCCGGCCGACGTCGAGCGCATGGTGGGGGCGACGGTCGAGCGCTTCGGCGGCATCGACATCCTCGCGAACATCGTGGGGGGCTCGCAGGGGCCGAGCTTCAAGCGGGGGTTGCTGCTGGACCTCGATGCCGCCGATTTCATGGAGGCATTCAACGTGAACGTGACGAGCGTGTTCCTGTGCGCCAAGGCGGTGGTGCCGCACATGCGCGAGCGGGGCGGCGGCGTCATCGTCAACATGTCCTCCATCGGCGCGCGCGAGTACCGGCTGCCGGAGCCGGGGATGAGCGTCTATTCCATGACGAAGGCGGCCGTGATGCACCTCACCCGCAGCATGGCCAAGGAGTGGGCGCCGGATATCCGGGTGAACTGCATCAACGCGGGCCACGTGCTCACGCCGCGCCGGGCCGCGACCGAATCGCCCGAGCGCCGCGAGCGGAGCCTGGCCGAGATCGAGGTGGGGCGCTTCGGCGAGCCGGAGGACATCGCCGCCGCGGCCGTCTACCTGGCCTCGGATGCCGGGAGCTTCGTGAACGGCGCGTTCCTGGACGTCCACGGCGGCACGTAGGCGTGGAGCAGGCCGCAGGCAGCCCTCCGCAGGGGGAAGCGCGCCGTCCCGGTCCCGGCCAGCGGCCGCGCAGCTACAAGACCGAAGCGGTCGTGCTGCGGGCCTTCCCGGTCCTGGAGGCCGACCGCCTCGTCACGGTGCTCACGCCGTCCCTGGGGAAGCTCAAGGTGACCGTGCGCGGCGCCCGGCGCATCACCAGCAGGCTCGGCGGGCACCTCGACGTGCTGAACCGCGTGAGCCTGACGCTCGCCCTCGGGCACCGCTTCGACGTCGTCACCGGGGCCGAGTCGGCCGAGAGCTTCGCGTCGCTCAAGGGCGACCTCGACCGGCTGGCCTCGGCGCTCTACCTGAGCGAGCTGGTGGACGGACTGCTCCCCGAGGCCGCGCCGCACCCGGCCGTGTACGACCTGCTGCTCGCGGCGCTGCGGGCGCTCGACGGCGCGGGGGCGCCCGAGGCCGCGCGGTTGGAGACGGTGCTGCGCTACGTCGAGCTGCGGCTGCTGGACGACGCCGGCTACATGCCGGAGCTGCAGCGCTGCCTCGTCTGCGGCACCGAGATCGAGGAGGGCCACCACCGCTACGCGCCAGCGCTTGGTGGGACGGTGGACGAGCGGTGCGTGGTCACGGCGGGGCGCGTGCTGCCGCTCTCGGTGGATGCGCTCAAGGTGCTGCGCCACTTCGCCCGCACCGGCTTCGCCGAGGCCACGCGGCTGCGCCTCGGCGAAGCGCTCGATGCCGAGATCGAGGGCGTGCTCGGCTTCTCCTTGCAGCACGTGCTGGAGCGCGAGATGGGGACGGCCGGGTTCATCGAGCACCTGAGGACGCTGCGGCGCGGGTCCCGGTGACCCCCTGCCCCTCCCTAGCCCCCCGAGGGGCACGGGGCCGGGGGACGTGAGAAGGGCCCCGGATCCCCGGGGCCCTTCTCGGATCGGTGCCCCGGTGCCGGGGCTATGCGGCGGTGGCATCGGCCGGGAGCACGACGGGGTCGGCCCCCTGCTCGTCCCCCTGCTCGTCCACGTGCGGGTGCAGGCGGTTCATGCGCTCGCGGAGCTGCCCGAAGCGGTCTTGGAGCTGCCCGAAGTGCTGCTCAAGCCGCTCGATGCGGAGGCCCGGGCGGTTCCCGGCGCTCGGGCGCTGGCGCTGCGGCTGCCCCACCAGCATCACCGCCTTCACCTCGCCGTCCACCGAGAGCACCACGGCGCGGGTGCCCTCTTCGAGGCTCGATGCATCTGTCTTGCGGCCTTGCTTCACGATCAGCGTGTCCTCGGAGATCGCGAACGTCGCGCTCTCGCCGGTCGCCTTCTCGATGGTGAGCGAGCCGTCGCCGGCCTCGGTGATCGACCCCTGCGCCACCTCGTGGACACGGATCGTGCCGTCGTCGCCGAGGACGCGGAACGAGCCGTCCACCGCGTTCGGGAGGATGTTCAAGAACCGCCTGAGGGGGTTCACGCCCTGGCTATCGGGACCGCCGTTGCGGTGCGGACGCTCGGCCAGCGTGACGTCGACGGTGTGGGACGCGCCGTCCCGGTAGTAGGTGATCGCCACGACGTCGCCGGGGTCGTGGCTCCGGATGATTTCCATCAGGGCCCTGGGGCCCGTGACGGGCACGTCGCCGGCGCTCGTGATGACGTCGGCGTGCTCGATGCCCGCCTCGGCCGCCGGGCTGTTGCGCTGCGCCTTGGCGACGACCGTGCCTTCCAAGTCCTCGGGCAGGCCGAGCGCCTCGCGGACGCGCTCGGTGAGCGGCCGCACCGCGAGCCCGAGATACGCCTTGGGGTCCGGGGCGTGCGCGATCTCCGCGGCCGTGGCCTCGGGATCATCGCCTTGGCTCGACTGACCCTGAGGCGATGGGAGGTACGGTGCGGCGAGCGCTGCGCCCACGCTCGCGCCTCCGAGTGCGAGCACGGACAGGAACGCGAGCAGTAGCTTTCGAGACTTCATGACTCCTCCTCATCCCCTGGGTCCGGGTTCAGCGCCGGTCTCGGCGCCGGTATCGCTACGTACAACGGAGCGGTACGCCACGCGTCAGGGCGTGAGGGTGAGGAGCAGGCAGTGATGCGCCGCACGGCCTCGGCCGGGCTGGCTGGAGAGGGAGGGCTGGCTAGACGATGACGACGGTCTCCTCGGTGACCTCGCCGTCCACGATGCGGTAGGAGCGCACGTCCGGGGCGTCCCGCTTCTCCAGCGAGACGAGCACGTAGGAGGCCTCGGGCCAGGTGGCGAGGCGGACGTCGGTGGCCGAGGGGTACGCCGGGCTGTGGGTGTGGGAGTGGTAGATGACCTGGAGCTCGGCGCCGCCGTCCTCGATCTCGCGGAGCGTCATGAGCAGCTCCTTGCCGTCCATGCTGTAGCGATACGGGCTCTGCTCCGCGTTCCGCATGCGGTGGTGGCCGGTGAGCGTCCCGTCCCTGCCCGAGAGGAGGCCGCAGCACTCGTTCGGGTCGTCCTCGATGGCGTGGGCGACCATGGCGTCTCTGAGCTTGCGAGGGATGTCCAACCTGTCTCCTTGTGATGATGATGGGGCGAGCGGATGGGGCGGGTCCGGTGCGTGACGGGGGCGACGCCCGCTAGGGAGTCGCTTCGAGCGCGACGGCTCCGGGCCCGCCGCCCTCGGTGACCTCGCCGACGACCGCGCCGAGGGTGTCGCGGTCGCGCAGCTCCTTGAGGAGGGCGGGCACGCGATCGGCCGCGAGCGAGATCAGCAGCCCGCCGGAGGTCTGCGCGTCGCACAGGATCAGGCGGTCGTCGCCGGTGAGGCCGGCGTGCCAGCGGACCGAGGACGCCAAACTTTCGAGGTTCCGCTGGGAGCCGCCGGGGACGAAGCCCCCCTCGGCGAGCTCCCGGGTCCCCGGCAGGAGCGGCACGCTCCCGAGGTGCAGGTGGCCCGTGGTCTTGGACGCCTTCATCATGGACACGAGGTGGCCGGCGAGCCCGAAGCCGGTCACGTCCGTCGCGGCGTGCGGGCCGGCCGCCAGCATCGCCTCGGCGGCCGCGCGGTTGAGCTGGCGCATCGAGGCCACGGCGCCCGCGAGCGTCGCCGCGTCCGTGGCCTGCGCCTTCGCGGCGGTGGCGATGATGCCCGTGCCGATGGGCTTCGTCAGCACGAGCTGGTCGCCGGGGCGGGCCTTGGCGTTCGTGACGAGCCGGTCGGGGTGGACGGTCCCGGTCACGGCCATGCCGTACTTGGGCTCCTTGTCCTTGATGGTGTGGCCGCCCGCGATGAGCACGCCTGCCTCGGCGGCGACGTCAGCGCCACCGCGCAGGATCTCGATCAGGATCGCCCGGTCGAGGTCCTCCGGGAAGCACACGGTGTTCAGCGCGAGGATCGGCGTGCCGCCCATGGCGTAGACGTCGCTGAAGGCGTTGGCCGCCGCGATGGCGCCGAAGTCGTAGGGGTCGTCGACGATGGGCGGGAAGAAGTCGACCGTCTGCACGACGCACAGCTCGTCGGTGAGCCGGTAGACGGCGGCGTCGTCGGACGTGTCGAAGCCCACGAGCAGATCGGGGTGCTGCACGTGGGGCAGATGGCGCAGGACCTCGCCGAGGTCCTCGGGACTGAACTTGCCCGCTCAGCCCGCGCAGGAGGCGAGGGTGGTGAGACGGAACTTCGTCCCATCTGGGAGGGCAGACTCTTCTGGCATGGACGGATTATATAATCGGCGCCGGGTGTGAGGGAGGCGGTCCAATGACCTATGGCATCACGATCAAGCAGGACACGGGCGGCACGCGGGTCGAGATCCGCTCGCGCAACCAGGCGGGTGTGCTCTACGTCGTTCCGGCGGAGGGCAGCTGGGTCGCGGAGCCCGGCGAGCTGCACGCGCACGCGCTCGCCGGCTTCTTCGGGGAGCTGGCGAAGCGCGACGACCCCGCCTTGCGGGCGCTCATGAACAGGTGGGGGCTGTCGTTCAGGGAGCTGCCGTTGGAGGACGGCGGCGGCGAGGGCGCCTAGGCCTAGGCAGGTGCGGGCATGGCGGCGTCGAGCGGGGGCGCCTCGGAGGCGAAGAGCTTCTCGAGGGCGTCGCCCTCCACCGTCTCGTGGGCGATCAGGTGCCGCGCGATCTGGACGAGCTTGGCGTACTGCTCCGTCAGGAGCCGCTTGGCGGTGCTGTGGGCGTCCTCGATGATGTGCTCGACCTGGGAGTCGATCTCCTGGGCGGACTTCTCCGAGTAGTCGCGGGTCTCGGCGATCTCGCGGCCCAGGAAGATCAGGTCATCGCGCTTGCCGAAGGTACGCGGCAGGAGGTCGTCGCCCATGCCGTAGCGCGTGACCATCGCGCGGGCCATCTGCGTGACCTGCTCCAGGTCGTTGCTTGCGCCGGTGGTGACCTCGCCGAAGGTGATCTCCTCGGCGGCGCGTCCGCCGAGCGCCATGGCGATGCGGTCCATGAGCTGCGGCTTCGAGTAGAACAGGTGGTCCTCTATGGGCATCGACTTGGTGTAGCCGGCTGCCATGCCGCGGGACACGATGGAGATCTTCTGGACCGGGTCGGCGTGATCGAGGAGGTGCCCCACGAGCGCGTGACCGCCCTCGTGGTAGGCCACGATCTCCCTCTCGTGCTCCGAGATGACGCGCGTGCGGCGCTCGGGGCCCATGGTGACGCGGTCGACGGACTCCAGGAGGTCGTCGATCGTGACGGTCTTGTGCTCGCGGTGTGCGGCGAGGATCGCGGCCTCGTTGGCCAGGTTGGCCAGGTCGGCGCCGCTGAAGCCGGGGGTCTGACGCGCGACCACCTCGAAGTTGACGTCCTCGTCGAGCGGCTTCCCGGCGCAGTGGACCTTGAGGATGGCGGCGCGGCCGTTGATGTCGGGCAGGTCGAGCACGACGCGCCGGTCGAACCGGCCGGGGCGCAGCAGCGCCGGGTCCAAGATGTCGGGGCGGTTGGTGGCGGCGATGACGATGACGTTGGTGCTGGTGTCGAAGCCGTCCATCTCCACCAGGATCTGGTTGAGGGTCTGCTCGCGCTCGTCGTGGCCGCCGCCCAGCCCCGCGCCGCGGTGGCGCCCGACCGCGTCGATCTCGTCGATGAACACGATGGCGGGCGCGTTGCGCTTGGCCTGCTCGAACAGGTCGCGGACGCGCGCGGCGCCGACGCCGACGAACATCTCGACGAACTCGGAGCCGCTGATGGAGTAGAAGGGCACGCCCGCCTCGCCGGCGACGGCGCGGGAGAGCAGCGTCTTGCCCGTGCCGGGCGGGCCGACCATCAGCACGCCCTTGGGGATGTGCGCGCCGAGGGAGAGGAACCGCTCCGGGTACTTCAGGAACTCGACGATCTCCTGGAGCTCGGCCTTCGGCTCCTCGATGCCCGCGACGTCCGAGAAGGTCACGGTGGGGCGGTCCCCGGAGAAGAGGCGCGCCCGGCTCCGGCCGAACCCGAGGGTCTGGTTATTGGAGCCCTGGGCCTGGCGCATCATGAACAGCAAGATGGCGCCGAAGAAGAGGAGCGGCAGGAACTGGAGCAGCACTCCGAAGACGCTGCCCAGGCCCCCCGTGGACTTGACCTGGATCTGGATGCTTCTCTCGGCCGGATCGATGCCGGCAGC
This sequence comes from Chloroflexota bacterium, assembly GCA_022561985.1. Lineage (GTDB taxonomy): Bacteria > Chloroflexota > Dehalococcoidia > Lucifugimonadales > Australimonadaceae > JADFRC01. Next base: position 9,651 of record JADFQE010000022.1, read on the forward strand.
GGCGAAGATGTCGAAGATGCTCGTCCCCGGCTCCTTGGTGGCGACCAGGAGCCGGTCGGGGCTGGTGCGGGGCGTGACCAGCAGCCGGTCGCCGTCGATGATGATCTTGCTGATCTGCTCCGTCCTCGCCATGGAGATGATCGTCGTCAGGTCGGTCTCCTCCGGCGCATCGCTCGAGGAGAACAGCGTGAAGAAGATGGCGATGACCGCCACGAAGATGATCAGGTAGATGAACGCGTTGCTGAACCACTTGGGTCTCATGGGTCCGCTCTCGCTCTCCGGGGCTTGAGGCCGCCGCCGGGGTTTCAGGCCGCCGCCAAGGCTTCAAGCCGTGGCGGACCGCCCGCTCAAGCTTACCTCACCGCCGGGCGCCGAGGCAAAGAACGGTGGCCACGGACGCGGGAACGGGCACCTGGGAGGGCCCGTGGAGGCCCGTTCACCGGCGGCCTGGCCACATGCTAGAATCGAAGTGTGTCCCGGCCGGGCCGTGGCGGTTTCCACGCCGGAGGAGTTGCCCTGTGAAACTGGCCGAAGCGCTCGAGGCTTACTTGGCGTCGGCGTCCCCCAAAGTGACCCCGTATGCGCACCAGGAGCTGCACCGCTTCTCTCGCGCCATCGGCCCCGACCGCAACATCGAAGCCCTCGCGCCCCCCGACGTGGCCGCGTACGCCGAAGGGGTCGTCAAGGCAGGCGGCGACATCCACGGGCGCCTCTCGCCCGTGAAGGCGTTCCTCGCGGTCGTCAAGAAGAAGGGTTACTCGACCTACAGCCTCGCCACCCACGTCAAGATCCCCCGCGCCACGGTGAAAGCGGTGGTCGCCGCCGAGCGCGCCTCCGAGGAGATCCAGATGACGGAGGTGGGGCTCTCGAGTCTCCGAACGGAGCTCTCCGACCTGAAGGGGGGGCGTGAGGAGAAGATCGAAGCCATCCGCATCGCCGCCATGGACAAGGACTTCCGCGAGAACGCTCCTCTGGATGCCGCGCGGGAGATGCACAGCTACGCCGAGTCCCGCATCAAGGAGCTCGAGGAGACGGTGCGCCGGGCCGTCGTCGTCGTGAAGAAGGCCAAGGGGAGCGGTGGCGTCACCGTCGGCTCGCGCATCACCCTGCACGACCTCCAGAGCGACCGGAAGGTGAAGTACACCCTCGTCGACTCGGCGGAGGCCGACCCTGCGGGGGGCAAGATCTCGGTGGTCTCGCCCGTGGGCAAGGCGGTCGTCGGCGCCGTCGTCGGCGACGAGGTGGCCGTCCGGACCCCGAAGGGCGAGCGCAAGTACAAGGTCACGGCGGTCGACGCTTAGCGTCGTGGCGCCCCCTGCGGCCCCCTCCGGCGCTCCCGCCGGGACGTGAGCGCGAACGTGGCTTCCCTGCTCGGCGCTCTGCTCCGTCTGATCCCTCCCTTCCCCTGGTACCGCCGCCTGGTGCGTCCGCTGCTGTTCCGCCTCCCCCCCGAGGCCGCGCAGGCGGTGGCCGAGCGGGCGCTTGGCGCGGCCTCCGTCTGGCGGCTGGTGGCCTCGCTCCACAACGATGGCGCGGCGCATACCACGATGGCCGGCATCCCGCTGCGCAACCCCATCGGTCTTGCCGCGGGCTTCGACAAGCGGTGCGCAGCGCTCGAGCCGCTCGGCGACCTCGGCTTCGGGTACGTCGTGGGCGGGACGGTCACCTTCGACGCCCGGCCGGGCAATCCCCGGCCCCGGCTGATGCGGCTGCCCGAGACCGAGTCGCTGATCAACGCGCTCGGCTTCCCGAGCGAGGGTCTCGCCACGGTGGCCCGCCGGCTCCGGGCGCTCCGGCGGCGGCCAGCGGCGGTGCTCGTGAGCATCGCCGCCCTCGATGAGGCGGAGACGGAGCGCTGCTTGGAGGTGCTCGAGCCGCTGGTGGACGGCATCGAGCTCAACATCAGCTCGCCGAACACCGCCGGGCTGCGCCGCTTCCAGGAGCCCGAGCCGCTCCGGGCGCTGCTTGAGCGGCTGAACGCGCGGCGCACCAAGCCGCTCTTCGTGAAGCTCCCGCCGTACATGGACGAGCAGCAGCAAGAGAACGTGCTGTCGCTGCTGCGCGTGTGCGCGGAGGTCGGCGTGAGCGGCGTGACCGCGATCAACACCGTCCCGACCGACGAGCCGCGCATGGCCACGGGGCGGGGCGGCATCAGCGGGCGAGCGATCCTGCCGGAGATGCTGCGCATCATCCCGGAGCTGCGGCGCGAGGCCGGTGGGGGCATGACGATCAACGCGTGCGGGGGCATCGCCTCGGCCGCCGACGCGGCGGCCGCCCTGGACGCGGGGGCGGATACGGTCCAGCTCTACACGGCGTTGGTGTATCGTGGACCGGGGGTGGTCCGGGAGATCATCGCCGGGTTGGCATCCCGTGAGCGCCCCGCGAGCACCTAGGAAGCCCGCGAGTCTTTAGGAAGCCCGCGAGTCTTTAGGAAGATGGAGTCAAGATGACGAACAAGACCGCAGGCCAGCCGGAGAGCTCGGGCGTCGAGGCTACCCTCAGCGCGCTGGGCCCGATCGAGGAGCTCCTGGGGGAGGTCCGCACCTATCCGGTGGCGCTGCTGCGCCGCATCTGCGATCTGTACGCCGCCCGCGAAGCGTCCGTCCCGGACTACGCGCTGCACCTCACGCCGTATCTGGGGGAGACCACGCTCCGCGCGCTCATCGAGGGCGGCTACGTGGAGCTGGAGGCCCAGACCCACATGGCGGTGCACGCCTACATCCCGACCCCATCGGGCATCGCCCTGATGGGCGGGGACGCCCCGGCGAAGCGCGCAGCGTCCAAGCCCTCGGTGCCGAAGAAGGTCAAGGCGTAGGCCCGCGGGGCCAGTTCAGCTCCACGAACCCACCGCCGACGATGCGCCCGTCGGGCGCGACCGCTTCGACCGCCGACTCCCAGTACGCGACGCCCAGCGCCCCGCTGACGAACTCGCTGCCCGCGACCAGGGGCCTGAGCGTGAATCCGTCGACCTCGCCGGGGACGGCAACGCGCCAGCTCGTGGCGTACGACGTGCCCGTGCGCTCACTCGTCCACGCCGGGCCCTCCACCGCTGCGAACTCGAAGTCGGCGGGATCGAGCAGGCGCGTTGGGCCATCCCCACGCCTCAGGGTGGCGTAGGACGCGACGGTCCGGCCCTCCGCGTCGAACACGCGGGTCAGCATCAGGTCGGTGCCGTCGTCGAGCTGGACGCTCGCCCAGTCCCAGCCGATGGCGACCGGCTGGAAGTTCCCCCATTGGCGGTCCATCCACCCGAGTCCGGTGACCGGGACAGGGGCGCCATCGGCGTCCGTCACCGTGCCGGAGACCTGGAGGCGGGGGCGCGAGTAGTAGTACGTGACGCCGGCCTCGCCGAAGTCGACCAGCCCGTCGTCGTGGTGCACCAGCGGCTGGGTGGTGGCGAGCAGCGTGAGGTCGTAGGCGGTGGCGCCCACCTCGCCCACGAGGCGGTACCGGCCCCCCTCCTCCACCGACACGAAGGACTCCCCGAAGGGGATGGTGAGGACCCCGGCCCGCACCGAGAGCGGCTCCGGCTCGGAGCGCATGCGCTCCGCCGTTGCGTGCGTGCCCGCGGAGACGTCGGCGAAGCCGAGCTGGCGGACGTAGAGCGTGCGGCTGCTCTCGATGTCCTGGACCTGGAAGACGACGTCGTGGAGCGCGTAGCGGGCCCCGTCCTCGCCCCGGAGGCGCACGTTGAAGTACCACCACTCCATCCCGAAGTCGTGGGGCGCCTCGTCCGCCGGCAGCACGAGCGGCGGGAGGCCGTAGGGCGGCGTTGGCGTCGGCGTTGGGCTGGGCGCAGGCGTGGCGGAGGCGCAGGCCGTGCCGAGCGCCACGGCGATCAGCACAGCGAGCGCGGCGAGCGCGATGGGGGCCAGGCGGGGGGTGGTGCGGCGGGCCATCGCACTCATTATCCACTGGCGGGGGGCGGCGTGGGGCGGCCGGGCCGCGCCGGAGGAGGCGGTGGGCACGGGCTGTAGAATGCGCCCCATGACGCGCCGCCGCTTTCTCATCCTCATCGGGACGCCGCTGCTGACGCTGCTGGTGGGCTCGGCCCTCTACATCGGCGTTGCGTGGGTCATCGTCGAGCAGGCGCTGGTGGCCGAGGCCAAGCCCTTCGAGCAGACGCCCGAGGAGCTCGGCCTCGCCTACGAGGACATCGCGTTCGCGCCGCGCGGCTGGGACGGCATCACCCTGCGGGGGTGGTACTTCCCGAACCCCGGAGCGGACGCGACCGTGGTGCTCGTGCACGGCCTCGACGGGACGCGGAGCGGCGACCTGGAGCTCGTCCGCGACCTGCTGGCCCGGGGCTTCGCGGCGCTGACATTCGACCTCCGGGGCCACGGCGAGTCGGACCGGGCGCAGATGGGCGCGGCGCTGCGCGAGCAGGACGACGTGCTCGGTGCGGTCGACTTCGTCTTGAGCGAGCGCGGGGCCGAGCCGGGAAGGGTCCTCCTGCTGGGTTTCAGCTACGGCGGGGCGATCGTCCTGCTCACGGGCGTGCAGGAGCCGGCGGTGGCCGGGGTGTACGCCGACAGCGCGTTCGCCAGCATGGCGGACGTGCTGGTGAAGGAGGTCGCCGACCGGACGCCGGTGTCCCTCTGGGGGGCGCGGGTGCTCGAGCCGGGCATCGTCCGCGCATCGCGCTGGTTCAAGGGGATCGACCTCGCCGCGGTCCGTCCGGAGGCGGCGGCCTCGGAGTACGGGTACGTCCTGGGATTGGCGCACTGCGAGGACGACGAGCGGATCTCCATCGACCACCTCTGGCGGCTGCGCGACGCGGCGTCGATGGAGCCGCGGCTCGCCGTCTACAGCGGGTGTGAGCACGCCGGCGCCTACGATGAGTACCCGGTGCGATACGTGGAGGAGCTCGTCTCCTACTTCGACGAGCGCCTGGGTGAGTAGGCTCGCCGCGCCGCGCCTCCTGTGGCTGGTGGCCCTGGGCGCGGTCCTCGCGGCGCCGGCGTGCGGCACGTCCGCCCCCTCGCCGGGGCCGGCCGGCGATGCGCCCTCCGACGAGCAGGCGGTCGGCCGGCTGCTGACGGTCTCGGACCTCGCCGCCGCGGGCGTGCGGACGGACGGCCTGGAGGTCCGGCTCGAGGACCTGCGGGCGCTCGCGGAGGCCGTCGATGCGGAGCAGGTGCGAGAGATCGAGAGCTGGTACGGGCTGCACTTCGAGCGCTCGGAGCGCGTGATCGGCTTGAGCCTGAGCGTGATCGACTTCGATTCCGCCGAGCGCGCGGGGCGGCAGCTCGACCTCGTCGAGTCGGGGCCCGCGTTCGAGCCCATGGCGAGCCCGGTCGGCGACCGCTCGGCCTGGGCCGGGCCGCGTGGCGGCGCAGGCGCGGCGTTGGCGTTCGTCGCCGGCCGGCGTCTCGTGACGCTGCACAGCATCGCCGCGCTCGGCCAGGAACCGCTGGTGGACGTGGCGCAGGTGGAGGCGCTCGCTCGGCTCGTGGAAGGGCGGCTCGCGGGCCTCTAGGTCAGTGCAGCAGACCGCCGCCGTCGACGACGCCCGGGGTCGTCAGTGCAGCAGGCCGCCGCCGTCGACGACGATCGACTGCCCGGAGATCATCTCGGCGTCGTCGCTCGAGAGGAACGCGATGAGCCCGGCGAGGTGGGCCGGGTACACCCGCTTCTTGATGGCCTGGCTCTGCATGGTGCGCTCGAAGGCCTCGGGCGGGTTGTAGGCGGAGGTCCCCGGCGTCTCGACCTGGCCCGGCATGACGGAGTTGACCGTGATGCCGTCGTCGCCCAGCTCCTTGGCCATGTTCCACGTGAGCCCGACCACGGCGCCCTTCGCGGCGACGTAGGGTGTCTGGCCGGGGTTGCCCATGAAGAACGTGCGCGAGGCCACGTTGATGATGCGCCCGTGCTCGCTCTTGCGGAGCAGCGGATAGGCGGCCTTGATGGTGAGGAAGTAGCCGATGTAGTTGACCTCCGCGTAGCGCGCGAGGTCCTCCTTCGTCCAGGTCGTCCACTCCTGGCGGGGGGCGATCAGGCCGGCGTTGTTGATGAGGATGTCGAGCCCGCCGAACCGCTCCTCCACGCCCTTGAAGGCGGCGGCGAGCTGGGTCTCGTTGGTCGTGTCGCAGTTGAACGCGATGCCGCCCACCGCTTCGGCGACGGCCTTCGCCTCGTCCTCCTGGATGTCCAGGATGGCGACCTTGACGCCCTCCGCTGCGAGCCGCTCGACCGCCGCGCGCCCGAGCCCCCGTGCGCCGCCGGTCACCACCGCGATGCGTCCCTCCAGTCCCTGCATGACCGGTCCTCCTGTGTGATCTGGGTGTGATCTGACGTGTGATCTAGCCCGCGCCCGTCCGAGCCCGGAAGATGGCGAAGGAGCTCGTGTAGCCGTGCAGGTAGGTCGTGCTCGCCACGGGGCCGATCTCGCCGTTGCAGAAGAATCCGCCCAGGGGCATCGAGCCCACCAGCTCGCCGAAGAGGCCGGTGTCGTGGTCGACCGACCCGTAGAGGTGCCGGCCGCGGCCCGTGCACGAGAACAGCAGCGCGCCCGCCGCCGTCCGGTCGCCCGCCGCGGTGCGATAGCTCGCCAACGCGAGGCGCAGGTCCTCGGTGGAGGTTTCGGCGTCGCGGACGTGGAACTGCACGAGCTGGCCCTCCCGCAGCAGCGCGCCGACCGCCAGGACGCCGCGGCCCGGGTCCATCCCCACGACGTTGCGTATCAGGAAGTCGCCGGCCCCCACCGTCTCGAGGAGCGGGTCCATCGCGATCCCCAGGAACAGGTTGCGCTGGACGAGCTCGCGGTCGCGCTCGGAGCTCCGCTCGTACAGCTCCTGGAGCCGCTTGACCGGCGACTCGCCGTCGAGGGAGAGCAGCACGTTGCGCTCCGCTCCCGTGATGCGCATGGGCTCGCCGATCGGGCGGCAGCCCTGGGCCACGACGGTGTCCACCACGACGTTGCCGAACAGCGCGATGCCCACAGCGCCCTCGCGGTACGCTTCTTGGTTCAGGAAGAGCGCGTGGGGGTTCGAGGGACCGCTCGCGCCGCTGGCGAGCCCGCCGATCTTCACGGCACCGGGGTAGGCGTAGTCGAGCCCGGCGAGCAGCGCGTCGGTCTCGAAGGTGAACGGGTCGGTCAGCAGCACGAAGGACGGGTCCGCATCCAGCCCCACGCCGGTCCGCTCGGCCCAGGCCTCGGGCGGCGCGTCGGCCGAGGGCAGGTCGTCGCTGCGGAGGTGGAAGCCGCGGACCGTGACGTCCGGGAGGACGGCCGCCGTGAGGGAGAAGCCGGGTGCGTCCTCCACCTCGTGCCCGCCGCCGATCACGCCGGCGCCCGAGCAGCCGATGATGGACGCGCCCGGGAACCGCTCGCGCGTCGCGTCGAGGAGGGCCTGGCCGGCCCCACCGTGGTGCGGGGACGCGAAGACGGCGATGAGGTCGGGGTCGGCGCCCGGACCGAGCGATGCCGCGACCGCATCGGCGCACTCCGCCAACGCCTCTTCCCACGAAGGCCGCTCGGAGACGTGCGAACCCCATCTCATCGGCTTTCTCCTCAAGGTTGCGGCGGGGCCGCGGGGCCATGGCGGCAGGGGCCGCCGGGCGTCGCGCCGGAGCTGGCCGGGCCGGCCGCAGTATAGTGCATCCGGAGGGCGTGCCAACGCGTCCGCTCCGACCGGCTCCGCCAGGCCACGGCGCCCTGCGGCCCCTCCGCGCCAAGCGCGCCGCCACGGGGTGCGCGGATTGGACAAAGAAGGGCTGCGGGGCGTACCATGAGGTCGTTGAGAGTGGGCCTGGCCCACTCTCTCGTTTGTCTGGGGGTTGGAAGCTTCGGGAGGCGATGGCCCCATGAAGAGCGAGTTTCTGGTCGCGGTGACGCAGTTGGCGGCGGAGCGCAATCTGCCGCAGGAGATGGTCGTGGAGGCCGTCGAGGCCGCCTTGGCGAGTGCCTACCGGAAGGACAACGGGTCCGGCGGGCAGAGCAACGTGCGCGTGCACCTGGATCCCGCGACGGGCGAGGTCGAGGTGTTCCAGCTCAAGACCGTGGTCGAGGTGGTCGAGAACGACCTCGCCGAGCTCACGGTCAAAGAGGCGAAGGCGCTCCGCAAGGGCACGGACCCGCAGATCGACGACGTGCTCGAATTCGAGATGGAGCCCCAAGCCGCGGGCCGCATCGCCGCGCAGACCGCCAAGCAGGTCGTGATCCAGCGCCTCCGCGAGGCGGAGCGGGAGCTCATCTTCAGTGAGTTCGCGGAGCGTGAGGGCGAGGTGTTCACGGGCACGGTGCAGCGTGGAGGCGCCTACGGAGGCGTCGTCACCCTCGACCTCAACGGCCGTGCCACCGCCATCCTGCCCGCGGCCGAGCAGGCCATGGCGGAGCGCTACCGCCCCGGCATGAAGATGAAGGTCATGATCGTCGAGGTCACCCGCACGCCGCGGGGGCCGGAGATCATCGTCTCGCGCACACACCCCGACCTGCTCCGGCGCCTCTTCGAGATGGAGGTCCCCGAGATCTACAACGGGATCGTCGAGATCCACGGCGTCGCCCGCGAGCCCGGGTCGCGGAGCAAGGTGGCGGTCCACGCCAAGCAGGACGGCGTCGATCCGGTCGGGGCATGCGTGGGGCTGCGGGGCATCCGCATCCAGAACATCGTCAACGAGCTCCAGGGAGAGAAGATCGACGTCATCCAGTGGTCGAGGGACGACGCGGTCTTCATCGCCCATGCGCTCAGCCCGGCGCAGCCGCTCCGCGTCGAGCTCGACCACGAGGAGCAGACGGCGACGGTGATCGTGCCGGACCGCTCGCTCTCGCTCGCCATCGGGCGGGAGGGGCAGAACGCACGCCTCGCGGCGAAGCTGACCGGGTGGAAGGTGGACATCAAGAGCTCCACCGAGGTCGAGATCGAGCGCATGAAGCGCCAGATCGAGGGCGACGTCGCGGAGCGCGACGCGCCCGAGGCCGCCGCCGTTGCGACAGCCGAGGTGGCAGCTCCCGAGGCCGAGGCCGCGGGAGTGGCGGCGCCCGCCGCGCCCGAAGTGCCCGCCGCGGCCGAGGCCGACGAGGTTGCGATCATGGCGGCTCTCGAGGCCGAGGCCGCAGCCGCGAGCGTCGAGGCGCCGGCCAAGCCGGAAGCGGAGGCTGGCCCCGCGCTCAGCGCGGAGGAGATGCTGGCGCTCGAGTCGCTGGACCTCCGGGAGGTCGACGACGGCGAAGAGATCATCGTCGAGGAAGAGGTCACGGAGGCCGGCGACGACGTTTGGAAGATGCCCGAGCCCGTGGGCGGAGGCACGGCCCTCCGCTTCGCCGAGGACATCTTGGGCGGACCATCCCGCAACCGGCGGACCGGGACACGCCGCCGTTCGAGCCGCGGGCCTGTCCGTGGGCCGTTCCGTGGGCCGAACCGCGGTGCGCCGCCCGGATCCAGGCCTCCTAGGCGTCCGGCGGTCAGGCGTCCGGCGGTCAGGGCAACGAGGGAAGCCCCGGGGGGAGTTAGGGCCCCATCGAGGGGAGACCGATGAAGCAGCCCCGCCACGTCCCTGTCCGGACGTGCGTCATGTGCGGGACCAGGACCGCCAAGCGCGACCTGGCCCGCGTCGTGCTCACGCCGGAGGGCGAGTGCGTCGTCGACGAGACGGGGAAGCGTCCGGGCCGTGGGGCGTATCTGTGCCGCCGGGCGGAGTGCTGGGAGCGCGCCGCGAGCACGAACCGGCTCGCCCATGCCCTCCGCGGCGAGGTGCGGGCGTCCGACAAGGAACGGTTGGCAGTGGCCGGAGCAGCATTCAGAGCAGCGTTCATCGGCTCGCCGGCCGGCGAGTAACGAGGCGAGCTTGAAGAGTTGAAAGAGTGAAGGAGTAGCCCGTGGCTGAGCAGTCTGAGGGTCCGGTAACCGCGACGCGCAAAGTCACCCTGCGCGCGCTGCGGCTGGGGGATGCGATCACCGTCGGCACCCTCGCCGAGCGCATGGGGGTCGACCCAGTGCTCATCATCAAGCAGCTGATGCGCACCGGCGTCTTCGCGAGCATCAACCAGGTGGTCGACTACGACACGGCCGCCGCGATAGCCCGCCCGTTCGGCTACGTGGCCCGCAGAGCTGCGGACAACGTGAGCGTCGCCGCCGGCGCGGTCGCCGAGGACGAGTCGGCCAACCTCTCGCCCCGCCCGCCCATCGTGACGATCCTGGGCCACGTGGACCACGGCAAGACCACCCTGCTGGATTCCATCCGCAACAGCAACCTGGTCGATAAAGAAGTGGGCGGCATCACGCAGCACATCGGCGCCTACCAGGTCGACCGGAACGGCTTCTCGATCACCTTCATCGACACCCCCGGCCACGCGGCGTTCACGGCCATGCGCGCCCGGGGCGCCCAGGTGACCGACATCGCCGTCTTGGTGGTCGCCGCCGACGACGGCGTCATGCCCCAGACCCTCGAGGCCATCGACCACATCAAAGCGGCCGGGGTCCCCATCGTGGTCGCCATCAACAAGATGGACTCCCCCAACGCCGACCCGGAGAAGGTCCGCCGTCAGCTCTCCGAGAAGGGGCTGATCGTGGAGAAGTGGGGCGGCGACGTCGTCGACGTCGAGGTCTCAGCCAAGTCCGGCGATGGCGTGGATGAGCTGCTGGAGGCCATCCAGCTCGTGGCCGAGGTCGCGGAGCTCAAGGCGGACCCGGACCGCCCCGGCGTGGGCGTGGTGGTCGAGGCGCGGCGCGACAAGAGCCGCGGGACGCTCGCGACCGTGCTCGTGCAGACGGGCTCGCTGCACGTCGGCGACTACATCGTGGTCGGCAACACCCGCGGCCGCGTCAAGGCGCTCCTGAACAACGAGGGCCGCCGCGTGAAGGTGGCCGGGCCGTCCACGCCGATCGAGGTCCTCGGCATCAGCGACCTGCCGGGCGCCGGCGACCGGCTCGTGGTCGTGCCGAACGAGAAGACGGCTCGCGATACGGTCAACGAGCGCCAGCGCCGGGAGGACGCCCGGGGCCGGGGCACGACGCTTGAGGAGGTGGGCTCGCGCATCTCGAGCGGCGAGTTCAAGGAGATGAACCTCGTCCTCAAGACCGACGTGCAGGGAAGCATCGAGGCTGTCCGCCAGTCGCTGGAGCAGCTCAGCACGCCGGAGGTGCAGGTGCGCATCATCCACGCGGCCGCCGGGTCGATCACCGAGAGCGACGTGCTGCTCGCGGTCGCCTCCTCCGCGGTCGTCGTCGGCTTCAACGTGGGCCCGGAGCCCGGCGCGCGGCGCCTGGCGGACCAAGACGGCGTGCAGATCCGGCGCTACGACATCATCTATCGCCTGAGCGAGGACATCCAGAAGGCGCTCACGGGCATGCTGGAGCCGACCTTCGAGGACGTCAAGGAGGCCACCCTCGAGGTACGGGTGGTCTTCGCGCTGGGCAAGAACCGCAAGACCGCGGGCTGCTACGTCACCAGCGGCAAGGCGACGCGCGGCGCGAGGGCCCGCGTGCTCCGCGGCAGCCAGGAGATATTCGACGGCCCGATCGCGGGGCTCCGGCGCTTCAAGGACGATGTCCGCGAGGTCGCCGAGGGCTACGAGTGCGGCCTCACCATCGAGGGGTTCACCGACTACCAGGTGGGCGACGTGGTCGAGGTGCACCGCCAGCATCAGGTCGGCGTCTAGCCTCCCGCGCGGCGGGTCCCCCGCCGGGCGCAGGGTCACTCCATGAGCCGCCGGACCGAACGCGTCGAGACCCTCATCCGCCAAGAGGTCAGCCAGCTGGTGGGTGGTGCGCTCCGCGACCCACGCCTCCGCCGGCTCGTGACGGTCGCGCGCGTCGCGGTGAGCCCCGATCTCCAGCACGCGACCGTCGCCGTCACGGTCCTGGGCGACGATGCGGAGCAGACCGAAGCCCTCGCGGGGCTGAGCTCGGCCGCGGGGTTCCTCCGCCGGTCGCTGGCGAAACGGCTGGGGCTCAAGCGCACGCCGGACCTGAGGTTCGTCGTGGACACAGCGGTACGCGAGGGCGACAGCGTCCTCGTGCTGCTGAACCAGATCCGAGAGGAGGAGGGACCGAGTGGCTAGGCCGCTGGTCGACGGCATCTTCGTGCTCAACAAGCCCGAGGGTGTGACGTCCATGGACATGGTGCGGATGGCGAAACGCGTCACGCGCGTGAAGCGCGTGGGCCACGCGGGGACGCTCGATCCCATCGCCACGGGCGTGCTGCCCATCTGCTTCGGCCAGGCCACGAGGCTCATGGAGTACCTGGTGGACGGCAGGAAGGTGTACCGCGCCACGTTCACGCTGGGAACGGCGACCGACACGTACGACGCGCTCGGCGAGGTGACGGACCGCGGCGATGCCTCCGGCGTGACGCGCGAGGACGTGGAGGCGCTGCTGCCGGGCTTCACGGGCGCGGTGACGCAGCAGCCGCCGATGTTCAGCGCCCTCAAGCACGAGGGCAAGCGGCTCTACGAGCTCGCGCGCGAGGGGATCGAGGTGGAGCGTCCGGCGCGCGACGTCGTCGTGTACAGCATCGATATCCTCGGATGGACGCCGCCGGCCGTCGAGCTCGAGGTCGTCTGCGGGCGGGGCTTCTACATGCGCACCCTCGGTCAGGACCTCGGCGTCGCGCTCGGCTGCTATGCGCACCTGAGCGCGCTCACCCGCGAGCGTGCGGGGCCCTTCGCGCTCGCGGACGCGCACGAGCCGGAGGAGCTCGAGGCGGCCGGCGAGGCGTGGCAGGACCTGCTCCAGCCGCCCGATGCCGCCCTCGCCCGGATCGAGCCCATCGTCGTGGAGCCGGCGGCCGAGCGCCACCTGCGCAACGGCCAGGCCGTCAGCGTGCCGTCGGCGGGCGTGTACGCGAAGCACCTGGAGGAGCGCCGCGCCTACTCGGCCGCGGGGCTGTTCCTGGGCATCGTGCGCTTCAATCGGCCCGAGGGCCTCTGGCAGCCGGAGAAGGTCTTCGCGCTCTCGGAGCCCTCCCCGCTCGCGCCGGTCCCGTAGCGGGCGGCGCGAGACCGGAGAGCAGACCACGGCCACGTACCGAATGGGGAATGCGTATACTGCCGCAAGCGGACAGAGCAGAGGGAGGAACCAGATGGGTAAGCTGAACGTCGCGATCATCGGGGTCGGGAACTGCGCCTCGTCGTTCGTGCAGGGCATCCACCGTTACCGTGAGGCCCCGACCGGCGAGCTCGTGCCGGGCCTCATGCACACGGTCCTCGGCGGCTATCACATCGGCGACATCGAGGTCGTCGCCGCCTTCGACGTCGACAAGGAGAAGGTCGGCAAGGACGTGTCCGAGGCCATCTTCTCCGGGCAGAACAACACGGTGAAGTTCACGGACGTGCCGAGCCTCGGCGTGAAGGTCGAGCGCGGCATGACCCACGACGGGATCGGCAAGTACCTCGCCAACGTCATCGAGAAGGCGCCGGGGCCCACGGCCGACATCGTGAAGATACTCAAGGAGCGCGAGGTCGACGTCGTCATCAACTACCTGCCGGTGGGCTCCGAAGAGGCCACCAAGTGGTACGTGGAGCAGATCCTGAAGGCCGGCGTCGGCATGGTGAACTGCATCCCCGTGTTCATCGCGCGCGAGCCGTACTGGCAGCACCGGTTCGAGGAGGCGGGCGTGCCCATCGTGGGCGACGACATCAAGTCGCAGCTCGGCGCGACCATCACCCACCGCGTGCTCACGAACCTCTTCCTGGACCGCGGGGTCAAGATCGAGCGGACCTACCAGCTCAACTTCGGTGGCAACACCGACTTCCTCAACATGCTCGAGCGCGAGCGGCTGGAGTCGAAGAAGGAGTCCAAGACCAACGCGGTGACCTCGCAGATCCCCTACGACCTGGGGGAGGGGAACGTCCACGTCGGCCCCAGCGACTACGTCCCGTGGCTCACCGACCGCAAGTGGTGCCACATCCGCATCGAGGGGCGGACCTTCGGCGACGTCCCCTTGAACCTCGAGCTCAAGCTGGAGGTATGGGACAGCCCCAACTCCGCCGGCGTCGTGGTCGATGCCGTGCGCTGCGCCAAGCTGGCGATGGACCGGGGCATCAGCGGCCAGATCCCGGCGCCGAGCGCGTACTTCATGAAGTCTCCCGCCGTGCAGTACACGGACGACGAGGCCCGCGACATGGTGGAGGCGTTCATCGCGGGCGAGGACATCCCCGCGACGACGACGGCCGACCAGGAGAGCGCGTGAGCCAGGGGGCCGTCGCTGCAGCGCCCATCGAGGCGCACGACGGCCGGCGTGCGCTGAAGGTAGCGCTCGTCTCGCCCTACGACTACGGTGCGCCGGGCGGCGTCAACGACCACATCAGCAACCTGGCCCGCCAGCTGCGGCGCAAGGGCCACACCGTCAAGATCGTCGCCCCCCTCGCGAACGCCAAGGAGCGCGACCTCGACCCCGACTTCGTCCCGATGGGGCGCCCGGTGCCCGTGCCGAGTGGGGGTGCCGTGGCGCGCATCACCTTCTCCGTCTGGCTCGAGCCGCGGGTCCGCGAGCTGCTCGCGGCTGAGCGCTTCGACATCGTTCACCTCCACGAGCCGATGGCGCCCGCGCTGCCGCTGACGTTCCTGCACTGCTCCACGGCGGTGAACGTCGGCACATTCCACGCGTACAAGGGCACGCGTTTCCTGCGCGCGTGGCGGTACCTGAGCCGCCGGTGGTGGCGGAAGCTCGACGGCCGGATCGCGGTCTCCAAGCCCGCCATGGACTTCGTCAGCCGGTTCTATCCGGGCGACTACGAGATCATCCCCAACGGCGTGGACATCGACCGCTTCGCCACGCCGTTGGAGCCGATCGAGCGCTTCGCCGACGGCAAGTGCAACCTGCTGTTCGTCGGCCGCCTGGAGCGCCGCAAGGGCCTCCGGCACCTCGTGATGGCCTACGGCAGGCTGAAGTGGCGCTACCCCAACCTCCGGCTCATCGTGGTGGGCGGCGGCAACCCCGGCGAGGACGTGCTGGGCCTGATCGGCGAGCGCGACCTCCGCGACGTGGAGTTCGTGGGCAGCGTGGGAGGCGAGGAGTTGCCGCGCTACTATCAGACGGCCGACATCTTCTGCGCGCCGAACACCGGCCGCGAGAGCTTCGGCATCGTGCTGTGCGAGGCGATGGCCGCCGGCAAGCCCATCGTGGCCTCGCGGATCGACGGCTTCTCCCGCGTCATCTCGAATGGCGTCGAGGGCTTCTTGGTCAAGCCCAAAGACGACGCGGAGATGGCCTTCGCCATCGAGCGGCTGCTCGACGACCCCGCCCTGCGCCGCGACATGGGCGCTCGCGGGCGCGTCACGGCCGAGCAGTACCGGTGGGACGTCGTGGCCGACCGCGTGCTCGCCTACTACCGGTCGCTGCTGTGGCGGCGCGCGCAGAGGGAGGTGTCGGAGTGAAGGCCCCGCGTCTGCAGGCCAGGGCATGGGCCGCGCGCTTCGTCGTGGAGCCGCCCGCCCGAGCGCTGCTCGCCCTGCACATCCACCCGAACGCCATCACGGCCACCGGGTTCGCGGTCGCCATCGCGGCCGCGTACCTGCTGGCGGACGGCCGCATGCTGGCCGGCGGCATCGTCATGCTGGCGGGCGCGGCGATGGATATGTTCGACGGTGCGGTCGCGCGCCTCGGCGGGAAGGCATCGACCTTCGGCGCGATGCTGGACTCGGTCCTCGACCGCCTCGGCGAGATCGTCGTCCTGTTCGGGCTGCTCGTGTTCTACGTGCGCGCCGCGGATGACACCGGCGCGTACCTGGCCTTCGGCGCGCTCGCCGCGTCGCTCATGGTCAGCTACCTGCGCGCCCGCTCCGAGGGGCTCGGGGTGGCGGGCGACGTCGGCCTCATGGGCCGGCCCGAGCGGATCGTCGTCCTGGGCGCCGGGCTGCTGCTGGGCTACCCGGCGTGGGCGCTGGGGATCATCACGGCGCTGGCCTCGCTCACCGTCGTGCAGCGCGCCGTCCACGTCTGGCGCGCAGGGCGCGGCGCGTAGGCTGCGCCCGCGGAGAGCACCGGGCGTATAGAATGAGGCGGGAACCGGAGGGATGCACGTGGCGCTGTTAGCCGAAGACGACCGGAAAGCGATCGAGGAGCACTTCGAAGGCACGCTTGAGAGCGACGTGGTCCTGCGCCTCTTCACGCAATCGGCCGCGCGTTCGCTGCTGATCGTCCCCGGCGAGCAGGCCCAGACGGGCGAGCGCGCGAAGATGACGCAGGAGCTGCTCGAGGAGCTCGTCGCGTGCTCGCCGAAGCTCAGCCTCCAGGTGTACGACGTGCACGGCGACGGCGCGGCCGAAGCGCAGCGCCTCGGCATCGAGCACATCCCGGCCATCGTGTTCGGCGACGACGAGGATGGACGCGTGCGGTTCTACGGGGCGCCCTTGGGCAACGAGTTCGGCACCGTGATCGCGAGCATCGAGGCGCTGTCGAAGGCGCAGCCGATGCTCCGGGCCGAGGTCGCGGACGCGGCCCGCAAGCTGATCGACGAGCCGGTCCACCTGCGGGTCTTCGTCACACCCACCTGACCGCACTGCCCTCGTGTGGCCCGTGCGGCCCACGCCCTGGCGATGACCAACGAGCACATCCGCGCGGAGGTGATCGAGGTGCAGGAGTTCCCGGAGGTCGCGCAGCGCTACCAGGTGCGCGGCGTGCCGAAGACGGTCATCAACGACAACGCCGAGTTCGTCGGCGCGGTGCCCGACGAGATGTTCGTGGACGCGATCTTGGAGTCCCTGGGCAAGCCGCCCGTCGAGTGGGCGGTCCCAGACCCGCCCCCTGCCCCCTCGACCTCTCTCTAGTGCTCGCTAGGCCTCAGACTCGCTCGCTACGACGGAGAGTAGGTACGTGCGGATGAACGGGTCCAGCAAGCCGTCCAGCACGGCCTCGGGGTCCGTCGATTCGAGCCCCGTGCGGTGGTCCTTCACGAGCTTGTACGGGTGCAGGATGTAGCTGCGGATCTGGTTGCCCCAGCCGGCGGAGATGTGCTCGCCCTTGAGCTTCGCGCGCTCCTCGGCCCGCCGCGCTATCTCCTGCTCCATGAGCCGGGACCGCAGGATCTTCAGCGCGACCTCCTTGTTCTGGAGCTGCGAGCGCTCGTTCTGGCAGGAGACGACCAGGCCGCTGGGCGCGTGGGTGATCCGCACGGCGGTCGAGTTCTTCTGCACGTGCTGCCCGCCCGCGCCGCTCGCCCGGAAGACGTCGATGCGGAGGTCGTCCGGGTTGATCTGGATGTCCACGTCGCCCTCGGCCTCCGGCAGCACCTCGACGAGCGCGAAGGAGGTGTGGCGCGCGTGGGCGGCGTCGTAGGGGGAGAGCCGGACGAGGCGGTGCACGCCGCGCTCGGCCTTGGCGTAGCCGTAGGCGTGCGGGCCGGTGAGCTCGATGGTCGCGCTCTTGATGCCCGCCTCCTCGCCGGTGGAGAGGTCGAGGACGGTCGCCTTGTAGCCGCGGTGCTCCGCCCAGCGCGTGTACATCCGTACGAGCATCTCGGCCCAGTCCTGGGAGTCGGTGCCGCCGGCGCCCGCGTGGACCGCCAGGAGGGCGCTGCGGTGGTCGTGCTCGCCGGAGAAGACGAGCTCGAACTCGCGCTCCTCGGCCTCGGCGAACAGGGCTGCGGCCTCCGCATCGAGCTCGCCCCGCATCGATGCATCGCCGGACTCGATGGCGAGGTCGAAGAGCTCGACGGTGGAGGCGACGCGCCGCTCGAAGTCCTGCCATCCGCTGATGGTCTCTCGGAGCCGGGCGAGGTCGCGCATCGTCGCCTGGGCGCGGCGCGGGTCGTCCCAGAAGCCCGGCTCGGCGGTTAGCGCTTCGAGGCGCTTCGCCTCTGCTTCGCGTGTGGGGAGGTCAAAGCCGCACCATGATCTCGGCGATGTGTGCGCCGAGGCGAGCGAGACGTTCGCGCAGCTCTTCCATGGTGGGGCTCCGGGATGGGGGATCGTGGGTGCGGGCGGGCCGATTATACCACGGGCGCCGCATGGTGGCCCCGCGCACGTGTATCGAGAGACCCAGGCGAATGGTCGGGGTGCCCGGATTCGAACCGGAGACCTCTTGCCCCCCAGGCAAGCGCGCTGACCGTACTGCGCCACACCCCGCCGCCCCACATCCTACCAGCGATCCGCCGGGGGTGAGAACGTTGGAGAGAAAGAGGAGGAACGGATCGGGCTGGGCGGGCACTTGCGTGCGCAGGGGGCTCGGCTCAGGTCCGGCAGCTTGGCCCGGAGCTTTGGCAGGCGGCCTCGCTCGGAGGAACGAGGCCGCCTGCTTCGATCGCCTGCCGCGTGAGAGAGCTGCGTTAGGCGGCGGCGGGGACGCGGGCCCGCTTGAGGGAGCGGTGTACCGTGCGGGGGCTGACGTTGAAGCGCTCGGCCACCTGGAACACGCTCAAGCCCTCCTCCCGGTACGCGGCGAGGACCTCGGTGTCGCGGCCGTCCCGCTTGAACGCCTGGTACCAGGCGGGGTCGTCGTACTTGCACTGTGGCAGGGGGCAGGTGAGGCACGACACCGCGACCTCGCAGCCGGTATCGGCGTAGTGCATCAGCTCGGGCAGCCCGTCCAGGACAGGCTCGTGGCGTCGTCGTCGTGACCTGGCGTATGTGCGCATCTCCCTCATCTCCTTTCAGCTATCCGTGCTAATCGGCAATCCATCCGTTGGGGGCCGTTGGTGGGTCGTTCTCTGGGCCGTTGGTGCGCGCTCCTCCCCAAGCGCCAGTGCCCCAAGTGCGGTTCTAGGACGCGAGCGCGGCCTCTCGCTCGGCTGCTGCAGCAGCGGTTGGGTCCGGCGGGCTTGCGAGCAGCAGCAGCCCGCGGAGGAAGCCCTCGCCGGGGAACGGCAGCTCGACGCTGACGAGACCGCCCGCTGCGAAGACGGCGGAGGCGCTCTCGATCTCGTGGCGCAGGATGCGGTATCCGGGGGAGCCGTCGGCTCGATAGAGGCGGAGGCGGCCGGTATGTGCCGCGGCCATCAGCCCCAGCACGCGCGCCGAGTCTCCGTGCTCCGCCCCGGAGCTCCACGCCGTTCGCGTGTGTCCGAGCGCGCGGTCGAGCAGGTGGCGCATCTGGCCGGCCGCGGCCGCGCTCGCACCGGGTGCGTCGGCGGCGAGGTGGCTGCAGTCCCACGTCTCGCCGACGACCCCGGCGATGCCCTGGGCGAGCGTGCGCGCGTCGGGGGCTTCGAGCCAGCGGTGCTCGATGATGCGCAGCGCTTCGGGTGCGTCCTCGGCGATGGTGACGACGGCCGTCGCGCCGTGCGCGGGTGCGTCCCAGGCGAGGCTGGGCCGCGGGAGCCGGGTGACGACGACCGAGGCGCGCAGCGGCACGCCGGGGGCCCGTGGCGGTAGCTCTGGGGCGTGCCGGCGCGCATGGCCGCCGTCGAGGGAGCGTTGCTGCGCCTCCGCAACGAGCGGGCCGGCGGCGGGGGCGGGAACGAGTGCGTAGCGGGCCTGGAACTCCGGGCTCGCCTCGCCGAGGCGGTCCCTGGCGTCCTGGGCGTGCTCGCGGTAGCCGGGCAGCTCGTCGGCTGCCCGCTGCCACGGCACGCGGAAGTGGCGCTGGTGAGGGCCCGCGGTCTCGGACCCGGGGATGGGCAGGCGGTTGACCTGCTTGCGCGCCTCGAAGGCGGTCTCGCCGTTCCACGCGGTCCCGTAGAGGACCGTCGTCGCGCCGGATGCCGCGGCGAGGGCCTCAAGGCGCGTAAGCGCGCCGGACTCGAGCGCCTCGGCGTCCGTGACCTGGAGCAGAGCGAAGGGGCCGTGGGCGCCCGCTGCCTGCGCGGACGTGCCGATCGCCTGCTCGGACGTGAGGAAGCGAGTTTCGGCCCGTCCGAGCCGGACGGCGTTGCCGGAGACCGACGTGAGCCCACGCGCGGCGCCCTGGCGCAGGTGGCGTGCGAGGCGGCCCGTGGCGGGACGCCGGCTCACGGGGCCGACGTGGAGCAGCCGGACGCCCTCGTTGACGTGCAGCCCCAGGAGGGAGACCTCGATCTGGGCCGCGATCTCGCGTGCGCCTGCGCCGCGGGCCATCTCGACGGTGATCGTCAGGCCGCGGTCGTGGAGGACGCTGTCGAGGACAGCGCGGGCGATCTCGGACTGGTAGGGGGCCAATGCTCGCATGGGTTACAGCACATCCGTTCTAGAATGCGGTCATAATAGAACGGGCGTTCTGGCGTGTCAAGAAGGGTCAGGAACGGATCTGTGGAGATCGTGGAACGGCTGGTGGCGGGGCCGTTCAGCAGGCCGCGGCCAGCAGGAGCGCGTTGCGGGCGTCCGTGCTGGTGGGGTGCAGGAGCTCCCCGCGATCGATGTACATCCGCAGTGCGCCGTCCAGGAACGCCAGGATGCCGTCTGGGAGGCTCCGGAACGCGGCCTCGCGCACGGCATCCTGGAACGGGTACATCTTGGACTTCTGCGGGTCGAGCTTGTCGGCGAGGAACACGACCTGTCCCACGGGCGCGAGGTCCGCGTGCGCCGTCGTGTGCCAGCGCACGCCGTCGAGGACGTCCGGGTCGTCGATGGCGCCATCGGCCGCGAGCCAGGCGGCCCCCACGGGGCCGTGCAGCAGGAGGGGCATGTGGCGCTCGACCGCGGCGACGGGCAGGCCGAAGCGCTCCGCCTCCTCGATCAGCCGTGGGCCGGGGATGTGGCGGGCGACGTCGTGGGCGGCGGCGGTGAGCTCGGCGAGGTCCGCGTCGACGCCGTGCGCCTCGCCGAGGGAG
>JADFQE010000023.1 GCA_022561985.1 Chloroflexota bacterium
GTCGGCGTGAACGCCGCGAAGGCGGTTGCCTTCGCACGCGGCTTGGCGCTGGTCGGCGTGCACCACATCGAGGGGCACATCTACGCGGCGTGGATCGAGCACGAGCCCGACGTGGACCCCGGATTCCCGCTCATCGTGCTCATCGCCTCGGGTGCGCACACGGACCTCGTCCTCATGCGCGGCCACGGCGACTACGAGGTGCTGGGGCGGACGCGGGACGACGCGGCGGGCGAGGCGTTCGACAAGGCGGGGCGCATGCTCGGCCTCGGCTACCCCGGCGGCCCCGCCATCCAGCGCGCGGCCGAGGGCGTCGAGACGTCGCTCGTCCTGCCGCGCGCGTGGCTGGGCGACTCGCTGGAGTTCAGCTTCAGCGGCCTCAAGACCGCGCTGCTGCACAAGGCGCAGGATCTCGGCGTCTACTCTTCAACGACGAACGGGGCTCCCCCCGGCGGGCCCGATCCGGGCATCGTGGCCGAGCTGGCCTCGGCGTTCCAGACGGCCGTGGTCGACGTCATCGCGACGAAGGCCGCCGAGGCGGTCCGCCGTCACGGCGCCAAGGGCCTCGTCCTGGGCGGCGGCGTCTCCGCCAATGCGCTGCTGCGGCGGGAGTGCGCCGCGCGCTCGCCGGTCCCCGTCATCATCCCCGCTCCGGCGCACTGCACGGACAACGCGGCGATGATCGGCGTCGCCGGCTCCTACGCACTGGACCGGGGCATCACCCACGGCCTGGAGCTCGATGCCGTGCCAAGCTTGCCGCTGCCCTGAGGGGCGCGCCGGGCTCAGGCGTATATGCTTGAGAGTGAGAGCAGTCGTCGGCCGGTGGGGGATATGTACGTCGGACGCATCGTCGCGGTGGGGCGGAACAGGGCGGGCCGGAACGCGGTGATGTACCGCGTGTCGAGCCGCTCCTTCCCGAACCGCCAGGCCGTCGACAACGACGGGACGCTGGCCATCGTCCCGCGCCCCGGCGCCGAGGCCGACCTCCAGAAGAGCCCGTACATCGCCTACAACGCCCTCCGCCTCGCCGGGGAGTGGGCGGTGGCATCGAACGGCTCGCACACCGACCCCATCGCCGAGAAGATCGGCGCGGGCATGCCACCGCGCGACGCGCTGGTGCTCTGCCTGAGCGCGATGGACTACGAGCACGACGACTTGGAGACGCCGCGGATCGCGGCCGTGGTCCCGCGCACCGGCGATCAGGCGTGGCTCGCCATCGTCCGTGCGGACGCGCTGATCGTGAAGGCCGTCGCGCTCGTTGCGGGCCGCGCCCGGTACGTCGCGACGTATGAGGCGAACGACGTCGACGAGGCGGACGCGAGCGATTTCGATGCGGGTAGCGGCGCGGAGGCCGCCGCCTTCGTCGTCTCCGGCGGCGCCTTCGCCGGTCTCGATCGCCCCGTGACGAGCGCAGCGGCCATCGCCACGGACGCCGGCTTCAGCCTCGGGGTCTACGCTGTCGAGGACCCGGGCTAGAGGATCCGCAGCAGGCGCGGGTTCGGCGGCGGGGGCTCCGTCTCCTGGGGGATCGGCCGCTCGCTGATGGAGCGTATGTTCGGCCAGAAGGGCACCGGGCGCGCCGCGGCGATGTAGCCCGTGTCGTGGAAGGTGTCGACCGGAGCTCCCTCGTCGAGCAGCGTCCGGATCCGCTCGGGCGACATGCGCCCGCTCAGCACGATCATCACCTTCCTCGCGCCTATCGCGTCCAGCCGCTGGCGGACCTCCCGCACGATGTCGGCCTGCACCGACACGCCGCCCGGCACGCGGGAAAGCCGCACGGCGTTGAGGCGGTCCTTCATGGCCCTCGCCACCTCGACGGACTGCGCCACGACGTCCTTCCTCGGGTCCACGTAGGCCACGCGCTGGACGTCGGGAGCGACGGCCCGGTCGAAGGCGTCAATGGCCTTGACCGGGTCGCCCATGATCTGCACGAGAGCGCCCGAGACCGTTGCGATGGGCTGCGTGTCGGCCAGGCGCGTGCCGAGCACGGTCGAGCCGGAGGCACACCCCCCGACGACTGCGGCATAGTCCATCACCGGGGCGACGGACGGGTGCACGTTGTGCGCGCCGACGCAGATGATCGGCACGTTCTCGGCGGCGCGCACGATCTCGGTGGCGGCCGTCGCCCACGCGGTGGAGTGCGCCAGGATGCCGCAGATGGCGGTCTCGTAGAGGCCGAAGGACGAGTAGGGTGCCTTCACCTGAAGGCATATCTCGCCCTCGCCGACCTCCGTGCCCTCCTCGACGGCCCACACCTCGCGGTTGCCTTCGGAGGTGACCTTGCCCAGGAGGGCTTTCACCTCCATGGCGCCGCAGAGCACCGAAGCCCGGCTGGCGGAGAACTCCATCGTCACGCGGGGGTTCAGCCCCTCGTTCCGCAGGATGCGCTGCGTCCGGTGGAGATAGACATCCGCCGTGTCGCCCGTGATCACGGACGGACGGACTTCGAAGGAAGGATTACGTGAGGCCATGGCCGTTCCGGGTGTTCATCGCTCTCGCTGACGCAATCATGCTACGGACGCTCACGGACCGCCGCAAGCGTGTTTCCCCACTGTTATCACGCACGCGGGCCCCAGTCGGTTTCATCTTCATCACGGCCCGCCCGTTGGCGGCCCGCTTGTGGGTGGCTCGCCTGTAGGGGGATCGATGGGCGGGATGCCGCGCAGCCGCAGGCGTGCGAGCCCCTTCAGGTCCTCGATCATCGTCGCGACGACCTTGACCCGGGTGTCCGTGTCCTCTCTCCACTCCACCGGCACCTCTTTGATCCGGAAGCCGCGCCGCTCGGCGATGACCAGCAGCTCCGTGTCGAAGAACCAGTGGTTGTTCTCGACGGCCGGGACCAGCACGTCGGCCGCGGCCCGGCTGAGCGCTTTGAAGCCGCACTGCGCGTCGGTGAAGTGGGTCCCCATGCTGAGCCGGATCACCATGTTGTAGATCCGCGAGATACCCTCCCGCTTGAGCGACCGCGTCGTGCGCGCGCCCTTGGCCAGGCGGCTCCCGATCGCGACGTCGTACCCCTCGGAGGCGACCGCCCTCACGAGCGGGGGGAACGCCTCCAACCCCGTGGACAGGTCCACGTCCATGTAGCTGAGAACGTCCGCCGTGCTCTCCCCCCACGCCCGGCGCAGCGCCCGTCCCCGGCCGCGCACGTCCAGGTGCACGCACGCGACCTCGCCGGGGTGCTCCTTGGCGCTCGCTTCCGCCACCGCCAGCGTGCCGTCCGTCGAGCCGTTGTCGGCGACGACGATCCGCCAGCGGTGCTCGGCGAGCTCCGTGCTCAGGAAGCCGCGCAGCGTCTCGAGGCACCCCGGCAGGGCCCGCTCCTCGTTCAGCACCGGGATCACGACGTCGACGGACGCCATCACGCCTCGCCCGTGGTGAGCGCACGCTGGATGGCGAAGGGGTCCGCGGCGACGACGGGCTCCGCGAACATCTCCATGCCGCCGATGTCGCTGGTGCGCGTCCCGAGGTCCCCCCGGTCGACGATGCGCACGAGGGTTGGGAACCCGGCCCACGACTCCTCGACGGGCGCCACGGGCGCCAGAGCCACGCCCATGTTGAAGGACCGGACGCCGAGGACGTCGCGGAGGGCGCGCAGCGTCTCGTACACGGCGCCCGCCAGGGCGTCGTCGAGCTGGGCGCCGAGGAGCAGGACCTCCTTCTCCTTCACCGGCGTGAGGTGCGCGAGGACCGTGATGCCCTCGATCTCCCACGCCAGGCCCAGCGCCCGGTGGACCGCCACCAGGTCCTCGAAGTAGGCGGCCCCGTGCGCTGCGCGGTAGCCCTCGGCGTCGTGTCGCAGCCGCTCGATCTTGGCGTAGTGGCGGCCTCGGGCGAGCTGCGCCTGCATGTGGCCGTGCACGATCGACCCGCCCGCGCGCCAGAGGCAGTTCCACAGCACGTAGGGGTAGACGGCCTCGGGGTCGTCCGCGTGCGCCGCCGCGAGCCAGTCGCGGACGAGGGCGAAGTGGCCGGCGACCGATGCGCGCGTGAAGGCGAGCGGGTCCGGCTGCGCGAAGACGACGATGCCGTGGGCGGCATCGTACTTGGCCACGTTCGCGGCGGTGACCCCGTGCTCGCTCTCGATGCGGCCGAAGGTGTCCTCGGGCGTCTGCTCTCGCGGCCTCGCCCACGCGTCGTCCGCGAGCTCCCCCGCGAGGCTGTCGTCGACGCGCATGGCCGCGCGCACCGGGCGGCGGGCCCGCAGGCTGTTGAACAGCGTCCCCTCCCCGCTCACCACGTTCGACACGCGGACGATGCGCTGGCGCTCGACGGAGCGCAGCGGCCCGAAGGTGCGCTCGACCCACGGCGCCATCGACGCCGGCACGCGCAGGCGGGCCTCGGCGCTCGAGACGCGATAGATGCGGGCGAAGCGCGCGGCGTCGTCCGCGCCGAGGTGCGCGACGAGCGCTGGGAGGTCCGTGATCGCTGGTGCGGGCGCCACAGGAGAGGGAGAAGCGGGCGTCAGTCGGCGCTGGTGTGGTGGATGGTGCGCTCCAGCGACAGCTTGTCCATCTGGAGCTGGACGGGGATGGGGTAGTTCCCCGTGAAGCAGGCGTCGCAGAAGCCGGCGCCGGAGCGGTCGTTGTTGACGGCTTCGTGCAGCGACTCCACGGAGAGGTACGCCAGCGAGTCGGCGCCGATCTCCTCGCAGATCTCCTCGACCGTGCGGCCGGTGGCGATGAACTCGTCCTTCGTCGCCATGTCCACGCCGAAGTGGCAGGGGTTGAGGATGGGCGGGGCGCACACGCGCACGTGCACCTCGGCGGCCCCGGCCCGCCGGAGCAGTCCGATCACGTGCGGCGTCGTCGTGCCGCGCACGATGCTGTCGTCGACCACCACCACGCGCTTCCCGGCCAGGACCTCCGGGAGGGGGTTGAACTTCGTCCGCACGCCGAGCTCGCGGAAGCGTTGGTCGGGCTCGATGAAGGTCCGTCCGACGTAGCGGTTCTTGATGAGGCCGAACCCGAAGGGGATGCCGGAAGCCTCGGCGTAGCCGACGGCGGCGGAGTTGGCCGAGTCGGGCACGGGGATGACGAGGTCGGCCTCCACCGCGTACTCCTTCGCGAGCGCCACCCCCATCCGGACGCGGGCGCTGTGCGTCAGCTGGCCGTCCAGGATCGAGTCGGGCCGCGCGAAGTAGATGTGCTCGAAAACGCAGTGGGCGACGCGGGCGTCGGGCACCGGCGAGGGGAAGCTGCGCAGCCCGTCCCGGTCGATGACGACGGTCTCTCCTGGCTCGATCTCGCGCACGAACTGGGCGCCCACGTGGTCGAGCGCGCAGCTCTCGGACGCGATCACCCACCCGCCGGGCCCGTACCGGCCCAGTGCCAGCGGCCGCACCCCGTGGGGGTCGCGGATGCCCAGCAGCGTGTCCTTGGTCGCGACGACCAGCGAGTACGCTCCCTGGAGCGAGCGCATCAGGTAGGAGGTCTTCTCCTCCCAGGTGTCGCCCGGCGCCCACGCCAAAAGGTGCGTCACGACCTCGGAGTCGGAGCCGGTGGTGCAGGTCACCCCCCACTCGGCCAGCCGCTCGCGCAGCTCGGCGGCGTTGATGACGTTGCCGTTGTGCGCCAGCGCCAATTCGATGCTGGGCCCCCGCGAGACGAAGGGCTGGGCGTTCAGCGCCGTGCTGGACCCCTGCGTGGAGTATCGCGTGTGGCCGATGGCGACGTGGCCGGGAAGCCGGTCCAAGTCCTCCTGCCGGAAGGCGTTGGACACGAGCCCCACGTTGGTGAAGCGCCGGAGCGAGCGGCCGTCTCCGGCGGCGAGTCCGGCGCTCTCCTGTCCGCGGTGCTGGAGCGCGAAGATACCGAAGAAAGCGACGCGTGCAGCGTCGCTATCGGTGGCGGTGGGGAGGTACACCCCAACGACGCCGCACTCCTCGTGAGGGGAGTCAGTGGCGTCGGCGGCAAGGTATCGGTCGGCGCTGGGCATGTCGTCCTCCGTGACACTTCCAACGTGTGGGGGCAGGGGGGCGAGACGCTACCAACGGGGCCTGCCCATTGTAGCGTATCTCCGCCGCGCCCTCGGTAGGGGGGCTCCCATCACTTTCGAGAGTGCCCGCCCCCAAGCCCGTCCGGTGCGGCTAACCCGGCTTGCGCAGCAGCACGAAGAACTCCCGGTTGCCCGCGTCGCCCTCCAGGGGCGAGGCCCGGACCCCCAGCAGCCTGAGCCCCTCGCCGATCGCCCACAGGCAGAACGCGCCCACCGTCCTGGCGTGGACCGCGGGGTCCCGTACCACGCCGCCCCGCCCCACCTCGCGCCGGCCCGCCTCGAACTGCGGCTTGACGAGCACGAGTGCGTGCCCGCCGGGCCGCAGGTGCGCGAGCGGCGCCGGCAGCACGGTCGCGAGCGAGATGAACGAGACGTCGGCGACGAGCAGGTCGACGCTCTCCGGCAGGTCGAAGGCGTACCGGGCGTTCGTGCGCTCCATGGAGAGGACCCGCGGATCGGTGCGCAGCCGCTCGGCGAGCTGCCCACGGCCCACGTCGACCGCGTAGACGCGGGGCGCACCCCGCTGAAGGAGGCAGTCCGTGAAGCCGCCGGTGGAGGCGCCGACGTCGAGCGCGGTCCAGTCTCGTGGATCGAGGCCGAACGCGTCGAGCGCGCCGTCGAGCTTGTCGCCGCCGCGTCCGACGAACCGGGGCCGCGAAGCGACCCGCAGCTCGGCGTCCGCGGCCAGGAGCTGCCCCGCCTTGTCCACGCGCTGGCTGCCGGAGAACACCTCGCCCGCCAGGATCAGCGCGTGCGCCTGCTCCCGGCTGCCGGCGAGGCCGCGCTCCGCGAGGAGACGGTCGGCGCGCACCTTCGGGGATTTCTTCGGGGGGGCTGGCCGGGGCGGCCGCGAAGGGCCGGAACGGCTTGGTCTTCGGGCGGATGGGTTTGACACTGCGACTCCCGGCTCATTATACTGGCACCTGGCCATTACCTCGTGGACGGGGAATCCGAGACCATGC
This sequence comes from Chloroflexota bacterium, assembly GCA_022561985.1. Taxonomy (GTDB): domain Bacteria; phylum Chloroflexota; class Dehalococcoidia; order Lucifugimonadales; family Australimonadaceae; genus JADFRC01. The sequence continues at coordinate 6,957 of JADFQE010000023.1, forward strand.
CGAAGCGTACCTGGCAACCGAAGAAACGACGACGCCTGCGCCGGCATGGCTTCATGGCCCGGATGCACACACCGGGTGGTCGAAGAGTCCTCAGCAAGCGGCGATTCAAGGGCCGCCACGAGTTGGCGGTCTGACGACCGGCGCCGTTCTGGTTCTGGTGGGTCGGCGCCCGTGGTGGGCCAGACCCTCGGACGCGACCAGCGGCTCCGGCGGCAAAGTGACTTTCAAGCGCTCCGCGAGCGCGGCATCTCCCGAGCCCATCCCCTCCTCGTGCTGCGCGCGGCGCCCAACGGACTGCCGTACGCGCGTTTCGGCTTCATCGTCAGCCGCCGTGTGGCCCTCCGGGCCGTCGTACGGAACCGTACGCGCCGGCGCATGAGAGAGATAGCGCGCCGCACGCCGGTCCACACCGGCTGGGACCTGCTCTTCATCGCCCGGCGGGCCGTGGTGCAGGCGCGTTTCGCGGACCTGCGCGACGCCATGAGAGACGTGGAGCAGCGGGCCGGCGTGCTCGATCACGGCGAGATGCCCGAGCCACGGGCGCCTGAGTCAGGAACTGTGGAGCCAGGGGCCACGCGGCCCATATCGCAAGGAAGGGAGGGGTAGTGGGGCGCTTCGTCATCCGGCTCATCTCGGCATACCAGCACGCGCTCTCCCCCTACATGCCCGGCGCCTGCCGGTACGCCCCCACTTGCTCGCACTACGCCCAGGAGGCCATCGAGCGGCACGGGCTGCTCCGCGGCGGCTGGCTCGCCGTCGTCAGGCTCGCGCGCTGTCAGCCGTGGGGTGGGAGCGGCTACGACCCCGTCCCGGCCAGCACGCGCGCCACCGGCGCGCAGCAGCACGACCCGCGCGCCACCGGCGCGCAGCAGCACGACCCGCGCGCCACCGGCGCGCAGCAGCATGACCCGCGCGCCACCGGCGCGCAGCAGCATGAAAGGACCGGCGCCGCCTCGTCCCCCTAAATCTGGGGTGGGGAACGCCGACCGACCGCCGGTGTGCTCCCGAATGCCGGCGACTGAGATAAGGAATCGCACGTGGGACGCTCAGGCACGCGCCTCGGAACTCGCCCGCTCGGCCGGATGGCCATCGCATCGATGGTCGTCTTCGCAGCCGTCGTCGTGCTCGGTGGATGCGGCGCCCGCGACCGCGGCTCCCCCAGCCAGAGCTGGTCGGGCGTCGCCGTCGACGGCGAGTCCGCCTTCGTCGGGACGTCCGACGGCCGGATCGTCCAGATCAGGCTCCTCGACGTGGGGGGCGAGACGGTCCCGCAGCCCGGCCAAACCTTCGGCCCCCCTGAGATCGAGCGGAACGCGACCCAGGCCGCGTTCTACGGGACGCCCATCGTGGAGGGCGGCAGGCTGTACGTGGGCAGCTATCACGGCGTCGCCTACTCGATGCGCGCAGACGGCGCCGGCGTCCTGGAGGACGTGCGGGAGTTCCCGGTCGACGGCAACCCCCTGTCGGAGAGCATCGCGGGATCGGTGGCCTCCTCGGACGGCGCGCTCGTGATCGCTGCATCCGAGGACGCCGGGGAGGGACGCCTCTACGTCCTCGAAGCAAGCCGGCTGGACGACGGGCTCTCGGCCCTCCAGGTCGAGCGATGCCGGTACCCGAGGTCGGACCTCGAGCCGATCGGCCAGCTGTGGACGACGCCCACCGTCGTGGAGGGCGTCGCCTACTTCGGCGACCTGAGCCACCGCGTCTACGCCGTGTCCATCGACGACTGCCGGCTCGTCTGGAATGCCCCTGCGGAGGTCGGCGGGGCGGTGGTGGCGCCGCCGGTGGTGGTCGGGAACAAGATCTACCTCGGGGCCCTCGACCGCGTTTTCTACGAGATCGACCGCGCGACGGGAGCCGTACGCGTGCTGTTGACGGCCGACGGCTGGTTCTGGGCGCGCGCCGCCACGGACGGTCGGCGGGTGTACGCGCCGACCCTCGACGGCACGCTGTACGGCTACGACACCCGGGACCGGACCTTCTGGACGTATCAGGAGGGGGACCCGCAGCCGATCCTGTCCGCGCCCGTGGTCGTCGGCGACAAGGTGGTCATGGCGTCCGACAGCGGGGCCGTGACGCTGCTGAGCGCGGGGGGTACCCGGCTCGACAGCCGGCTCGTGAAGGGTGGGAAGGTGCGAGCGCCGATCACGGTGCGCGACGACGTCGTGTACGTGCATTCGCTCGACGAGATCATCACCGCGCTACGGGTCGACGGAGACCGCTTGGTCACCGAGTGGGAATTCGACGTGAGCGGCTGACGGGAGAAGCATGGAATTCCTCGGGCTCCTGTGGAACGAGGTCATCGCCAGGCCCATGACCAACAGCCTGCTGCTGTTGTACGTGGGGTTGGGGAACAACCTCGGCCTGGCGATCATCGCGTTCACCGTCGTGATGCGTGGACTGACCTACCCGCTGGTCGTCCGCCAGCTGCGCCAGACCCGCCGGATGCAGCAGCTCCAGCCGCGGATCAAGGACCTGAACGAGAAGTTCAAGGACAACCCGCAGGTCCGCGGCCAAGAGGTGATGAAGCTCTACAAGGAGATGGGCGTCAACCCCATCGGCTGCCTGGGTCCCATGGTGATCCAGATGCCCATCTTCATCGGGCTGTTCTGGGCCATCAACAACGTGTTGCCGTTCACCCCGGAGATCCTCGCCGGTCTGTCGGGGAAGCTGTATGGGTGGCTGCCCTTCCTGAACACACACCTCCCCGTGGACCGGCTGTTCCTCGGCATGGACCTCGCTCTGGCGCCGACGAAAGCTGGGGCTCCGACGACCGTCGCGGCCTTGCTGGGCTACGTCCTTGTGGCGGCGTCCGGGATCAGCATGTTCGTCCAGCAGAAGATGACCCAGACGCCCTCGACGGATGCGCGCCAGGAGAGCACGCAGCGGATGATGCTGTTCATGTTCCCGGTGATGTTCGGTATGTTCAGCCTCTTCTTCCCCCTCGGGCTGGTCGTCTACTGGGTCTCGTCCACGCTCATCGGCATCGTGATGCAGTATTTCGTAACCGGGTGGGGAGGCCTCCGCCCGCAACCGGTGGCGGCGCCGGGTGCCGCGTCCCAGCCGGGCCCCACGCCCGCAGGCGCCTCGCCGGAGAAGGAGCAAGCAGATGACGCAGGATCAGAGCATCGTCAGGACAGCGAAGACAGTGGACGGAGCGATCGAGCTGGCGCTCCTCGAGCTCGGCGTCGGCCGAGACGAAGTCGAGGTCGACGTCGTTAGCGGAGGCCGTTCCGGCATCCTCGGCATCGGCGCGGAGGATGCCAAGGTCCGCGTCACCCCCCTCGCCGGCGCCGGCACAGGCGCGAGCGCCGGTCTGGCCGTCGTCAGCCGTTTCCTCGACCTCCTGGACGTCGACGCCCGGTCGACCATCCGCAGCCCGGGCACCGGCCCGGACGACCCCCCGGTCATCGAGGTGGAGGGCGAGGACGCAGGCCTCATCATCGGCCGCCGCGGGGACACGCTCCGGGCGCTCCAGTTCCTCACGAACGTGGTCCTCGGCCGGCAGCAGGAAGAGCCCACCCCCGTGATCGTCGACGTCGAGCAGTACCGCGAGCGGCGCTTCGCCCACCTCCGCCAGCTCGCCACCCGCACGGCGGAGCGCGCGATCGCCTCCGGCCGGCCCGTGACCCTCGAGCCGATGTCGCCCGCCGACCGGCGGATGGTCCACATCACCCTGGCCGACAACAAGGGCGTGACCACCGAGAGCTCCGGCGAGGGAAGCGAGCGCCGCGTCACGATCAAGCCCACCGGCACGGTCGCACCGTCGTCTCAGGGCAGCCCCACCCGCGCCGGAGGGCGCCGAGGCCGCCGTCCCGCCCAGGCGCAGCCCGAGCGCGACGAGCCGCAGACGGACGACGGACCGCAGTTCGACGACGACGATGAGCCCCAGCCGGGCGCCGAGCCGCAGCTCGATGCCGACGACGACGACGACGACGAGCCCCAGCCGGGCAACGAGCCGCAGCTCGATGCTGAAGAAGATAACGATGACGATGACAATGGGCCCCAGCTCGGCAACGAACGGTTGGTCGTTGCCGATGACGACGACGACGACGATGACGACGAGCCCCAGCCGGGCAACGAGCTGCGGCGCGATGAGTATGACGACGACGATGACGACGAGCCCCAGCCGGGGAACCGCTAGCCCCCCGGCTGAGCGCTGCTAAGGGCAAGGACATGGGCGCGCAGCCTCCCCCACGCCTCGGCGTCATCCGGCGCGAGCGGCTGGCCTTCACCCTCGCGCTGCCCTTCGTCATCCTCCTCGCCGCCTCGTTCGTGAGCTGGCCGTGGCGCGCCCTCGGCGTGCCCGGCGTCTTCGGGACCCTCGCGCCGCCCACCATCGTCCTGCTCGCGCTGGTGATCGCGGCCTCGATGTACGCGCTCCGGTCCAACCTCCCCGTCGCCATGCTCACATGGCTGCCCGCCGGTCAGGGCGCGATCTTGATGCTGACCACTGGGTTCCTCGGGGGCACGCCTGATGCCAGCCTCGGGATCGCGGTCATCATCGCCTACGGCTTCGTCTACCTGCTCGTCCTGGGCATCGCCGTGGTCGTGGCCGGCGACAGCGCGAAGCTGGCCATCGCCTTCGTCGCCTTCTTCGTCCTCACGCAGGCCACCCGGTTCCCCATCTTCGAGGCGGACGTCGCCACACCCATCGCCAGCGCCTCGTTCTTCACCCTCCTGGCAGGCGCCCGCGCCGTCGCCGAGATAACGGCGCTCGTCTGGCTGGCCCGCCGGCTCGTCGAGACGCCGGACGAGGAGGCGTGGAAGCCGGCCCTCGCCATCGCCGCCCTCGCATTCGCCCACGGACTCATCGCGAGCTGGGAGGGCCCTCTCCTGCGCGGCGAGCTGTCACTGGCAGCCGTGGCCGAGCAGACGCTCCGCTGGGTCTGGCTCGTCACGATCCAGCTAGGCCCCGCCGCCGTCCTGATCCGCTTCCGCCGCGCAGGTCAAGGGCACAGCCCTTGACCCACCAGGGCACAGCCCCGGACCCACCAGGGCACAGCCCTGGACCCACTCGCTCGCGCCGGCCGCCGCTCCAAGCGACCGACGCTGAGCGCTCGCCGTCCGTTGGCGTGGTTACGCAGTTCGGGGCCGTCCGGCCACCGACGTCGCGCCCCTTTTGTGGGTCAAGGGCTGTGCCCTTGTTGACGGGGGGAGGGGGGGGCGGCTACTATCGGCGGAGCGGCCATGACGGAGACGAGTAGGCGGTGACGCCGCGCAGGGGAATGGTGGTGGTACCGCGGGTCGCATCGAGCCCGTCCGCTGGATCGGACGGGTTTTTTTATTCGGGCGACCTCTTCCACGGCATCCTGAGTGCGCGTGGCGTGCGGAGGGCAGCAGTCTTGGGCTGGATGGAGTAGCGGCCGGTGGTCAGCGAGAAGAAGCGTTTCGAGCCGGTGACGAGCCGGGTGGACTTCCCCGCCCTGGAGGAAGCCGTCCTCGAAGCATGGCGGGAGAACGACACCTTCGGTGCCGTCGACCGCCTGCGCGCCGACGCCCAGACGTTCGTCTTCTACGAGGGCCCGCCGACCGCCAACGGCAGCCCCGGCATCCACCACGTGCTCTCGCGCGCCTTCAAGGACGTCATCCTCCGCTACAAGACCATGCGCGGCTTCCGGCCCGTGCGCCGCGGCGGCTGGGACACCCACGGGCTCCCCGTCGAGCTGGAGATCGAGAAGGAGCTGGGGTTCTCCACCAAGAGCGAGATCGAGCGGTTCGGCATCGAGGAGTTCAACCGCCGCTGCCGTGAGAGCGTCTTCCGCTACGTGAAGGAGTGGGAGGCCATGACCGAGCGGGTGGGCGTCTGGCTGGACATGGACGACGCCTACGTCACCTCCGACAACAGCTACATCTCCACCGGCTGGTGGGTGTTCAAGCAGCTCTGGGACCAGGGCTACATCTACGAGGCGTACCGGGTTACGCCGCACTGCCCGCGCTGCGTCACCAGCCTGAGCTCGCACGAGGTCGCGCTCGGCTACAGGGAGGACACGCCCGACCCGTCCGTCTACGTGCGCTTCCCGCTCGCCGAGCGGCAGGGGACCGCGGATGCCGGCGTGCTCGCGCGGCTCGGGCACCGCGACGGCGCCTGGGCGGGCGAGCGTCCGGCGCTCGTGGTCTGGACGACCACGCCGTGGACGCTCACCGCGAATACCGCCGTCGCCGTGGCGCCCCGCGAGGAGTACGTGCTGGTCGGCGGCCCGGGCGGCGAGCGGCTGCTGCTCGCCGCCGCGCTTGTCGAGAGCGTGGTGGGGGACGGCTGGACGGTCGTGGAGCGCTTCACCGGCGCGGAGCTTGAGGGCGTGTTCTACGACCCGCCTTACCCGCACGCCGAGGCAGGCGACGGCTGGTACCGGGTGCTGCCTGCGGACTACGTGACCACGGGCGACGGCACCGGCTTCGTGCACATCGCGCCGGCCTACGGCGCCGAGGACGCCGAGCTCGCCAAGGCCCACGGCTTCGAGACCAGGCACACCGTCGACCCGCGCGGCATCTTGCAGGAGGGGTTTCCGGGCGGTGGCAAGTTCGTGAAGCAGGCCGACGACGACCTCATCGCCGACCTGGACGCGCGCGGCCTGCTGCTGCGGCGCGAGACCATCCACCACACCTACCCGTTCTGCTGGCGGTGCGGGACGCCGCTCCTCTACTACGCGAAGAACACCTGGTACATCCAGACCACGGCCAAGAAGGACGAGCTGCTGGCGGCGAACCAGGCCATCAACTGGTACCCCGAGCACATCAAGGAGGGGCGGTTCGGCGAATGGCTCCGCAACAACGTCGACTGGGCCGTCTCCCGCGAGCGCTACTGGGGCACGCCCTTGCCCATCTGGCGCTGCGATGGCTGCGGCCACGCGAGCTGCATCGGCGGCGAGGCCGAGCTTGCGGAGCACGCGACCCCCGAGACCGCCGGTCTGCTGGACGGGCTGGACCTGCACCGGCCCTTCGTCGACCGGGTGGAGCTCGTCTGCCCGCAGTGCGGCGGCGCCATGAAGCGCGTGCCCGAGGTGCTGGACGCCTGGTACGACTCCGGCGCGATGCCCTTCGCCCAGTGGGCCTACCCGGTCACGGTGGACGGCCCCGGCGGTGCGCCCCTCACGCTGGACGGCCCGCGGGCGCTGATCGACAGCCCTCTGTTCCCGGCGGACTACATCACCGAGGCGGTGGACCAGACCCGTGGCTGGTTTTACAGTTTGCTGGCTTTGAGCACGCTCATCACCGGCGGGTCGCCCTACCGGAACTGCATCGTCCTCGGCCTGATCCTCGACGGCAACGGCGAGAAGATGTCCAAGTCCAAGGGGAACGTCGTGGACCCGTGGGAGGTGATCCGCGCTCACGGCGCCGACGCGCTGCGCTGGTCCCTCTTCACCGCCGCGCCCGCCGGCGTGGCGCGGCGCTTCTCGGCCGACCTCGTCCAGGAGACGGTCCGGCGCTTCCTGCTGACGCTGTGGAACACCTACAGCTTCTTCGTCACCTACGCGAACATCGACGGCTTCGACCCCGACGCCCACGCCTCGTTCTGGAGCGGCCCGGTCGGCGGGCCCGCGCTCGCGGAGGCGCCGCCGGCCGAGCTCGACCGTTGGATCGTCTCCGAGCTCAACGACCTGGTGCGCGAGGTCGGGGAGCAGCTCGACGCCTACAACCCCACCGACGCGGGACGGCGCATCGAGGAGTTCGTCGACGGCCTCTCGAACTGGTACGTCCGCCGGAGCCGCCGCCGCTTCTGGAAGCCTGTCCGGGGCAGCGTCGAAGGGCCTGAGAGCGACGAGGACAAGACCTGGGCGTATGTCACGCTGTACTCCTGCCTGAGCACGCTCAGCAGGCTGATGGCCCCCCTCACGCCCTTCGTGGCCGACGCGATGTTCAAGAACCTCGCGCCCGCGGGCTCGCCGGAGAGCGTGCACCTCGCGGACTTCCCTGAGGCTGAGCCCGCGCTGGTCGACGAGCGGCTGGAGCGCGCCGTGCGCCTGGCGATGCGCGTGGCGAGCCTGGGCCGCGCAGCGCGGGCCAAGAGCGGGATCAAGGTCCGCCAGCCGCTCGCCCGCGTGCTCGTGCGCCTGCGGCCGGACGAGGTCGAGCTGCTGCCGCTCGTGCAGACGCAGATCCTCGATGAGCTCAACGTCAAGGCGGTCGAGGGCGTGTCCGAGGAGGATCTGGTGACGCTGCGCGTGCGCCCGAACCTCCCGGTGCTGGGCCCGAAGTACGGCGACCGCATGGGCGCGGTCCGCGCCGCCATCGAGGCCGCGGACGCCGCCGAGCTTGCCGCGGCCTCGCGCGGCGGCACGGTAACGGTCGGTGGCTTCGAGCTCGGATCCGGCGACCTGCTCGTCGACGCCGAGGACCGCCCGGGGCTCGTGTCGGCAGCCGAAGCTCCCGGCGGTCTCATCGTGGCCGTGGACACGACGCTGACGCCGGAGCTCGAAGCCGAGGGGCTCGTGCGGGAGCTGGTCCACCGCATCCAGAACATGCGGAAGGCCGCGGGGTTCGAGATCGAGGACCGCATCGTCACCTACGTGGACGGCGCGACCGCCGCCTTCGCGGCCGTCCTCGCCGCCCACGACGCGTACGTGCGCGCCGAGACGCTGAGCGAGGCCGTGCACACCGGGCCCGCGCCGGCCGGGGCGCACGTCGAGCGCCAAGACGTGGAAGGCGTGGGGCTCACGCTCGGCGTGCAGCGCGCCTAGCCCCGGCCCGCCGGATGCGCTACCCTGCCCGCGTTCTTGGGCGCGGTTTAGCTGTGAGCCATCCGCGCGCCCAAGCGTGAATGAGCGAGGTAGTAGTTCGCTTGTGAGCCATCCGCGCCCCAGCGCGGATGAGCGAGGTAGTAGACAAGCGCCAGCGGGAGGTGTGCGGTGACCGTGCTCATCACGGGCGGCATGGGGTTCATCGGCCTGCATACGGCCCGGGCCTTCCTCGATGCGGGGCAGGACGTCGTCATCACGTGGTACCAGACGTGGCGCGAGCCGGACTTCATCAAGGACGAGTACGGCAAGCGCGTCATCGTCGAGAAGGCCGACGTCTCCCAGGGCAGCGTCATCAAGGACCTTGCGCTCAAGCACAAGGCCGACCACATCGTGCACCTGGCCGTCCCCGGCCTCGGCGCGCTCGATGCCGCGGGCGACTACCGGGTCAACATGGACGGCCTGATCGGCGTGCTCGAAGCGGCGCGCGAAGCGGGCGTGGCGCGCCTCAGCTTCGCGAGCTCGGTTGCCGTCTACGCGAGCCTGCCCAAGGGTCCGTTCCGCGAGGACCAGCCGCTGCCGGTGGAGTCGGGCAACCCCACCGAGGCCTTCAAGAAGTCGTGGGAGATCCTCGCCCTGCACTACGGCACGCGTGCGGAGATCGACGTCGTCGCTCTGCGCATCGGCGGCATCTGGGGGCCCCTCTACCACTCCATGGTCAACCTGCCCTCCAAGTTCGCCCACGCAGCGTTCCGCGGCGTCGAGCCCGACTTCTCGAGCGCCCGCGGCGGCGCGCCGCACGCCGAGGACACCAACGACCTGTGCTACGTCAAGGACACGGCGCAGGGGATCGTGCGCGTGCAGCTCGCCCCGGAGCTGGAGCACCGGATCTACAACGTGAGCGGGGGGGAGCCCATCCCCGTTCGCCGGCTGGCGGACGCCGCCAGGGCGGTCAAGCCCGGCGCACAGATCCCGCTGGACGAAGGGAGGGGGCCGCGCTACAAGGAAGACAACCACCTGGACGTATCGCGCATCAAGACCGAGCTCGGCTTCGAGCCGGCCTACACGGTCGAGACGGGCATGGCCGAGTACATCGCCTGGCTCGACGCAGGCAACGAGAAGTAGCTTCCCAGGAGCGGGAGGAACGCCCATGCCCACAGCTCCGGTGAACGGCATAGACCTCTACTACGAGGTGGAAGGCTCGGGCCCCGTGGTCGTCTTCGCCCACGGGATCGGCGGCAACCACGCATCGTGGCACGGTCAGGTCCCCCGCTTCCGGCAACGCTACACCGTGCTCACCTTCGACCACCGCGCGTTCGGCAACTCCCACGACGACCCCGCCGGAGAGGGACGCTCCCGGTTCGTCGACGACCTCGAGGGGCTGATGGACCATCTGGGTATCGAGCGGGCCGCGCTCGTCGCCCAGTCCATGGGCGGCGGCACGTGCTCCGGGTTCACCGTGCGCCATCCAGAGCGCGTGAGCGCGCTGGTCCTCGCGGACACGCTGGTCGGGATCGACGAGCCGCCCGAGCTCAAGGCGGCCATGGACGGCGTCCGCAAGCGCACCAAAGACCTCCCGCAGCCCGAGCGCGTGCTCGGCCGGACGTTCCTCGAGCGCGAGCCCGAGCGCACCCAGCTCTACGCCGCGATCGCGAGCTTCAATGCCGCGAACCGCGGCAACCTGGGTGGGAGCGTCTCCCGCAAGGTGAGCGCCGAGGACCTCACCGCCACGGGCGTCCCCGTGCTTTTCCTCGTCGGCGAGGAGGACGTCCTGCTGCCGCCCGCGCAGCTCGCGGTCTTCCAGCAGCTCGTGGCCGGCTCGAACCTCGTCGTCGTGCCGCGAGCCGGGCACTCCGTGTACTTCGAGGCGCCCGATGCGTTCAACGACGCGGTGCTCGGGTTCCTCGCATCGGTCGGGTGGTAGGAGCGCCATGGCGAAGAGCTCCATCGGCATCGTCGGCTGCGGGGCCATCGCACGGGCCATCCTCCGGGCGGTCGACGGCGGCGCGCTCGATATGACCGTCGCCGGCGTCACCAGCCGTGACGCGGACAAAGCGCGTGCGTTCCTGGGCACCCTCGCAACGCCGGTGCGATACCTGAGCCGCGACGAGCTCATCGCGGGTGCGGACATCGTCGTCGAGGCCGCGGGCCCCCACGTCGTGCCGGAGCTCGCCCGCGACGTGTTCGATGCGGGCAAGACGCTCATGCTCATCAGTGTGGGCGCGCTGCTGGACCACCCGGAGGTGATGGACCGCTCGCGCGAGACCGGCTGCCGCCTGCTCGTGCCATCGGGTGCCATCGCGGGCCTCGACGGGATCAAGGCGGCGTGCGTGGGGGAGGTCGACCACGTCACGATGGTCTCGCGCAAGCCGCCCGCGGCCCTGGACGGCGCGCCGTATGTGGTGGAGCACGAGATCGACCTGTGGGGCATGACGGAGGAGCAGGAGATCTTCTCCGGCTCGGCGCGCGAAGCCTGCGCCGGGTTCCCGAACAACCTGAACGTATCGGCGGCCGTCAGCTTCGCCGGCATCGGCCCCGACCGCACGACGGTCGAGATGGTTGCCGTGCCGGGGTTGGAGCGCAACTGCCACGACATCGAGATCGAGGGCGAGTTCGGCCTGCTGCGCGTGCACATCGAGAACATCCCTGGCGAGAACCCCAAGACGGGCAAGCTGACGGCCATGTCCATCATCCGGACGCTCCAACAAGCCGTCGACCCGGTGCAGCTCGGCACGTGAGCAGCCGTTGAACAACGCCGAGCTCATCGTGGGCATGCTCGAGCGCGCGGGCGTGCGCTGGGTCTTCGGCGTGCCCAGCGGCCCCGTGCTGCCGCTGATCGAGGCGCTGCGGCGCAGCACCGGCGTGGACTACGTGCTGACGGCCAGCGAGACCTCCGCCGGGTTCATGGCCGAGGCCGTCGGGCGGCTCACCGGCGTTCCCGGCGTGTGCGTCTCGACGGTGGGGCCGGGGGCGACGAACCTGGCGACGGGCGTGGGCGGCGCGTGGCTGGACCGCTCGCCGGTGCTCGCCATCACGTGCACCTACGCGAGAGCCAAGCTCGGCCGCCGGACGCAGATGCTCATCGACCACCAGGCGCTTTTCGCGCCGCTGACCAAGGGTTCGGCCCGCTTGGGGGATGGGCCCGAGGATGGGCCCAAGGATGGGCTGGGGGAGAGGGGCGTCGCCGAGGGGATCGCGTGGGCGCTCACGCTGGCCGTGACCGAGCCGCCGGGCCCCGTCCACCTGGAGCTTCCCGAGGACGTCGCGTTGGCGGAGGCCTCCAGCGCCGAGGGGCGCCGGCCGCGCCCAGAGCACGCTGACGCCGCACGCCAGCCGGCCCCTCCCGCAGACGCAGCCGCGGAGGTCCGGCGGCTGCTGGAGGCGGCCGAGCGCCCGCTGGTCGTCGCCGGGCTGACCTTCACGCGCTCCGCCGCTCCCGGCCGCCTCCTGCGCTTCATCGAGACGCAGCGCCTCCCCTTCGTCACGACGATGCACGCCAAGGGCTTCTTACCGGAGAGCCATCCGGCGTGCCTCGGCGTCATGGGCCGCGCTCGCCGCACCGACGTCCAGCGCATGATCGATCGGGCCGACCTGCTGATCGCCGTCGGCTTCGACCCCGTCGAGATCGACTACGAGGAGTGGGCGGGGCAGACGCCGGTGGTGCACCTGAGCACCGAGCCGGTGCAGCCCGGCACGGACGCGAACGTCGTGTACGAGGGGGTGGGCGGGCTCGACGCGACACTCGACGCGCTCGCAGCGCTCGACCCCGTCCCGAACCGCTGGGACGCAGCCGAGTGGAGCGCGCACCGCGAGGCGCTGGCGTCCGCGCTCCGTCCGCCAACCGCCAGCATGGCCGCGTACCACGTCATCGACGTGCTGCGCGACGTGCTGCCGGCCGACGCGATCCTCACCTACGACGTCGGCGCGCACACGCACCAGATCGCAGCGCAATGGTCGACGGACCTCCCGCACACCGCCGTCTCGACCAATGGCTGGTCGTCCATGGGCTACGGCATGCCGGCGGCGTATGCGGCCAAGCTGGCGCACCCCGAGCGCACGGTGCTTGCGCTCATCGGCGACGGCTGCTTCCAGATGACCGTCGGCGAGCTCGCGACGGCTGCCCGGCTCGGCTTGGAGGTCCCGACCGTCGTGCTCAACGACGGCTGGCTGGGGCTCATGAAGGTGAAGCAGGAGCGCCTGGGGTACGGCTCCTCGGCGGCGCTCCTGGGCGGGGCGCCGGAGCTGCCCGAGCCGCCAGCGCACTACTTCGGCGTGCCGGTGCGGGGTGTGCGCGACGAGGCCGCGCTCCGCAGCGCCCTGGAGTGGGCGTTCGATCGCGACGGCCCGAGCGTGATCGAGGCGTTCATCGACGTGGGACCCTACTCGGAAACCGTGTTCGACCAGTAACGGGGCCGGCCGCCGCGGCGCCGCCGTTATACTGGGGTGCACGAACCAGCCCGTACCCCCAAGCGAGGAACCCCCATGGCGCGTATCGACGGCAGGGCCAATGACGAGCTCCGCCCCACGACGATCACACCCGGCTTCCAGGAGTTCGCCGAGGGGTCGGTGCTGGTCGAGGTCGGGAAGACACGCGTGATCTGCTCCGCGAGCGTGGAGGAGCGCGTCCCGTCGTTCCTGCGCGGGCAGGGCAAGGGCTGGATCACCGCCGAATACGGCATGCTGCCGCGCTCCACCCTCTCGCGGACGTCACGGGAGCGCAGCGCCACCGGCGGGCGCACGATGGAGATACAGCGGCTGATCGGCCGGTCGCTGCGCGCCATCACCGACTTGGGCAAGGTGGGCGAGCGGACGATCACCCTCGACTGCGACGTGATCCAGGCCGACGGCGGCACGAGGACCGCGGCCATCACGGGCGCGTACGTCGCGCTCTACCAGGCGCTGCTCGGCATGGTCCGCCAGGGCGTCCTGCACCACGTCCCGCTGAACGGCGCGGTCGTCGCGACCAGCGTTGGCGTCGTTGGCGGCGAGGTCATGCTCGATCTCTGCTACGACGAGGACTACCGCGCGCAGGTCGACTTCAACGTGGTGATGACCGACACGGGCGAGTACGTCGAGGTGCAGGGGACGGGGGAGGACAAGCCCTTCTCCAAGGCGGTGATGGAGCAGATGCTAGCGCTGGCGGAGTCGGGCATCGGCCGGCTCGCCGAGGTGCAGAAAGCGGTGATCGGAGAGCTCCAGCGCGCCTGACGCTCCGTCCGCTGCATCGTATAGAGAGAGAGTGGGTCGGCTCCGAGGCGCGGGTCGTCCCGTGCATCCGGAGCGCCGGTGGTGTTCGGAGCTCATACCATGTGGAACAAGCTAAAGAATCTGGTCGCCGCCGCCGTCGTCTCAGCGCTCGCGCTGGGGCTCGCGGCGTGTACCGCGGCGCCGACCGCCACTCCAACGGCGAGCCCGACGCCGAGTCTGGCGCCGACGCCCACGGAGGCCGCGGGCCAGCCTGTGGCCGGCCCGGGCGACGGCTCGGGCGGCGGCGCGACGCCGGGTCCGACGGCCGAGCCGTCGCTCGGGCCGCAGGCCCTCCCGGACATAGCGAGCGTCGTCGAGCGGGTCATGCCGGCCGTCGTGCAGGTGCTGGTCAAGATCGAGCGGACGGACCGTTTCGGGCGGACCAGCATAACCTCGGCGCAGGGCTCCGGCTTCTTCTTCGACGACGCCGGCCACGTGCTGACCAACAACCACGTCGTCGAGGACGCGACGAGTATCGAGATCGCGCTCTCGAGCAGGGAGCGTCTCCCCGCCGAGGTCGTCGGCAGGGACCCCGAGACAGACCTCGCGGTCCTGAAGGTCGACCTGGACGGCGTCGCCGACTTCGCCCCGCTGGCCCTTGGCGACACCGATGCCACCCGCATCGGCGAGTGGGTCATCGCCATCGGCAGCCCCCTCGGCTTCGCCGGGTCGGTCACCGTGGGCGTCGTGAGCGCCAAGGGCCGCTCGCTGACCCTCGACGGTGACGTGCAGCTCCGCGACCTCGTGCAGACCGACGCCGTCATCAACCCCGGCAATAGCGGCGGCCCGCTGCTCAACCTCCGGGGCGAGGTGATCGGGATCAACACCGCGATCATCCGCGGCCGGCTCAGCAGCGGCCAGGAGGCGGACGGCATCGGCTTCGCCATCAGCATGCGCACGGCCATCCCTGTCTCGCGCCAGCTCATCGAGAACGGCCGGATGGTGCGCCCGCGCATGGGCGTGAGCATCGCCGACGTGACGCCGATCCTCGCCGCCGAACGGGACCTCGCCGTCGACGAAGGCGTGCTCGTGCTGGGCCTCGTGGCGGGCGCGCCGGCCGAGCGCGCCGGGATAGAGGTCGACGACGTCATCGTGGCCGTCGACGGCACGCCCGTCGCCTCGACCGCCGAGCTCGTGAGCCGCTTCCTGACCGGCTACCGCATCGGAGACACCGTCTCGGTCACCGTGGACCGCGGGGGAGAGCGGCTGACCTTCGAGATAGTGCTCGAAGAGGTGGCGTTCTAGCGCCGGACTACCCCAGCCCCTGGACGACGATGCGGGTGGGCCGCAGCAGGATCACGGCGCGCCCCTGCTCGGCCATCGCCGCGTCGTACTCGGCCCAGTCCGGGTGCTCGCGCCCGGCCGCTGCCGTGTAGACCGCCCGCAGGTCCAGGCGCAGCTGCTCGGGCTCGGCCGTCTCCGGGCTGCGGACCTCGGCCTCGCCGTCGAGCACGGCGTAGCCCCGGAAGCCATCCGCGAGCAGCATCATCGCGCAGCGCGGGTCGCGCCTCAGGTTGTGGTACTTGGCGTTCCGCATGCGGGTCGTGAACGCGACGCCGTCCTCGAACCGTCCCGCGGAGACCAGGGTCTGCTGGGGCATGCCGTCGCGGCGGTAGGTCGTGAAGACCACCGTGCCTTGGCGCGCGAGCGCCGGTGTGATGTCGTCGATGTCTGCCACGGGGGGCCTCCTGGTGTGGGCTGGTGTGGGCGCACACGGGGGTGAACGCTCGGGCTTGGGGCTTCATTCTGGATGATGAGGGCGGATGTCCGCAAACGCCGCCGCTTCCGTCGCGGGGCGTCGTCGCATAGCATTGTGGGACTCCCCAGCTCACCCGTCCGTCCGCCCGTCCGTTTTGGAGCGCCGCTTGGCCGATACCGTCCCGCCCGCCCGCCGCCCGCGCGTCTTCTTCGGCTGGTACATCGTCGCCGGGAGCATCCTCACCAACGCGCTGCTCTCGGCTGCCTACTTCCAAGGCTTCAGCGCGCTGTTCCTGCCCATCGAGCGGCACTTCGGCTGGAACCGATCGGTCATCTCCGCGGCCATGTCCCTGCGCCAGCTCGAATCGGGCATCGTCAGTCCGGCGGTCGGGTTCCTGCTGGACAAGGTCAGCGCCCGCTGGATCCTGCGGGTGAGCGCCGTCTTGGTCTCGGCCGGTCTGATCGGCCTCGGCCTCTCCACCAACATCGTCATGTTCTTCGGCTCGTTCATCGTCGTCTCGCTGGGAGCATCGGGCGCCAGCCACGCCGTCACCTGGCCCGTCGTCCTCGCGCGCTGGTTCCGCCGCAAGCGCGGCATCGCCATGGGCGTCGCGGTCCTCGGCCCGATCTTCGGCTCGCCCTTCGTCATCGTGAACACCTCCCTCGAGGAGAGTTACGGCTGGCGGGCCGTCCTGGTGGGCTGGGGGCTCATCACCCTCGTCCTCATCTCGCTCATCAGCGCCGTCGCGCGCGAGCGCCCCGAAGCCTACGGGCTCCGCCCCGACGGCGACCCCGCGCCGGATCGCGAGACTGCGCTGCCACCCGGGGGCGCGGGCCGGCGTCACGACCCCGGACTCCGGCTGCACGACGTGGTGCGGACGAGAGACTTCTGGCTGCTGATGGGGTACCTGGGCGGCGTGTTCGCCGTGAACTCCGGGTTCCAGGTGCACCACATCCCCTACTTCGTCCAGGACATCGGGCTCTCGCCGCAGGGTGCGGCCGTCTCGCTGACCCTGGTGTTCGTCATCAGCGGGATCGGCCGGATCGGCGCCGGGTACCTGCTGGACCGCAGCGACTACCGGTTCCTCCTGGCCGGCGTCGCGGCGATGATGGCGCTGTCCTTCGTCTACCTCCAGCTCGTCGACGTCCGCTCCGTGCTCGGCACGCTGCCCTTCGTCGCGCTGTTCGGCGTTGGATTGGGGAGCAGCATCCCGCTGCGCGGAGCCCTGGGCAGCGTCATGTTCGGCACCCGGGCGATCGGCCCCGTGGTGGGTCTGCTCCAGGGGGGCGCGGTCGCCGCGGGCGTGGCCGGCCCGCTGTTCATGGGCATCGTCTTCGACCTGAGCGGCAGCTACCGCATCGCCATCTGGGCGCTCGTTGCGACCGGCGGGCTGATGGTCCCTCTCACGCTGCTGATGGCCTCGCCCGCCGCCCTCGCGCGCCGCCTCAGCGCTGCCCCACCCCCCTAGCGCCGTTCCTGCGCCGCCGGGGCGTGTGGCCCGTGCCGCCGGGGCGTGTGGTAGGGTCGCCGGGCTGCCCTGGGGGGAGGGACATGTTCGAGCGGCCGGTCTACCGGACATCGCTGCTGTTCATGACGCTGGCGGTTGCCGCAGGTGGGGCATGGCTCATCGCCATGCCGCGTGGCGCACCGGGGATCGAGATCACGGTCCCCGGCGACGCACCGGGCGTGGCGAGCGCCGCCCGCGTCGACGGCGTGGAGCTCCTCGTCGACATCAACGCCGCCTCGCCCATCGAGCTGGCCGAGGCGCTGCCCGGGATCGGGCCGGTCCTTTCGGAGCGCATCGTCGCCTACCGCGAGGCCAACGGCCCCTTCGCTCGCACCGACCAGATCATGGGGGTCCGCGGCATCGGCCCCGCCACGTACGAGCGGCTCCGGCCGCTGATCACGGTCGGGGAGTGAGCGCTTCGTGCCGCTAGCGTGGCTCGCCCTCGGCGTCGTCCTCGGTCTCTTCCTCGGCTCGGTCTGGGCCGTGCCGGGCCTGGCGCTCCTGCTGCTGCTCGCGGCCGTGGGTGGCGCCTGGGTGCTCGCGCGCTCGGGCGGGCTCCGCGTCGGTCTGCCGCTGCTCGTGGTCGCCGGCGTGCTTCTCGGCGTCCTGCGCGGGGGGCCCGGTCTGCTTGAGCCCACGGCGCTCGACCTGCTGCCGCGCTTCCACGGCCAGGAGGTCGAGCTCCGGGGCACCGTGAACGGCGTCGCAGAGCTCGTGGGCACCCAGGTCCGGTTCCGGCTCGAAGCCGAGGCCGTGCGGGGCGACGGGACCTGGCGGCCGGCCACCGGGGCGGTGCAGGTGTGGGCCGATGCGAGCATCCAGCCAGCGGATGACCGCAGCCATCCCTTCATCGCCCACGGCGACCTCGTCACGCTGCGTGGGCTGCTCGACGCTCCGCCCTCCATCGGGGCGTTCGACTACCGGGAGCACCTGGCGGCGCGGGGGATCGGCTCGCAGCTCAGCCGCGCGTCGGTCACCGGCGTCGAGCCCGCGAGCGGCGGCGGCGTGCTGGGCGCGGTGCACGCGGCTCGCACCAGAGCGTCCGAGGCCATCGAGCGCCACGTGGCGGAGCCGCAGGCCGCGCTCACGCGCGCGTTGCTCCTGGGCCTGCGCGGGTCGGTCCCGCCGAGCGTGGCGAGCGACTTCCGCGACGCGGGCATGGCCCACCTCCTTGCGGTCTCCGGGCTGCACGTGGGCGTGCTCTTGGGGCTGTCGCTCCTCGCGTCGGCGTCGCTCCTCGGCCGCCGCCGAGGGCTCTACCTCGCCGTGCCCATCGTCGTGCTGTGGGTCTACATAGCGCTGGCGGGTGCGCCCCCGTCCGCCGTGCGCGCCGGAGCGATGGGCTCGGCGTACCTGCTCGCGCTCGCCACCGGGCGCCTGACCGCGCCGCTCAACGCGCTCGGGCTCGCGGCCCTCGTGCTGCTGGCGTGGAGCCCGGCGGCGCTCTGGGACCGCTCCTTCCAGCTCAGCTTCACCGCGATGCTGGGCGTCATCGTGATGGGCCTGCCCCTCGCGCGCTGGGCGCAGGGCAACCTCCCGTCCGTGGGTCGCGGCGAGGCTGGGATGCGTGCCCTCTCCCTGCGTGGTGCAAGGTCGGTGGCCGCCGCCCTCCTCGTCTCGGCGGGCGCCGTGACGGGCTCGTTGCCGCTCGTCGCGCTCAACTTCCACCAGGTGCCGCTGCTCGGCATCCCCGCCACGCTGATCGCCCTCCCGCTACTGCCGCTGCTGCTCGTGGCCGGCGTGCTCACCGCGGCGCTCGGCGTCGTCGCGCCGCCGCTGGCCGATGCGGCCGGCCTGGTGGTCGCGGGAGCCGGTGGCCTCGTCCTGCTCGATGCCGCCGTCGTCAGCCGCATCCCAGGCGGCGTTGCGCAGGTCGACTTCGTCACGGCGCCGTGGGCGTGGGCGGCCTACGCCGCGATGTTCGCGGTGCTGGCGCTGCTCCACCGCGGCCGGTGGGCGGGAGCAGCGCGCGGCCTCGCCACCGCGCTCTGGCGCGGCCCCCGGCGCAGGGCCGACGCCTGGGGGCTCGTCGCGCTGATCGCGGTGCTTGCGGGGACGTTGTGGCTCGCGGCTGCCGGGCGCCCCGACGGTCTGCTGCACGTCTCCTTCCTGGACGTTGGGCAGGGCGATGCCACGCTTATCATCACGCCGGATGGGGCATCGGTGCTCATCGACGGTGGCGGGGACCCACGGGTCGCCATACCGCTCATCGACGCCGCGCTGCCCCCCGGCCGACAGCGCATCGACGTCGCGTTCCTCACGCACCCGCACCGCGATCACATGGACGGTCTGCTGGAGCTGGCCCGGCGCGGCCGCATCGGGCGGCTCGTCGTGCCGCCGGTGCTGCCGGGCGAAGACGACGGTTGGCGGCGGGAGCTGGACGCGCTGGGAGTGAGCGTCCACGAGGGCGTCGAGGGGATGGTGGTGGAGTTCACCGACGGCGTCACGGTGGAGGTGCTGAACCCGCCGTCCCCGCCGCTCGTGGGAACGGCCTCCGACGTCGACAACAACGGGCTCGTCCTCCGCGTGCGGCTCGGGGAGGCGGCGCTGCTCTTCACCGGCGACCTCTTCGAGGGCGGCGAGCGGCTGATGCTGGAGCGCGGTGCGGACGTCGGGGCGGCGGTGCTGAAGCTGGGGCACCACGGCAGCGAGACCTCGACCGGCGCAGCGTTCCTCGAAGCGGTCGCGCCGTCGATCGCGGTCGTCTCCGCGGGCGCGGAGAACACCCTCGGCCACCCGTCGGCGCTCGTGATCGAGCGGGTGGGTGGCTACGCCGGCGAAGGACGCATCTTCGAGACCGCGCGGCAGGGGACCATCGAGGTGACCACGGACGGCTCCACCTGGTGGGTGGCCACCGAGCGCGATTGACACCGCCCCAGGAGGTTGCGGATAATTGGCCGTGGCCTCGTTCGTGGCGCGCAGCGCCGCGGGGGCTCCCCCACCGGCCCCGCGCTCGTCGAGGGCGGCGGCGGTGGGACCTCAAAGCGCGTGGGTGGGAGTGTCATGGCCTCCTCAGTGGCGTTCCTGAACGGCGAATACCTCCCCCTCGATCAGGCCAAGGTCGGCATCATGACGCACGCCCTCCACTACGGGACGGCGGTGTTCGAGGGGCTGCGGGGCAACTGGAACGAAGACGCCGGCAAGACGTACATCTTCAAGCTCAAAGAGCACTACGAGCGCATGATGACGGGCTGCAAGATGCTCTGGATCGACCTCCCGTACAGCGTCGAGGAGCTCTGCCAGATCACCATCGAGGTCGTCGAGCGCAGCGGCTTTCAGGAGGACCTGTACATCAGGCCGGTCGCCTTCAAGTCGGAGGAGATGGTCGCGAACCTGAACCTGCGCTCCCTCTCCGACGGCTTCTTCTGCCTCGCGGTGCCCTTCGGCAACTACCTCGACTCATCCGGTGCCATCAGCTGCTGCGTGGCCTCCTACCGCCGCATCGACGACACCATGGTGCCGCCCCGCTTCAAGCTGGCCGGGCTGTACCTGAACTCGATCCTCGCGAAGACCGACGCGCTGGCCAGCGGCTTCGACGAAGCCATCATGCTGAACATGGACGGCCACGTCTGCGAGGGGACGGGCGAGAACATCTTCTTGGTCCACGGCGACACCATCGCGACGCCGACCATCGAGAGCAACGTGCTGCCGGGGATCACGAGAGCGACCGTCATCGACCTCGCCCAGGACGAGCTCGGCCTGAAGATCGAGCAGCGCCCCGTCGACCGGAGCGAGCTCTACACCGCCGACGAGGTCTTCCTCACGGGCACCGCCGCCCACATCCAGGGCGTCGGCAGCGTCGACCACCGGCCCGTGGGCGACGGCGCCACCGGCCCGGTGACCCGCCGGCTCCAGGAGCTGTACTTCCCCATCGTGCAGGGCCGGAACCCCGCCTACCTGCACCAGTGCCGGTCGGCAACCCCGAAGGTCGCGGCCAGCTAGACCAACGAGCCGGATGAGGGCCCCGACGCGCCGCGGAGCAGGCAGCGGCGCCCTGGAGTGGCCGCGAGCGTCCTTGACGCTCCATCCGGTGGGTCTGGTATCATGGTGGGCAACGACTCGGAGGATGGAGTTTCCCCATGGCGACCGCCGCAAAGCCACAGCCGCTCACCATCACGATCTCGAAGAACGCCGCTGAGCACGTCAGCGACTTCATGCGCTCCCAGGGCTTCGAGTCCGGCGTGCTCCGCGTCGCCGTGAAGGGCGGCGGATGCTCGGGGCTCACCTACGTCCTCGACATCAAGGAGTCCGCCGAGGAGACCGACAAGGTCGTCGAGCAGCACGGCGTGACCCTCGCGGTCGACCGCAAGAGCTACGTCTTCCTCGCAGGCACGGAGCTCGACTACTCCGGCGGCCTCAACGGCAAGGGGTTCGTCTTCAACAACCCCAACGCCAAGAAGGCCTGCGGCTGCGGCACTTCTTTCTCCGTTTAGCAGGGCACAAGGGCACTGCCCTTGACCCACAAAAGGGGCGCATCGCCGGTGGCTCACCGCCGCCTGAGCGCTCGTCAGCCCTTGGCACCAGGCGAACCAGGGACACCCGATGGCGAATCCCACCACTGGCCTGATACGCGACGCGGGCGGCCTCGCCGCCGAGTACCGTGCGCTCGTCGATGGCGCGGGGCTCGCCGAGCGCTCCGACGTCGGGCGGCTGCGCATCACGGGCGCCGACGCCCTCGATCTCCTGAACCGGCTCACGACCAACCAGCTCGATGAGCTGCCCGAGGGCCATGCGCGCCTCACCGTGCTCACCAACGGCGACGCGCGCGTCATCGACGTGCTCGCCCTCGCCGCCCTCGACGGCGCGCTGCTGTGCCTGACGAGCCCCGGCCGCGCGGAGGCCGTCATCGACTGGCTCGATACCTACACCTTCGCCGAGGACATCGCCGTCGCCGACCGCACGGCCGAGACGGCGCAGCTCACGCTGGCCGGGCCCGGTGCCGCAGGCGTCCTGGCCGCGGCTGGCGTCACGGGCAGCCCCGTCGTGACGGAGGCCGAGCTCGACCGCGTGGCGCACGTCACCATCGCGGGCGCGAGCGTCGTGCTCTGGCGAACGATGACCGGCGGAGCGGATGGCTTCGAAGTCATCGCCGAGCGTGCGGACGGCGATGCGGTGCGCGCGGCGCTGGCCGCGGCGGGCGCGACGCCCGTCTCGGCGGAGGCGTGGGAGGCGTTCCGGATCGCCAACGGGATGCCGGCCTACGGGCGGGAGTTCGGCGAAGCCAACAACCCACTGGAGAGCCGGCTGCGCGGTGCCATCAGCGAGGACAAGGGCTGCTACACCGGCCAGGAGGTCATCGCCCGGCTGCTGACCTACCGCAAGGTCCAGCGCCGCCTCATGTCCATCGCGCTCTCCGGCCCCGCGGAGGCTGGCGTGGACCTGCTGGCCGACGGTGCGCGCTCAGGCACGCTCACCTCGGTCGCGGACGTCCCCGGCCGGGGGTGGAGCGGCCTGGCGCTGGTGGCCGAGAAGCGCGGGGGCGTGGGGAGCGTCTTCGACGTGAGCGGCGCCCCGGGCGTCACGGCCACCCTCTCGGAGCCGGCCTACGCGCTGGCCACCGAGCCCGTCGACGACTAGAGGCTGAGCCCCCCGTCGACCCCCAGCACCTGCCCCGTGATGTACCCCGCGTCGTCGCTGGCGAGGAAGGCGACGCAGGCGGCGACGTCGGCGGTCGTGCCGAAGCGGGCGAGCGGGATGCGCTGCAGAACGAGCCCCTGCTGCTCTTCGGAGATCGCATCGACCATGCGAGTGGAGATGAAGCCCGGTGCAACGGCGTTCACCGTGATGCCGCGGGAGGCGACCTCCCGGGCCACCGTCTTCGTGAGGCCGATCAGTCCGGCCTTCGCCGCGGCGTAGTTCGCCTGGCCGGGGTTCCCGGTCGCGGCCACCACCGACGACATGTTGATGATCCGGCCCGAGCGCTGGCGCAGCATCGGGCGCAGGGCCGCCTTCGTGCACAGGAACGCGCCCTTCAGGTTCGTGTCGAGGACGGCGTCCCAGTCCTCCTCGCTGAGGCGCAGGACGAGATTGTCCCGCGTGATCCCGGCGTTGTTGACGAGGATGTCGAGCCCACCGAGCGCGTCGTGCGCCGCCGTCACGAGCGCCGCGGCCCCAGCCGCGTCCGAG
>JADFQE010000103.1 GCA_022561985.1 Chloroflexota bacterium
GGATGTAGCTCCACGCCGCCTCGATCTCCGTGTGGTCCGCCACGCGGAAGCCGTAGTGGTTGCCGTGGGGCTTGGTCGGCGCGTCGGGGCCGCCCTCGTGGACGACGAGCAGCCAGTCCGTGTTCGGATGCTTGACGACGGCCGTGCCGTCGCGGCGGTCGACGACCTCGGCGGCGAGCAGGTCCGTGAAGACCGGCAGCGTCTCGTCCAACGAGCGGCACTCGTAGTGGCCGTGCACGAGTCCTTCGAGCTTGAGTATCGCCATCGGTCCACCTCCCCGCGGTGTTCCCGTCCCCGGTTCGCACCATCGTGCAGGGCGCATCGTACGACGCCCGGCGGCGAACGCAAGGCCCCTCGCGTGCCAGCCGTCTCAGCGGTGCTACTGACCGGCGCGGTGAGGTAGCCGCCGTTCTTGATGCGGTTCGGGGGCTTGGGGAGTGCCGCTTGGGGCCTGCTGGGCCACGAGTGCAAAGGAGAACGTCGACCCGTGATGACGCCTGCTTCGTACCCAGACCTCTCCGCCCATCGCCTCCACCAAGGACTTGACGACGTGCAAGCCAACGCCGGTCCCACGGATGGTCGACGTCTCCTCCGACCGGACCCGCTGGAACATCTCGAACAGCCGGGAGCGATCGCGTGGAGCTATGCCGATGCCTGCGTCGCTCACGGACGTGACGACCCAGCCTCGCCGCGAGTCCACCTTGAACGATACGGAGATGCGTCCGCCCCCGGGGCTGTACTTGATGGCATTGTCCAAGAGGTTGCCGAGGACCTGCCTGACCTTGTCCGGGTCGGCAACCACGCGGGGGATGTCCTCGCCAGGCTCGACCTCGATCTGGTGGTCCGGAGAACCGAACCCCGGCGCGGCGATCATCTCGGCGGCCAGCGGCGGCAGAGCCACGCCCTGCAGGTTCAACTGTGGGTCGCCAGCGGTGATGCGAGCGATGTCCAAGAAATCGTCGAGGATCTCCGTCAGGCGCCTGCTCTCAGCGTTGATCATCTGGAACCACTGGCGGCGCACCTCAGCCGGCGGCTCGTTCGTGAGAAGCAGCTCGGAATAGCCCACCAACGTCGTCATCGGTGTCCGCAGCTCGTGGGATGCGATCGAGACGAAATTGTCGATGCGCCCCCGGATGAACTTCTCGACTTCGAGAGACTCTCGGACTCGGCCAAGCTCGATGAGCGCCCCCAGCGAGGCTGCGACCGCCGTGAGCACCTCGACCGCCTGCGGCGAGAAGAAGTTGGTCCGTCGCGAACCGACGTCGAGCACGCCAACGGGGGTCTCGCCAGACGCGATGGGCACGGCCACGCTCGATCTGATGCCGGCCGTCGAGCGCCGCCGGTCCCGGTGCGCGCGGTGCTCGTGGTCGCTCACGATCACGACTTCGTTGTGCTCGAGCGCCCAGATCGAGTCGGCGGCCCCCCTTGCGCTGCTGACCGTCACCGGAGGATGGTCGCGGAGGAGCGGGTCCGCGCTCTCGAGCGGGACCATGTCCCCCGTTACGACATCGTATATCCGCAGCACCACACGGTCGGCGTGGACCGCTTCACGCACGACCTCCAACATCTGCCGGGCGCCGTCTCGGAAGTGGCCGGGAGCCGCCAAGATGCTGGCGATACGGAGCAGGGCCTGGAGCTGTTCCTGTCCGCTCCCCATGGACGATGGAGAGCCTCCAGAAGTCTGAGCCCCCGTGACGCTCGCTTGGACGTCCAACTGCACCTCCAAAGAGTGCACCTCGGTGCGACGGACGACTCACCGTAGCCGCGATCGCACCGCTCCCGCTTCCATGGGCTCACCCAATGAGGGGGGGTGCGCGCCTGCAATCGGCGCAAGCGGCACCAGGATGGCAGCGGCCGATGCTGCCCCCTCGGCGAGGGCGCCCTTGACCGGGCCGCGCTCGCTCAGCAAACTGCACGCGCACCCGCTAGACGAAGGAGGCGAGAGAGGTGAGCTTGAACATCCGCCGCGTGGTAACCGCCAACGACGAGAACGGCAAGGCGACCGTCTGGATCGACGACGTGGCCGCCAACCTCCGCATCAACCGGCCGCTCGTGTCCTCCGTGCTCCTGTGGTCCACCGAGGGGACGCCACCCAGCGTGAGCGGGGACGAGGACCTCGGCGCGCGGGCGCTCCCGCGGCCGCCGGCGCACCGGGGCTCGATCTTCCGGGTCGTGGAGTTCGAGCCGGGCAACGCGCCCGACCGCCACGTCACGCCGACCCTCGACTACGCGGTCGTCATGTCCGGCGAGATCGACATGGAGCTCGACGACGGCGTCGAGGTGCACCTCAAAGCCGGCGACGTGCTCGTCCAGCGGGCGACGCTCCACAACTGGGCGAACCGGGGGACCGAGCCGTGCAAGATCGCGTTCATCCTGATCGACGCCTCGCCGTAGATGCCGACGCCGGGCGTTCGCGCTATAGTACGCAGAGCGTTTTCGTCCATCGGAACCCATCGGGCCATCGGAACCCATCGGGCCATCGGGACCCATCGGGCCATCGGGACCCATCGGGAAGGAGCGAAAAGACCATGCCCATCGAGATCTACGACACCCTCGCATTCGCCCACGAGGCCAAGCGGCGCACGAACGTCTTCGACACGAACCGCTTCCACGCCTGGATCCACTACTACAAGGTCGACCAGCAGGACGAGATGCACTGCCACAACCAGGACCAGACCTTCCAGATCGTCGAGGGCGAGTGCACGATGAGCTTCCCCGACGGCGGCCAGGCCGTCCTCGGCCCAGGGATGCTCGCCACCATCACCGGCGGCTCCTTCTACCAGCTCCACAACACCGGCGGCAAGCCGCTGGTCATGATCGGCACGCGCTCCGGCTCCACCAAGGACACCGTTAAGGTCGAGCACGGCACCGGACGGATCATCGGCCGTGCAGCCGAGCAGGCCGCGGCGGCCGCGCGGGGCGCATAGCCGCCCCGTTCGAGCCGGCGCGCACCGGCTAGGCCAGATCGCACGGCGCTGGGCGTGACCGCCCGGCGCCGTCTGACGTACCACACCAACGAGGGAGACAGCCATGCAGCAGCAAGCAAAGCCCGTGTCCTCGCCGCTCGCGCCGGCGCACGCATCCGCGGCCGTTTACGGCTCCGACCTGATGGTGGAAGTGCTCCGCGAGCTCGGGATCGAGTACATCGCGCTCAACCCCGGAGCGAGCTACCGCGGGCTGCACGACTCCCTCGTCAACTTCCCCGGCGGCGGCCCTGAGATCATCCTCTGCTCGCACGAGGAGATCGCCGTCGGCATCGCCAACGGCTACGCACGGGTCACCGGCAAGCCCATGGCCACCGGCCTCCACGACGTCGTCGGCCTCCAGCACGCCTGCATGGCCATGTTCATCTCCTGGTGCAGCCGCACCCCTGTCCTCAACCTGGGCGGTGGCGGCCCGCAGGACGCCACCAACCGCCGCTCCACCGACTGGGTCCACACCGCGCTCGTCCAAGGCAACCTCGTCCGCGAGTTCGTGAAGTTCGACGACCAGCCCGCGAGCGTCGCCGCCGTCCCGGAGTCGCTGCTGCGCGCCTACCGCATCGCGACCACCGAGCCCATGGGCCCGGTGTACGTCTGTCTCGACAGCGACGTGCAGGAAGCGGCGATCGAGGAGCCGATGGTCGTCCCCGACGCCTCGCTGTACCGCGCGCCGGCACCGCCCCGGCCCAACCTCGACGCGCTGCGCGAGGCGGCCGGGCTGCTCGTGGGAGCTGCCTGGCCCGTCATCCTCTCGGGAGAGATCGGGCGCGCCCCGGAGACCCTCGCCGGCCTCGCTCAGCTCGCCGAGGCGCTCGGCGCCCCGGTGCTTGCCGCCGATGGCGCGTTCGGCCTGCCGACCGCTCATCCGCTCGAAGTCACGCCGCTCCGCGAGGACGTCTTGGCGCGCGCCGACGTGATCCTGGCGCTCGATGTGCCGAGCCTCGGCGTGCCGCTCGGGCCCACGGTCCGCGAGCGAGGGAACTTCCACCTGATCGTCGCGCCGGAGACCAAGGTCATCAACATCACCATGGCCGACCAGCAGAAGCAGAGCTGGGTGACCGAGGGCATGTGGGTCACGCCGGTCGCGGTGCCGATCGCGTCCAGCACCGCGCAGGCGCTCCCGGAGCTCATCGCGGCTTGCGAGGAGCTCGCCGCGGGCGACTCCGGCCATGCCCAGCGGGCCGAGGCGCGCCGCGACGAGGTCGGCCGCATGCACGCCGGCGCCGCCGAGCGCTCCGCCGAGCGCTCGCGGGAGCTGTGGGACGCGAAGCCGATCTCCTCGGGCCGCCTCTACGGCGAGCTCTCCACGCGCCTCGCGGGCCAGCCCTGGGCCATGGTCCACGCCCACAACCGCCGCTGGGGCCAGATGGACGTGAGCGAGCCCGACCACGCCATCGGCGGCACCCGTGGGGGCGGCGTCGGCTCGGGCCTGCCGTCCTCTATCGGCGCGGCGCTGGCCCACAAGGGCTCCGGCCGCTTGTGCGTCACCGTCATCGGCGACGGCGACTTCTTCATGACGTCGAACGCGCTGTGGACGGCCGCGAAGTACGAGATACCGCTGCTGGTCCTGATCTACAACAACCACTCCTACTACAACGACGAGGAGCACCAGGAGCGGATGGCCGTGCGGCGCGAGCGCCCCGTCGAGAACAAGGGCGTCGGCGTGCGCATCGAGGACCCGGCGCCGGACTTCGCAGGCCTCGCGCGCTCACTCGGCGTCGCCGGCTTCGGCCCCGTCGCCGACCCCGCCGACCTCGGCGGCATCCTGGACGAGGCGCTCGCCGTCGTCAGGAGCGGCAAGCCCGCGGTCGTGGACGTCGAGACGCAGGTGCGCTGAGCCGCCTAGCCGAGCTGCCCGCCGAGTCCGATCGCGTTGGCGGCTGCCTTCTGCGTCATGCACCTTGCTCCTGGGGCCGCTGAGTGCTACGACGCCGCGAGCTCCTCGAGCGTCGGCTCGGGCATGCCGTCGTGCCACGTCGGGTCGCGGAGCTCGAGCCGGTTGCCGCTCGGGTCGAAGAAGTAGAGCTCGCGGCCGGTGAACGTGCCCGTCTTGCGGTGCGTGAGCCCGGCGACCTTGACGTTCTCCTCCTTGAAGACCTTGGCGGCCAGCACCAGCATCTCCGGGCTGACCGTGAAGGAGTGGTGGACGCGACCATCGGGCGGCTCCGTGGCGGGCTTCTCGCGCTCGCACAGCAGAATGTTGTGGTCCCCCACGTTGAAGCAGGACATCACGTTATTGGCGAGCCGTCCGACGGCCTTCAGGCCAAGCAGGTCGCCGTAGAACGCCTCCGACTCCGTGAGGTCGTTCACGGAGATCGACCAGTGCGTGACGCCTTCGATCTTGAGCTTACCCATCGCTCTCCCCCTTTCGACGCCGCGGATCTCGGGCGCGGCGGCGGGCACAGGATACGCCCAAGCCAGAGCGGGCGTTTGACGCTCCCGCCCGCGGGGGCTACTGTCTGGGCAGCACGGCGTGAGAAGGAGGCAGCGATGGCCGAGAAGACCAAGGTTGAGCACAAGCTACAGCCCTTCAAGTACGAGAAGCCCGACATCAGGGAGGGCAGGGGGAAGGGCAGCACCGGGCTGGCCCGCACCGACGTCGTGGGCGTGAGCGTCCAGGCGGTCGTGGACGGCGGCGAGACCAATCTGCACTCGCACCCCGGCACGGACGGCATCTGGTTCGTGCTCGCGGGCCGCGCACGCTTCTACGACGACGTCGCCTCGGTCGCCTGCGAGCTCGGCACGCACGAGGGCGTGCTCGTCCCGCACGGCGTCAAGTACTGGTTCGAGAGCGCTAGCGACGAACCGCTGGAGATCATGCACATCACCGGCCGCGTCCCCGGCGCCAAGAGCGAGCGCATGAACTACACGCCTGTCCTGCCGCAGATGGAGCAGCGGGGGATCAACGTGTACGAGTACCAGGAGAAGCGCAAGTCCTAGCTCGCAACCCGCAGAACGGAGGAGCCATGCCTGCCTACATCGGACTGAGCACGAAGGTCGTCCAGCTCAAGGGCCACAACGGCGACACGGTCGACGCGTACCTCGGGACGCCGGAGACCTCGGAGACCGTCCCCGGCGTCGTCGTCATCCACCACATGCCGGGGTGGGACGAGTGGAACATGGAGGTCGTGCGCCGCTTCGCGCACCACGGCTACGCCGCGATCTGCCCGAACCTGCACCAGCGCGGCGGCGAAGGCACCCTCGAAGAGATCGGGCAGCGCATCCGCGAGATGGGCGGGGTCAACGACGCCCAGTACATGGGCGACCTGCAAGCCGCGGTCGACGAGCTGCTCGCCTCGCCGCTGTCCAACGGCAAGGTGGGGCTGATCGGCTTCTGCTCGGGCGGGCGCATCTGCTACATCGCCGCCGCGAAGCTCGAGCGCGTCGACGCCGCGGTTGACTGCTGGGGCGGTGGCGTGACCAACCCGCCGGGCGAGCTGACCGACCTGCGCCCGGTGGCGCCGATCGACATGACGCCTGAGATCAAGTGCCCGGTGCTCGGTATCTTCGGCAACGACGACGCCAACCCAGACCCGGCGCAGGTGGACTCGATCGAGGCCGAGCTCAAGAAGCACGGCAAGGCCTACGAGTTCCACCGCTACGACGGGGCCGGCCACGGCTTCTTCGCCTGGGAGCGCTCGAACTACCGCCAGGAGCAGGCGGGCGACGCCTGGAAGCACGTCTTCGCCTTCTACGAGAAGCACCTCGGCGCGCCCGCGACGGTGGACGCGGTCATGGCCCGCGCCTAGTCGTCGAGCTTGACGAGCTTCCCGTCCCTGGCGGTGATCTGGTTGCCGCTGAGCTCCATCGGCGCCTCGGCCGCGAGGACGTAGCGGTCCTTCACGACGTCGCCGACCCACCGCATGCGCTCGCGCTTGTCCGCGGGCGTCTCGTCGGTGGCGATGCCGCGGCGGCCGTCGTTCGGCGAGGCGTCGCCGCCGCCGGGGCCCATGCTCACGATGCAGATGTTGTGCTCGCGCTCCTCGGCCGCCACCTCCTTGGTGAACGCGCGGATCGCGACCTTCGAGACGTGATAGACGGCCGCGCCGATGGAGTCGGGCTCCCGCGCGTTGCGGACGTTCCCCTGGCCGAAGTTGATGATGTGCCCCTCGTGCTGCTCCTCCATGAACGGGATCACGTGCTTCGTCGCGTGGAACGTGCCGATGAGGTTCGTGCGCATGACGTTGTCGAAGAAGCTCGACTCCATGTCGCGGATCACGGGCCAGC
>JADFQE010000024.1 GCA_022561985.1 Chloroflexota bacterium
CCTACCGCACTGCGGACCTACGGCTCGCACGCCTCCCTTACAACGTCAGTCTCCGGCCCTCCTCGCTGGATTGCTCGAACGCAGCCAGCATGTCCAGCGTCCTCCGCCCATACGCGAAATCGGGCGCAGCGGGTCGCTCCTCTGCGATGGCCTGCGCGAATTCCCGATAGGCGTGGGCCACGTTCAGCGCGGCGGAGGACGGGACATCCGCCGGCACCAAGTTGAAGCGCTCGGGCACCTCAAGCTCTTCAAACTCGGTCTTCCCGTTTAACGCACCCTCGAGGTGGTTCACGTTGGAGTGCCCCCCGTTTCGAGCGGTTGCGATGACGGTGCCCTTCTCCCCATATATCTCGAGGCGCCAGCCAGTTGCTGCAGCTGGAACAAAGGCAGCGTGAAAAGCGAGCACTGCACCGCCCTCCAGGGTTCCGTGCACCGCGACGTTGTCTGGAGCGTCGGCATCGATGGGTCCAGGTTCGCCCTCTAGCACCCACGGCGTGAACTGGGTGCGGACTTGGGCCGATCCCTCGGCCAGCCGCCCCACCGCATGGAAGACCACCTCTAGCTGATGGGGCACGAAGATGGCGAGCATGTGGTTGCCCGCCTCTTTCTTGGCAGCCCAGGCCATGCCCGGGCGCTGATAGCCGTGACCGATCCCGAGTCGCGCATTGACGCTGTAGATCGGACCGAGCGTCCCATCGTCAACGAGCTCTTTCACGTATCTCACCCACGGAGCGAACCGGCCCTGTAGCCCGACCATGTTCTTCAGGCCCGTCGCATCCGCGGCTTGGACCATCTCCGCCGCATCTTCCCGGTTCTGCGCAATCGGCCACTCGCAGTAGACGTGCTTTCCTGCAGCGAGCGCCGCAAGCGCCATCTCTCGGTGCCACGGGACGCGCACCGCTATCGTGACCGCGTCGACGTCTGGGCACTGGACGAGATCGCGGTAGTCCGCGAACGCATAGCGTGCCCCATATGCGCTGGCGGCTGCGTCAGCCGATTCTTGCCGTGAGGTGCACACGGCGGTCAGCTCGTATTCGGGCAGGTGCTCTATGGCTGGAATATGCGTGTTCTTTCCCCAGCCACGTTCCGGTGAGGCGCCGACGATACCAAGCCGAATGCGCTCCATGGTTCTCCCCCTCTAATCGTCTGGGCGATCTGAGTCACCTCAACATCATAGTCGCCCAAGTACGACTCGCTTTGGCAATACATAGGCCCAGGCGATATCGCCTGGGCCTGGTCGTTATCTGGTCGGGGTGCCCGGACTCGAACCGGGGGCCTCCTGCTCCCATGGTAGTTATAATGACACTCTAACGTGGGAGGTCATCTATGACTATCACAGCTGCCGCTCAGCGGCGAGTCCTCGGCTACGTGCGCGTCTCCACTGAACGGCAAGCCGGCGAGCACCACGCGTCCCTGCAGACTCAGGAAGCCCACATCCTCGACTATATCGAGCGCGCCGGCGATGTCCACCTAGAGACCTTCGTCGACATCCTCTCGGGCAGGCGTGACGATCGCCCGGAGTACAACCGGATGGTCGAGCTCGCCCTGAGCGGCGGTGCCGACGTCATCATCGTCCAGTTCCTCGATCGGCTCGGTCGCAACCCCCGGGAGATCCTCCGGCGCATCTGGCAGCTCGAGGACCACGGCGTCCGGGTCGAGGTGACCGATGAGGACATCAAGGAGGAGTTGCTCCTCCTCATCCGCGCCGGCATGGCAGGCGCTGAATCCCGCAAGACCTCGGAAAGGGTGGTAGCCAACATGGCCAGGATCGTCAGCGGAGGAACCCACAGCGGACGTGTCCCCTTCGGGTTCACTCCCATCAAGCGTATCGAGGGTGGCAGGGCGGTCGTTGAGCGGTGGGAGATCGATGAGGCCAAGGCTGCGGTCGTTCGCGAGATGGCGCGCCTGGCCGTCGATGAGAACCTCGGGTTCCTCGGGATCGCGAATGCGCTCAACGACAAGGGCTACCGGACCAGTGCCGGCGGTCACTGGGTCGGCGCGAGCGTCCAGGTGATCCTCCGGAACCCTGTGCTCAACGGCACGATGGTCTATGGCCGCAGGGGCAAGAAGGCCAATGCCGCTGAGCAGGACCTCATCCGCGTTGAGGGGGTCTTCCCCAAGATCCTCTCCGACGAGGAGTGGGCGGCCCTGCAGCAGCGCTTGGACATCCGTCGTGAGCACTCGCGAGGCGCCACGCACAAGAGCGAGTACCTGCTCTCAGGCCTCCTGCGGTGCGGTCACTGTGGCGGTCCCATGAATGGCAAGGTCGGTGCTTTGCATGGCGGGCGGCGCTACCGCAACTACTACTGCTCGCACGCCCGCGCTTCGCGCGAGTCCTGCGGTTACTACAACGGACACTCCGCACCCAAGCTCGAAGCGGCCATCCTCGAATACCTGGGGCAATACAGCAGTCCGAAGAAGGTGCGGGAGCTGCTCGCGGCGGACTCACGCCGCGTGCTCAAGCAGCGGGAGGCCGAGTTGCGGCGCGTCGACAAGCGGCTCGTGGAGATCGAGGTCGACTTCGACAAGAACCTCGACCTGCTCAAGCGCGACCTGCTGAACGAGGAGGAGTTCCGCAGGGTCAACGAGGCCCGGCGCGAGGAGCGCTCACAGCTTGCGGGTCGACGCGAGGAGCTCGCGGCAGCAGTGGCCGATCAGGCCTTACGCCAGGAAGGCGTGTCCGCCCTACCCGTCCGCATCAAGTCGTTCCTCAAGGATTTCGGGGCGCTTGATGTGCAACGCGCGAAGGCGATGCTGCAGCCCATCCTGAAGACGGTGCATGTCTACAACGACGGAAGGATCGAGCTCGAGTTCCGAGGGCAGAGTAGCTAAGGCCGTTCCCCTGTGTGATAACAACTGTTATCACCCGATTGCTCGTGGATTCACTCGTCGATCCCCGCGCCGAATCACGATCGTTATGCGCCATTCAACTGGCGTTGGTGCGGTAAACGAGGGTAGGAACACAAGGGCGCTCACGGTAGTGGCTCGGGGGAATTCGCTTCGATTCCGAGGATCGAGGAGCGTGTTCACGACACTACCGGCTCGACTCAGAGCAGCCGCCGATCCGCCAGGCGTGGCGCTGACGGTTAGCACAGCTGGAGGAGTGGTCTATTCTGGAACGCGGCGCGCGACCGGTTAGCCGCGCGTGCCGCAATCTCCATAGGAGCGGACATGGAGCGCATCTCCTTCGAGAAGCTGACCCTCCCGAACGGGCTTCAGGTCCTCTTGCATCAGGACAGGTCCCTCCCTGTGGTGTCGGTCAACGTCTGGTACCACGTCGGCTCCAAGGACGAAGAGCCGGGCAGGACGGGGTTGGCGCACCTCTTCGAGCACTTGATGTTCGAAGGATCCAAGCACCACAACAGCAGCTATTTTGAGCCACTCCAGCAGGTGGGGGCCAGCCTCAATGGCTCGACCAACACGGACCGCACCAACTATTGGGAGAATGTTCCTTCCAACTACCTGGAACTGGCCCTGTGGTTGGAGGCGGACCGCATGGGTTTCCTGCTGGATGCCCTCGACCAACGTCGGTTGGACATCCAGCGAGACGTGGTGAAGAACGAGCGCCGGCAGAGCTACGAGAACCGTCCCTACGGGTTGGCCAGCATCGACTTGCGGGCGGCCACCTACCCCAGCCCCCATCCCTACCACTGGCCGGTCATCGGTCTCATGGAGGATCTGGATGCCGCCGACCTCGAGGACGCCCACGCGTTCTACCGGCGCTACTACGTCCCCTCCAACGCCAGCCTGGCAATTGCGGGTGATTTCGAGACCGCGGTGGCGCGAGGACTGGTGGAGCGTTACTTCGCTGACCTCCCCCCCGGGGAGGTCAGCCCCAACCAGGCTCCGATGGAGTCTCCTCTCCAGGGCTCGATCGGCTTGACGCTCTACGATCGGGTTACCCTGCCTCGCTGCTATCTGGTCTGGCCCAGCGTGCCCCGGTTCCATCGCGACGAGGCGGCCCTTTCGGTCCTCGCCTCCATTCTTGGGGATGGCAAGAGCTCCCGGCTGCACCAGCGGCTGGTGTACGAGGGCCGCATGGCCCAGAGCGTGAACGCCTACAGCGGGACGGCGGAGCTGGCGGGAGACTTTGGCGTTGACGCGACCGTAGCCGTTGGCCAAGACCCTGACGAGGTCGCCGAGGAGGCCTGGTCCGTCATCGAAACCCTGCGCCTCGGCCCGCCTACGGAGGAGGAGATGGCGCGGGCCAAGAACCGAATCGAGTGGAGTCATGTCCGCCAGATGGCCAACGTGGGGGGCTTCGGCGGAAGGGCAAACCGCCTCAACGCCTTCAACGTCTTCGCTGGGGATCCGGACCTGGTGAATACGGACATCGATCGGTTCCTGGCGGTCCGTGCGGACGACGTTTGGAAGGTCGCTAATGAGTACCTCAATGATCGCCAGGTTCGGCTGATGGTGCTGCCGGAGCCCGCTCAGCCTCGAGCTACCGAGGTATTGGACCGGTCGGTCCAACCGTCACCAGGCGGAGCGCCCTCTTTCACGCCGCCGGTTGTTCAACGGGCGCGGCTGGCCAACGGGTTGGAAGTCATGGTCGTGGAGAAGCGTGGCATTCCTGCGGTCGCCCTCGGCGTTTTCCTCCCAACGGGCGCGGCTGCGGACCCCGATGCCCTGCCGGGGCTCGCTTCCATGACGGGCAGCATGCTCCAGGAAGGGACTGAAAGCCGCTCCAGCCGGCAGATCGCCGGAGAGATCGAATTCATTGGCAGTCAGCTGTCGGTGCAGACCGCCCGGGAGCAGACGTCCTTGAGCATGTCAATGCTGACCCGCGAATGGCCTCGGGCGTTGGACTTGGTGGCCGACCTGCTCCAGCACCCGACCTTCCCGGACGATGAGCTAGCGAGGGTACGGACCCGCCGCCTCGCGGAGCTGCAGCGCATGCGAGACGACCCGACCGCCTTGGCGGGCCGGGAGTCCACGGCGCTGCTCTACGGAAAGGACAGCGCCTATGGCCACCCCATCTCCGGGACAGAGGAGTCGGTGCAAGTCATGACCCGCGACGAGATACGCGGTCACTTCCAGGGAAACTTTGGGCCGTTGGGAGCCGTCTTGGCGGTGGTGGGCGACGTCTCCCTCGAGGCGGCCGTGGAGCTGGCAGAAAAGTCTCTCGGAGCCTGGGTCGAGGCTCAACCGCAGGAGGACGGGCGGCGTATCGAGGATGGTCCGAGGCTAGACACCACGACGATCTACCTGCTGGATAAGCCAGGGGCCGCCCAGTCCGTGATCCGGGCTGGGCTCCTCGGGGTGCCGCGGGACCACGCGGACTACTTTCCGCTCATCGTGCTGGACCACCTATTTGGGGGCCAATTCACCGCGCGCCTGAACATGAACCTGCGGCAGGACAAAGGATATAGCTACGGCTACCGCTCATGGATCGACTGGCACCGGGGCTCGTCGCTTCTGATGGCCGGTGGTTCGGTCGAGACAGCGGTCACGGCGCCAGCGGTCACGGAAACCCTCCGGGAGTTCGAGGCCATCGGGGGTGGCCTGCCAGTCACCCAGGAGGAGTTCCAGGCCGCCAAAGCAGCCCTTCTGCGGCACTTCCCCGCAACGTTCGAGACGCCGTGGCAAGTGCTGGGCTCTTTGGGGCCGATGATCCAGTTCGGGCTGCCTGACGACTACCTGGCGACCTACCCCGCCAACGTCGAATCGGTGTCGCTGGCCGACGTGAGGCGGGTCGCCGATGAGCGGGTGGACCACCACCGCCTCACGGTGCTGGTGGTGGGAGACCGGTCGGCCGTCGAGCCCCAGCTTCGAGACCTTGGGCTTCCCTTGGTCACGCTGGAGAGTGAAGGCCGTGTGACCGCTGCTGATCGAGGCCGCTCGAGTAAGCCCCGCCGGAAAACGGCGTCGAACTAGCTAGGTGCCGTCGCCACGGGATCTCACCGGCGACGTTCGACAACGGGAAGGAGCGATCCGGCGGCATGGGTGTGAGCGATGCGCGGCGGCTGCGCCAGCTCGAGGCCGAGAATGGCAAGCTGAAGCTGCTGCTGGCCGAAGCGACCCTGGACAACCACGCCTTGGCGGGCGTCGCTGGCGTTCTCCCGCCGTGTCTCGTTGGCCTTTCGGAACTCCTCCTCGTCGAGCAGGAACCGGAGCGAAGGCGCCGGTGAGACGCGCGGCGGGGTTGCCCAACCGGGCTGATATCATGGGCGCAACGACGCCGGGAGGACGCATGGCTGCCGAGATGGGAAAGCGCTTCGAGTGCCCGGACCAGAGCGCGCAGTACATGGTCACGCGCGGCGGCGACGGGGACCTCTCGTGCGTCGCAGCGGGGGAGGACGAGGCCGACAGGCTCGGCAAGCGCTATCAGGACGCGGCAAGCGGCGTGACGGTCCTGTGCATCCGGGCGGGGACCTCCCGCGTCTGCTACGACGGAACGCCGATGGATCTCCTCGCCGCCAAGACGCTGCCCTCGTCGGACTAGGGGACACGCCCCCGTGACTGCGAGTGGAGGGCGCACGCCGTGCGCCCCTACCCGGATCCAGCCGCAGCGCCCCAGCGCTGACCTCCGGCCTCGCGGCCAGCGCCCAGCCGCGCATGCCTGAGACCCACGCCCTGCGCTGGCGAGTGGGTGCAGGGCTGTGCCCTGCTACTCCAGGCGGCGGATGACCGCGACGACCTTCCCGTACACCTCGACGTTGTCGGCGGCAACCATGATCGGCTCCATCTGCGTGTTGGCGGGCTGGAGGCGGATGCGGTCGCCCTCGCGGTAGAACCGCTTGAGCGTCGCCTCCTCCTCGAGCTTGAGCCACGCCGCCACCAGATCGCCGTCGCGCGGGTCGGCCGCGGGCCGGAGCACGACGATGTCGCCGTCGTCGATCAGCGCGTCGATCATCGAGTAGCCCTTCACGCGAAGCGCGTACAGCTGCTCGGAGTGGCGCGGCGTCAGCTCCGGCGGCAGCGACACCGTCTCCACGTCCTCGGCGGGCCACCCCGTCACTTCGGGCACCGGCATCGGCGAGCCCGCCGCGATCGTGCCGATGATCGGCACGGAGATCAGCTCGACGGCGCGCTCCGGCTCGTCGCCCACGAGCTCGATCCCGCGGGAGATGTCCGGCGACCGGCGCAGGTAGCCCTCGCGCTCGAGGATGCGCACGTTGTAGTCGACGACCGACGTCGAGCTGATGGCGCACCCCGCCTGGATCTCGCGGACCGACGGCATGTAGCTGTGGTCGGCGCGGTAGGCGCGGATGAAGTCGAGGATCTGCTGCTGGCGTGGGCGGAGACCGGGCATGGCGCCTCGCATGGAGTTGGAACGTCTGTTCGGGGCCCAGCCTAGCGCTGCGCCGGCGCGCGCGTCAACGAGCGCCTGTCCCGCATGGCGGGCATGCCGAAGGTCGAGGATGGACGGGGGGGGCTACTTGGACGCGGTGCTCTTGGCGAGCCGCTTCATCAGACGGGACTTGCGGCGGGCAGCGTTGTTGCGGTGGATGATGCCCTTGGTGTCCGCCCGGTCGAGCGCGCTGATCGCCTGCGCGACGGCGGTCGCGGCCTCGGCTGCATCGCCGCCTTCAACGGCCCGGACGGCCTTGCGGACGGCGGTGCGTGTGCTGGAGCGCACCCGGCGATTGGCGATGCGGCGGCGTTCCTGGACTCGTGCGGTCTTCTCGGCGGGCAACGCGGCTCCTTCTACGGGATCGGGGCGACGTGAGTCTCCTGATCACGCTCTATTATGCCTGGTGCGCGGCCACTCCGCCACCCTCCACGATGGCCGTGGAGTGCTTGCGGGCCCGGCTACGCCTGCGGGCCGCGCTCCGGGGCCGCGGCCCCGGCGGCCTGCCGCGGCGGCTGCTGCGACTCCCGCGTCACGTTCCGCACGCCGCGCACACCCTCGAGGCGCGAGAAGAGGCGAGAGAGCTGCTCCAGCGACGACACCTGCGCCGTGAGGTGCACCGTGACGCCCCCGCCGCTCACTTCCGTCCGCGACCCATGGAGGTTGATGCGCTCGACGGACATCGCCCCGGTGATGTCGTGGAGCAGCCCCACGCGGTCGAAGGCATCGACCTGGAGGCGGACGGGGAAGAGCGTCTGCTCGGCGCTCCAGGACACCGCGACGATGCGGTCGGCCTCGGTGATCGACCCGAGGTTCGCGCAGTCTGTGCGATGGACCGTGACGCCACGCGTCCGTGTGACGTAGCCCGTGATGGCGTCGCCCGGCAGGGGGTGACAGCACTCCGCCATCCGGGTCAGCAGATCGCCGGCCCCGAGCACTCTCACACCCGTCGTTGGTCCGTCCATGGCCGCCCGTGCCGAGTCCGACTCCGAGTCCGACTCTGAAACCGGCTCCGGCTCGGCCTTCCGCTGGGCCTCCGCCACCCGCACGGCGACTTGGGCCATCGACACGAGGCCCCCACCGATCGCCGCGTACAGATCGTCCATGGAGTCGTAGTGGAACATCTTGGCGACCGCGCTCTCGTCGATCCGCGAGCTCAGCCGCCGCAGCTCCCGCTTCAGGAGATCGCCCCCCCGCTCGACGCTCGCACCGCGCTCCTGCCGGCGGAACCAGGCCCGCACCGCGTGGCGGGCATTCGCGGTCCTGATGTAGCCGAGGTCCTTGTTGAGCCAGTCGAGGCTCGGTCCCCGCGCCACCCGGCTCGTCAGCACCTCGACCGTGTCGCCGTTCCGGAGCTGCGTATCGAGCGAGACCAGCTTGCCGTTCACCTTGGCGCCGATGCAGCGGTCCCCCAGCTCCGTGTGGATCCGGTAGGCGAAGTCGATGGGCGTGGAGCCGGACGGTAGCTCCTTGATCTCGTTCTTCGGCGTGTACACGAAGACCTGGTCCCGGAAGACGTCGGTCTGCACCGTCTCCAGGAACTCCTCCGTGCCGCTCACGTCGCGCTGCCAGTCCAGGAGCTGCCGCAGCCACGTCATGCGCTCCTCCGAGCGCTGGCGCTTCGGGCTGACGCCGTTCTTGTAGGCCCAGTGGGAGGCGACGCCGTACTCGGCGACCTCGTGCATGTCGTGGGTGCGCACCTGGACCTCCACCGGCAGCCCGCCGATGGAGCGCACCGAGGTGTGCAGCGACTGGTACATGTTCTCCTTGGGGCTCGCGATGTAGTCGTCGAACTGGCCGGGCACCGGCCGCCAGAGCATGTGGACGACGCCCAGGACGCCGTAGCAGTCCTGCACCGTGGGCACGAGGACCCGGACGGCGAAGAGGTCGTAGATGTCCTTGAGCTCCTTGCCCTGGGCCTCGTAGGCCTGGGCCTTGGTGTGGATGCCGTAGATGTGCTTGGGCCGGCCGCTGACCTCGGCCTCGAAGCCGGCGCGCTTGAGCTCGCCGGACAGCACGTCGGTGACCTGCTCGACGTAGGCCTCCCGCTCCCGACGCTTGCTGGCCAGCAGCTTGGAGATCGCGCGGTACTGGCTCGGCTGGAGGTACCGGAACGCATGGTCCTCGAGCTGCCACTTGATCTCGCCCATGCCCAGGCGGTGGGCCAACGGGGCGTAGATGTCCAGCGTCTCCTGGGAGATGGCCACGCGCCGCGCGGGCGAGAGCGCACCGAGCGTCTGCATGTTGTGCAGGCGGTCGGCCAGCTTGATCAGCACCACGCGGATGTCCTCCGCCATGGCGACCAGCATCTTGCGGACGCTCTCGGCCTGCGCGTCGTCGGCCGCGCGCAGCGGCTCCACCTCGTCGCTGGCCAGCGTATCGAGCTTCGCGAGCTTCGTGACGCCGTCGACCAGCCGAGCGACCTCGTCGCCGAACTCGGTCCGCAGCTCCTCCAGGCTCACGCCGCAGTCCTCGATGACGTCGTGCAGAAGGGCCGCCGCGATGGTCGGCGCGTCGAGGGAGAGGTCAGCCAGATACGTGGCGGCGCTGACGGGGTGCTCGATGTACGGCCCGCCGGAGCGCCGCCTCTGCCCTTTGTGGGCGCGGGTGGCATAGTCGAGCGCGCTCCGCACGAGCACGACCTTCTCAGCCGGAAGGTACGAAGCGACCTTGTCCAGCAACTCCTGCATGGCACTCATTATAATGGCCGTCGCCGGGCCCACGCCACGCGGGCCCGCGTCCGTGCGAGAGGCAACCCCCCCATGTACCAGGCCCCCCGCGGCACCGCCGACATCCTGCCCGAGGACCAGCGCTACTGGTCCTACGTCGCCGCCGTCGCCGCCGAGGCCGCCCACACCTCCGGCTACAGCCGCATCGACACGCCCGTCTTCGAGGACACCGGCCTCTTCAAGCGCACCGTGGGCGAGGAGACGGACATCGTCCAGAAGGAGATGTACAGCTTCGAGGACCGCGGCGGCCAGGAGGTGACGCTGCGCCCCGAGGGCACCGCCGCCGTCTGCCGCGCCTACCTCGAGCACGGCCTCCACAACCAGGCCCAGCCCGTGCGGCTCTTCTACCTCTCGCCCATGTTCCGGTACGACCGCCCCCAGGCGGGCCGCTACCGGCAGTTCCACCAGTTCGGTGCCGAGGCCATCGGCGACGCCGGGGCGGCGGTCGACCTCGAGATGATCCAGCTCGCCATGAGCATGCTCGATCGCCTCGGGCTCAGCGGCATGACCCTCGTGCTGAACAACATCGGGGATGCGGCCGACCGGCCGGCCTACGTCGAGGCGCTGCGCGAGCACTTCCGGCCGCACCTCGCGCACCTCGGCCCCGACGACCGGCGCCGCTTCGACACCAGCCCGCTGCGGCTGCTCGACTCGAAGGAGCTCGCGGGCGAGGCGTTCATGGACGACGCGCCCCGGAGCACCGACTACCTCGGCGCCGAGGCGAGCGCCCACTGGGAGGAGCTGGTGGGCTATCTGGACGCGCTCGGCGTCCCCTACCGGCTCGATCACAAGCTCGTGCGGGGGCTCGACTACTACACGCGCACCGTCTTCGAGGTGCACCCGGACGAGGGCGGAGCGCAGAGCGCCGTCTGCGCCGGTGGACGGTACGACGGCCTCATCGAGCAGCTTGGCGGCGCGCCCACGCCGGGCATCGGGTTCGCCGCCGGCATCGAGCGCATCATCGCGAACCTCCGTCAACAGGAGGTCGGCGTGCCCGAGGTGCGTCCGCACCCGGCGGTCATCGCGTATCGGGGCGCGGCGGCGAAGGCGGCGGCGGTCGCGCTCGCCACGGAGCTGCGGGCCGGGGGACACGCGGCCGTCGTCGCGCCCGAGCGCAGCCTGAAGGCGCAGATGCGCTACGCGTCGTCCATCGGCGCTCCGACGGTCCTGATCCTGGGCGAGGCGGAGCTTGCCAAAGGGGTCGTGACGGTGCGCGACATGGCGACGGCGGAGCAGCGCGAGGTGCGCCGGGCGGACGTGGGAACGGCCCTGCCACGGCCGTAGCCGGCTGAGGGCAGCGGCCGCACGACGGGCCACGGCCTAACGCTGGCCCCTAACGCCGGCCCCTAACGCTGGAAGGTCAGGTCGAGCTCCAAGCTCGCCCCAGCTTCGAATCGAGCCCCTTGGTCCGCCTGCGTGGCCTGGAGGAAGAAGTCAACGTCGGCTCCGGTGTAGCCCGACCCGATGACGGCAACCGGGATCAGGTAGCGCCCTTCGATCGTGAGCGCCCGCGCGATCCACATATCGGCGCGTCCCTCCCTGGAGACGCGGATGTAGAGGATGGCGCCGATCGGGGCCGGCTCGCCACCGATCGTGACCGCTCCCCTGAAAACAGCCGGGAAACCGGGGCGCGACCCGGGCGCGCCGTCGCCCGCATCGGGCTTGTTGATGATCGTCACGCCTGCCTCGAGCCTCGGCAAGACGATCCTCAAGAGGCTTTCGGCGGTGATCGCGTAGACCTCCCCCGGACGCGCGAAGCCCAGCTTGGCGATCTGCGTGCTGTCCATACGGATACCGTGCAGCGTGCCCGTGTTGTCGATGAGCGCACCACCCTCGGCGCCGTCCTCATCGACCGCCTGGAGCTGGAGATAGCTCAGTCCGGTGTTGAAATCCTGCCGGGCTCCGACCACCCGGGTCGGCTTCTTGTCGATCACCGAGCCGGCCCCGGGGTACTGGAGCAGAGCGAGCTCCGTCCCCACCGCCGGAGCGACCTGCGATCCGATCTCGCGGAAGTCGAACCCCGCGGCATCAACCACTTCGAGGAGCACAAAGTCGAGGTCATCGTCCCGGCCCAGGGCCCACGCCTGACCGGACGCACCCGCGTCAGTGAAGAAATCGACCACCGGCGCCGAGCCCAGGTTGCTGGACGTGGTCAAGATCAACCCCGACGCGGAGATCATGACGCCGGTCCACTGTTTCCCCGCGCTGACCAGCCGCACGACCGACGGCTGGGCTGACTCGATGCCGTCTAACAGGGTCGGCGGCGGGGTCGGCGTCGCTGTCGGCGCAGGCGTCGGGGTCGGCAGGGGGGTCGGGGTCGAGGTCGGCGTCGGGGTCGGCTCGGGCGTCGGCGTGTTCGTGGGCGTGGGCGTTGGCGGCACCGCGGTATCCGTCGGCGTCGGCGGGACCACGGAAGTGGGGGTGGCCGGAGTGGCACACGCCGCAACCAACACGAACAGCCCCACGACCGCGGGGGCGAGAAAGGCGAGTCGGCGATGGATCATGCTGTCCGCCAGTAGATGACTCCCAAGATGACCCCTGGAGAGGGCACGAGCAAGTCTACTACGCTGGCGGGGGCGGCGGACAATGACCTCGGCTGACGGATCCCGCCGCCTTTTCGCAACTGTCCTGCAGGCGGGCCCCCAGCGAGGCCCCGCCGGGACCCCGCTGGGGGCTGCGCCGCACCATGATGCCGACGGGAGCATGCTAGACTGATGGGCCACCACCCCGAAGGGGTTCTTTCCCAGCCGTGACGCAGCCCATGGACGAGAAACTCGAGGCCCTGGCCCACCGGCGCGACGAGATCGACGCGCTGCTCGCCCGTCCCGATGTCGTGAGCAACCCCGAGCAGGTCGCCAAGCTCGGGAAGGAGCGCGCCGGCCTCCAGCCGGTCGTCGACACCTACCAGCAGCTGGTTGCCTCCCGCGCCGAGCTCGCCGATGCCGAGGCGCTCGCCAAGGACCCGGACACCGAGCTTGCGGCCATGGCCCGGGCGGAGGTCCCCAGCCTGACGGCGCGCATCGAGCGGCTGGGGGAGGACTTGCGCACGGCCCTGCTCCCCAAGGACCCCAACGACGACAGGAGCGTCATCATGGAGGTGCGCTCGGCCACCGGCGGCGAAGAGGCCGCACTGTTCGCCGGCGACCTCTACCGGATGTACGTGCGCTACGCCCAGCTCCACAAGCTCAAGGTCGACGTGGTCGACCTCAGCGAGAGCGGTCAGCACGGCATCAAGGAGGTGGTGTTCGAGATCAACGGGCACGGCGCCTACGGCCTCCTCAAGCACGAGGGCGGCGTGCACCGGGTCCAGCGCGTCCCGGCCACCGAGACCCAGGGCCGCATCCACACCTCCACCGCCACGGTCGCCGTGCTCCCCGAGGCGGACGAGGTCGACATCGTCATCAAGCCGGACGAGCTGCGGATCGACATCTTCCACTCCGGCGGGCCCGGCGGGCAGAACGTCAACAAGGTCGCCACGGCGGTCCGCGTCGTGCACCTCCCCACGGGCACCATGGCCGTCTCGCAGGACGAGCGCTCGCAGCTCAAGAACAAGACGAAGGCGATGAACGTGCTGCGCTCCCGGCTGCTCGAGCGCGAGATCCGGGAGCGCCAGGCGGAGACCAGCGCGGCGCGGCGCTTGATGGTCGGCACCGGCGAGCGCTCCGAGAAGATCCGCACCTACAACTTCCCCCAGGACCGCCTGACGGACCACCGCATCGGCCTCACCGTCCACGGCCTCGAAGCGATCCTCGACGGCCAGATCGACGCCATCATCGAGGCGCTGCGGCAGGACGAGCAGGCCCAGCTTCTCCAACATGCCGATGAGTGAGGCATGCCGATGAGTGAGGCATGCCGATGAGTGAGGCATGCCGATGACTGAGGCAGGCCGACGAGTGAGCACCCTCGGCACCCTGCTCCATGACACCGCGCGGCGGCTGGCGGACGTCGGCATCGACGACCCACGGCTCGAAGCCGACGTCCTGTGGATGACGGCGCTCGATAT
The DNA here is from genome assembly GCA_022561985.1 of Chloroflexota bacterium. Taxonomy (GTDB): domain Bacteria; phylum Chloroflexota; class Dehalococcoidia; order Lucifugimonadales; family Australimonadaceae; genus JADFRC01. Next base: position 14,027 of record JADFQE010000024.1, read on the forward strand.
CGACCGCGCCGAGCTCTACGCCCGCCTCCACGACGCCCCGGCCGAGGCGCAGGCCGCGTCCGCCGAGGCGCTCACCGCGCGCCGGCTCCGGCGCGAGCCGCTGGCGTACGTGACCGGCACGCGCGAGTTCTACGGCCTCGACCTGACGATCCGCCCCGGCGTGCTCGTGCCGCGGCCCGATACGGAGACGCTCGTCGACGAAGCGATCGCCGTCCTGGCGCACCGCGCCGAGCCCGCGAGCGCCATCGCCGACATCGGCTGCGGGAGCGGCGCCATCGCCGTCGCGCTCGCCGCCAGCGTGCCCCGCGTACGGGTGCACGCGGTCGACCGCTCGCCAACCGCCGTCGCGCTGACGCGGGCCAACGCCCGCCGGCACGGCCTCGGAGCGCGCGTGCACGTGCACGCCGGCGACCTGACGGCACCCCTGCCCGAGCGGGTGGACCTGATCGCGGCCAACCTCCCCTACGTCCGCTCGGACGAGCTCCCAACCCTCGAGCCGGAGGTCAGCGTCTTCGAGCCGGCCGAAGCGCTCGACGGCGGTGCGGACGGGCTGGACCTGGTCCGCCGCCTGCTCCACGAGGCGCCCGGGCACCTGAACCCCGGAGCAGCCGTGCTCCTCGAGCTCGACCCGCGGCAGTTCGAGGCCGCGCACGAGATCGCCGCCGAGGCGATGCCGGATGCGCGCGCCCGGTCGGTGCGCGACCTCGCGGGCCGCGAGCGCGTGCTCGTGCTCGAAACCCCGGCCTAAGCGGCGCGAGAGCCTCCGCCACCGGGCGCTATACTGGGCCTCGACCCCCCACGGAGCGCCCTCATGACCACCGTCCCCAAAGCCAAGGTCTTCCCCGTGTCCACGCAGGTCAACGACCGCGGCCACCTCGTGATCGGCGGCTGCGACCTCGTGGACCTCGCGGCCGAGTTCGGCACGCCGCTCTACGTCTTCGACGAGGCAACGCTGCGCGCGCAGGCAGAGGGCTTCGGCGAGGCGTTCCGGTCCCTCCACGCCGACACCACGCTGCTTTATGCGTGCAAGGCGTTCATCAACGTGGCGCTCGCCCGGCTGCTCGCCGGCTACGGGCTGGGGTTCGACGTCGTCTCCGGCGGCGAGCTGGCGCTGCTCCGCGCCGCCGGCGTGCCGCTGGACCGGGTCTACTTCCACGGCAACAACAAGACCCCCGAGGAGCTGGCCCAGGCGGTGGAGTGGCGCATCGGCCACGTGGCCGTGGACAGCTTCCACGAGCTCGCGCTGCTCGATGAGATCGCGGGCCGGGCCGGCATCGTGCAGCCGGTGATGATCCGCGTCTCGCCGAGCACCGACCCGCACACGCACCGCCTCACGACCACGGGCGTGCTGGACAGCAAATTCGGCTTCCCCATCGAGACGGGGCAGGCGAAGGAGGCCGTCCGCCAAGCGCTGGCCGCCAAGAACCTCGACCTCGAAGGACTCCACTTCCACCTCGGCTCGCCGATCTTCGAGCTCGAGCCCTACGCCGAGGCGGTCGAGCTCGTCATGGGCTTCGCGTCGGAGATGCGCGAGCAAGGCCTTGAGCTGCGGCAGTTCAGCCCCGGCGGCGGCTACGCCATCGCGTACACCGAGGCGGACGAGCCACCCCCACCGTCCGCCTACGCCGAGGCCATCGTCGGCGCGATGAAGCGCTCGTGCGCGAGCCACGGCATGCCCGAGCCGACGCTGCTCATCGAGCCGGGCCGCGCCATCGCCGGGCCCGCGGGCGTCGCGCTTTACACGGTCGGCGCCATCAAGGACGTGCCGGGCGTGCGGACCTACGTGTCGGTCGACGGCGGCATGGGCGACAACATCCGCCCAGCGCTCTACGGCGCGGTCTACGAGGCCGTCGTCGCCAACGCCGCATCGGAGCCCGCCACCGAGACGGTGACCATCGCCGGCAAGTACTGCGAATCGGGCGACGTGCTGGTGCACGACGCCCGCATCGCGCCGGTTGAGGCCGGCAGCCTCATCGCGATCCCGGCCTCGGGCGCCTATGCGCCGGCCATGGCGAGCACCTACAACCTGAATGGCCGGCCGGCCATCGTCCTCGTGGAGGGCGGCCGGGCGACGCTGATCCGCCGCCGCGAGTCCTACGCCGACATGATGGCCCAGGACGTCGTGTAGCGGACCCCATGCTGAACGTCCACGGCCACGGCCTCGCCGTCCGCATGCTCGAAGCCGGCCTCAAGAGCGACCGCCTGCACCACGCCTACCTGCTGTCGGGGCCGGCGCACGTCGGCAAGACGACCCTTGCCACGCAGCTCGCCCAAGCCGTCAACTGCACGGCGGACGACCGCCCCTGCGGCACGTGCGGGCCCTGCACCCGCGTCGCGGGCGGGGCGCACGCCGACGTCAGCGTGATCGAGGTCGACCCGGACGCCACCGAGGGCGCGCGCACGGTCATCTCCATCGACGCGGTGAAGGACCTCATCGCCTCCGCCCACCTGCGGCCGTTCGAGGGGCGCACGCGCGTCTACGTGATCCAGGGCGCGGACCGCCTCAGCCACGACGCCGCCAACGCGCTGCTCAAGGTGCTCGAAGAGCCACCGCCGGACGTGCTGCTGCTGCTGCTGACCGACAACGCCGACGGCGTCCTGCCGACGATCCGCTCGCGCTGCCAGCTCATCGAGATGCGCCCGCTTCCGGTCGCCCGGGTCGCGGAGGTCCTGCGCGGCGAGCACGGCGCCAGCGAGGAGCAGGCCGAGATGCTGGCACGCCTCTCGCGGGGCTGCCTGGGCTGGGCCATCGAGGCCTCGAGCGACCCAGCGGCGCTCGCAGCGGTGCAGCAGCGCCTGGAGCGGATCGCCGACGTCATCGACGGCGAGCTCGAGGCGCGCTTCGCCTACGCCGACGAGCTCGCACGCCGCTTCGCGCGCGACCGCGCCGCCGGCCGCGAAGAGCTCTTCCTGTGGATGCGCTGGCTGCGCGACGTGCTGCTGATCCAGCAGGGCCAGGGGGACCGGATCGTCAACCTCTCCTGGCGCGACACGCTGGAGCGTCAGGCCGCGGCCATCACCAGCGCCGAGCTCACCCGGTGGCTGCACGCGCTCACCGACACGGTCGGCGCCCTCGATCGCAACGCGAACCCCCGCCTCGCCCTCGAAGCCCTGATGCTGTCCGCACCGCAGGGCACAGCCCTGCACCCACTCGCCAGCGCAGAACGTCGGTCTCCGGCGTAGGCAGTTGAGCGCTGGCCGGACCGCTCAGCCTGAGCGGCAGCAAGTGCCCGTGCGGCGAGCACCCGGATCGCTAAGCCGAAGCGGCAGCGAGTGGGTGCAGGGCTGTGCCCTGCTTCCAGGGGAGGTACACGTTCCACTCCTCCGGGAGCTGGCGGTGCATCAGGTGGGCGAAGGGGTTGAGGCGCGGGGGAGCGGGCTCGCGCATGAGCCGCATGCCCGCCTGGCGCGGCGTCCGGCCCGCCTTGCGGTGGTTGCACGGCACGCAGGCCGCGACCACGTTGTCCCAGGTGTGAACGCCGCCGTGGACGCGCGGGACCACGTGGTCGAGGGTCAGGTCCCGCGTCTCCCGGCCGCAGTACTGGCATGCGAACCGGTCCCGGTAGAAGACCTCGCGGCGCGATAGCCGCCTCGTGAACACCGGGCGCTTGACCATGTGCAGCAGCCGGATGACGGAGGGGACGTCGAAGACCGCCGAGGCCGCGTGCAGCACGCCCTCGCCCGTCTCCAACGCCTGGGCGCGCTCGCGGTGCACCAGGACGAGGGCACGCCGGACCCCGCACACGTTCAGCGGCTCGTAGCTCTGGTTGAGGACGAGGACCGGATCGTTCAGCACCTGGCTCCCCTGGATACGTGGATACGCTTATGGGGGGATACGCCTGAGGCCCAGTGACGCCGACCTGACTGTGGGCCGCATCATAGGACGCCCGGCCAGCGGCGTGCAACCCGGGACTAGCTCAGGTGGGCGCAGATGCCCTCCGTGTCGATGTCCCGGCCGATGTAGCTCACGCCGATGGCCTCGGCGCCCGCCTCGGCGACCGCGTGCCGCTTCACGTCGGCGTCCGCCTCGTCGCAGGTGCCGTTGTCGTTGCCGTCGACGTAGTAGTAGACGTCGTAGGTGACCTCGCCGTCGATCGCGGCCAGGATCGCCGCCGTCCCGTCGTCCTGAACGACCGTCGTTATGGGGCCGAGCGTCTCGCCGCTGGGGCGTGGCTCGAAGACCGCGTAGATCGTCGCGCCCGCGAAATCGTCGAGGCCCTGGAGCCCGATGGCGAAGCCGGAGCCTCCGGCCAGGAGACCGCCGGCCTGATCCACCAGCCCTCCGAGCCTCCCTTCGAGGCTGTCTTTCAGGTCCCAGAGCTGCTGGATCTGATCGAACTCCTCGGGCAGGAAGCTGCGGACGAAGCCGAGATTCTCGCTCAGCGGCTCCGCCAGCGTCGACCCGTTCACGGCGTCCTGCACGCGCCCGACCGGCAGGCTGCCCATGACCGAGATGATCGCCGTGGCGGCCACGGCGCCGGCCGCCACGCCAAGGGCGAGCCCCGCGACGCTGTCCACCCAGCCGAGGAGCAGCACCTTGAGGGTCGCCTTCACGATGCGCGCGGCGATCCAAGCCCCGATCATCACGGCAACGAAGATGACGCCGAACGCGACCAGCTGCTTGACCGCGTCGCTGTCTCCGAAGGGCACCGCCGGCGCCAGCGTCTTGTAGAGCTGGCCCGCGAGGATCACTCCGAAGATGCCACCGATGAGCGTGAACGCCCAACGGATCACGCCGTTACGCCACCCCATGAATCCGGCCCCGAGCACAAGCACGAGGACCATGATGTCGACCCAGTTCATAGGCCCCCCTCATCGGCCGCGTCGCGGCCTGGCATATGGACACTATACCGTCACGCGATGACGGCGAGCAACGGGGCAGCCATGCAGCGGACGGTGCCTAGACGGCGTAGAGAGGGTCGGCGTCGGTGATGACCCGCGTCTCGGCGGCCAGCGCCTCGCGGACGTATTTGGGCAACGCGAACAGCCCTGCGTGCGCCGCGCCGTCGTAGTACGCGAGCTCGGACGTGAGGCGCGCGGCGATGCGGCGGTCGATCTCCTCGGGCGCCGCTCCGGTCACGTCGGGCGAGTCGTCGAGGCCACCGGCCACGAAGCCCCACATCGTCGCGAAGCTCGGCACGAACACGCGGCTGGCGTGCGTCCGAGGGAACACCGTGCCCATGGTCCGGGCGATAGAGGTGAACACCTCCGTGACGTTGGTCGGCCCCGCGGGGCCCGCCTGCACCACGACCAGGCCGCCGGGCCGCAGGCGGGAGCGCACGAGACCGTAGAACTCCTCCGTGTAGAGCAGGTAGGCGGGCCCTCCCTCCAGCGGATCGGGTATGTCGATGACGATGACGTCGAAGGGCTCGGGGTTATCGCGCAGGTACGCCAGCGCGTCCTCGTACAGCACCTTCATCCTCGGGTCGTCGAAGGCCCCACGGTGGTGCCGGGGCAGGTACTCGCGGCAGAGGTCGACGACCTGGCGGTCGAGGTCGACCATCACCACCTCGGTCACCGAGCGGTGCCGGAGCACCTCGCGGGCGGTCGCGCCCTCGCCGCCACCGGCGATGAACACGCGGCGCGGGTCGGGGTGCGCGATCATCACCGGCTGCACGAGGCCCTCGTGGTAGACCCACTCGTCGGCCTCGGTGGACTGGGTCTTGCCGTCGAGCACGAGCGCGCGGCCGAAGGGAGCGGTCTCGAGCACCTCGACGTGCTGGTAGGGCGTATCGCCCTCGAACAGCACCTCCCGCACGCTCAAGGCCGTCATCAACTCGCTGGTGACGGCTTCGACGTACCAGGTCGTTCCGCTGGGAAGGTTGTCCATGGGCGGCGGTTAGGCGGGGGTCACGGGATCGGGGACGGCAAGCACGCCGCGCCGCACCTCGGTGACCGTCGAGTCCGCGGCTTCCAGCCGCTCCGTGACGAGGCGGCCGGCCTCGGTGGGATCGAATCCCTCGCCGCAGGTGAAGATGTCGACGGCGGCGTAGCGGTGCTCGGGCCAGGTGTGGATGCAGAGGTGGGACTCGGCGATGGCGACCACGCCGGTCACGCCCTGCGGCGAGAATTGATGAAAGATCTCCCCAACGACCGTGGCGCCCGTTTCCTCGGCCGCCTTGAGCATCGTCTCGCGGAGGAAAGGCAGGTCATTGAGCTTCTGTGCGTTACAGGAGTGCAGTTCGAGCAGGACATGTCGACCCAGTGCTTCCAAACAAGCAGCCCTCCTCTCATAAAGTTATGGAGCAGTGCGAGTAGCGGTGCCGGCCCGGTGAGACCGGCGGAACAGTAGCGCCGACTACCGAGTCTACCAGCGGGGGGGAGCCGCGGGCAAGCGCCCCGGACAGCGCGGAAGCAGGCGGTAATCGAGCCGAGCCGGCAGCCCGGCCCGCCGGGGCGCCTTGACCGGGCGCAGCACCCACCCTAGCATGGCTCCGATGGACGATTACCTCCGCCAATACGGCTTCGTGCTCATCCTCGGCATCGTCGCGGTGCTCGTCCCCACGAGCGTGCTCATGCTGTCGTACCTCGGCACGAAGATCCGCGCCCGGCCCCACCGCCCCAACCCCATCAAGTACGACACCTACGAGTGCGGGATGGACACCTCCGGTGCCCCCCGGTGGGAGCGGTTCAACGTCCGCTACTACCGCTTCGCGCTCCTGTTCCTGCTCTTCGACGTGGAGGTCGTGTTCCTGTTCCCGTGGGCCACGCAGGCCGGAGCGCTCGGCTGGGGCGCCTTCGGCGCCGTCTTGGTCTTCATCGGCCTGATGCTCGCGGGGTGGGCGTACGAGTGGCGCCGCGGCGGCATGGAGTGGGACGAGACGCTCCCGCAGCCCGCCGCCGAGCCCCTCGCGGAGCCGGCCCCCACCGAGCAGGCCGCAGCGTAGGGCCCATGAGCATCACCTACGTCATGGAGACCGGCAGCGTGGTCGTCCGGGCGACCGCCGCGGAGACCGGGGGGGCGTACTCCATCGTCGAGTACACCGCGCAGCCGGGCCACTCCCGCTCCCGCCACATCCACCGGAACATGATCGAAGCTTTCTTGGTGCTGGAGGGCGAGGGCACCTTCGAGGTCGGCGAGCGTCTGGTGACGGCCGGTCCGGGCGAGTTCATCACCGTCGCCCGAGGCGTGCCCCACAACGTCTTCAACCGGACCGACGCCCCGGCACGGTGGCTGGAGATCTACACCCCGGCGGGCTTCGAGGCATACCTGATCGAGATGGCCGAGGCGGCGGCGGCGAACGGCGGGAGCATCCCCGCCGAGGTGCGCGCCGCCATCACGGCGCGCCACGACATCGAGCGCGTCTAGCCCGCCAGCGTCTCGCGCAGCTCGCGCTTCAGCACCTTGCCCAGCGCGTTGCGGGGCAGCGCGTCCACGAAGACGATCTGCTCCGGCCGCTTGAACCGCGCGAGCGCGGCGCACGCATCGAGCAGCGCATCCTCACTCGGCCGCTCGCCCGCTCGCACCACGACCACCGCCACCACGCGCTCGCCCCACGTCTCGTCGGGCACACCGACCACCGCGCACTCCTCCACGCCGGGGCAGGCGGCCAGCAGTTCCTCGACCTCGGCCGGCGCCACCATCTCCCCGCCGCGCTTGATGAAATCCCGTGCGCGCCCGCTCAGGTAGAGGTAGCCGTCCTCGTCAAGGTAGCCAAGGTCGCCGGTGTACAGCCAGCCGTCGCGGACGGCCGCCGGCGCCGCGGCCTCGCCCCAATACCCCGTCATCACGCGCGCGCCGCGGGCGACGATCTCCCCCGTCTCGCCGCTGGGCCGCTCGGCGCCATCCTCGCCGACGACGCGCACCTCGATGTCGGGCAGGGGCAGGCCGACGCTGCGCAGGTGACGGCGGCGCTTGGCGACGAGCTCCGGAGGCCCGTTGAGGTCGTGGTCCTCCGGCGGCACCGCCGTGATCGTCGAGCCCGTCTCCGTCTGACCGAAGGCGTTGACGAACCGCACGCCCGGCAGGGCGCCGATCGCGCGCTCGATCAGCGCGGCGGGCATCGGCGCACCGCCGTAGGTGAGCACGCGCAGCCCCGAGAGGTCGCGCCGATCGAAGCTGGGGTGGTCGAGGAGCTGCTTGAGCATCGTCGGCACCAGCAGCGCGCGGCCGATCCGGTGCTCCTCGGCGAGGGCCAGCCACTCGCCCGGCTCGAACTGGGGCTGGAGCACGACGGACCGCCCGCCGTACACCGCCGCGAGCATCGCCTGGAGCCCGGCGACGTGGTAGAGCGGGAGCGTCAGCAGCGTGCGCTCCTCGACGTCCGGGTCCGGGGGCTCCACGTTGGCGAGCATGAAGGACGTAAAGCTCGCGTGGGAGAGCATGACGGCCTTGGGCCGGCCGGTGGTGCCCGCCGTGAACAGCAGCGCGGCCGTGTCCTCCGGCTCACCCTCCGGGAAGCGCGACTCCGCCGGGTCCGCGGCGTCGATCAGCGCCTCGTAGCCAGCCCATCCGGAAGCCGGTGCGCCGTCCAGCGCGATGTGCGCGCGCTCCGGCGAGGGCGATGGGGGCCGGCCCAGGCCGTCGATCAGCCCGACGTAGCGCGAGCCCGCCGCGAGCACCTTCGGCGCGACGTGCTCGATCGGGTAAGCGACCTCGTCGCCGCGGCCCCGGAAGTTCAGCGGGACGTAGATCGCGTCGAGCCGCGCCGCCGCGAAGTAGAGCTCGAAGTGCGCGGGCGTGTTGACGTCGATGACGGCGATGCGGTCGCCGGCGCCGACGCCGAGGCCAGCCAGCGCGTTCGCCAGCCTGCTGGAGCGCTCGGCGAGGCCCGCGTAGGTCGTCGTGCGGCCGTCGAAGGTGATGGCGGTCCGCTCCGGCACGATCGCCGCGGCGATGGCGAGCAGCTCGTGGGTGTGCATCGCTCAGGCGCTCAAGCCCGCGGCCAGCCGGCGCTCCAGATCGAGCGCCGATGCCAGCGGCACGTCCGCGCCCTCCGCGAGCGCCCGCTTCGCCGCAGCGAGCGCGCGGCCCGGCGCGCGGAGCACGCGCTGCAGGAGCGCGGTCGCCGCACCGCTCAGCTCCGAGCGCGCCACGACCTGAGTCACGAGGCCATACTCGAGCGCCTCACCGGCGCCGAACCGGCGGCCCGAGAGCAGGAGGTCCAGCGCCCGGCCGGGCCCGAGGAGCCGCGGCAGGAGCTGCGTCCCGCCCGCCGCGGGCACCAGCCCGAGACCGGCCTCCGGCATCCCGAAGACCGCGTCGTCCGCGGCCACGCGCAGATCGCAGAGCACGGCCATCTCGAGCCCCGAGCCCAGGCAGTAGCCGTGGAGCGCGGCGACGGTCGGCTTGGGGAGGCCGAGCAGCAGCCCCCACACGTCGCGCTCCCACCGCACGGTCCGGGCGACCGCCTGGGACGGCGCCGTCCCGAACTCCGTGAGGTCGGCACCCGCGCAGAACGCGCGCTCGCCCGCCCCCTGGAGCAGCATCCCGCGCACGTCGGGGTCGTCGCGGACGGCGCCCAGCACCTCCCACAGCTCGTCGCGCATCCGCACGCTGAACGCGTTGAGCGCATCGGGCCGGTTGAGCGTGACCACGGCGATGTCGCCCCGCTTCTCAAAAAGCACCGTGGGGGGCTGCTCGCTCATCGGCCCTCGTATCCCGGGCGCGTGCCGTCGGCGAAGCTCGCGAGGCCCCTGGCCCGGTCGGCGGTGGTGTGCAGCAGGATGCTCAGGTCGGCCTCGAGGCGCAGCCCCTGATCGAGCGCGAGGTCCGCCCCGCGGAGCACCGCCTCCTTGATATAGGCGGCCGCGATGGGCGCGGCGGCGGCCACGCGCTCCGCCAGCTCGTCCGCGGCTTCGAGCCCGCCGACCGACTGCACCAGGCCGATCCGCAGCGCTTGCGCTGCATCGATCACGTCGCCCGTGAGCAGCAGGCGGAGCGCATGCGCCCGCCCCACGAGGCGCAGCAGCCGCTGCGTCCCGCCGTCCGTGGGCAGCCGTCCCTCGGCCACGGCACGCAGCCCCAGGCGCGCACCGGGCGCGGCGATCCGCACGTCGCAGGCCAGCGCGATCTCCAGCCCGCCGTCGAGACAGTCGCCGTCGATCCAGGCGATCGTGGGCATGCGCAGCGCGGCGACGGCGGCGGCCGCCCCGCCGACCGGCCCGGCCGCGAAGCGGCCGCCGGTGCCGGTGAGCACGACGACGCGCGCATCGCCGTCCGCAAGCGCTGCGCACACGTCCACGAGGCCGGGGCCGCCGAGGGTGACCACGGCGACGGGACCGCGACGGCGTACGACCACCCCATCGCCGGACATCACTCCTCCTCCGTCCGCTGGCCTCAAGGTGCTCGCTGGCCCGCCGGAACGGGGCCCGAGAAGCGCCATTTCATACCCGCGTCCCCAGGGGTGTCAAGAACGGAACGAGCAGGCCACGGCCCGGTGCGGCGGGGGGATGACCCCAGCCCCTTGACAGTCCCAACGGCCGCACATAACATTCCGGAGGTTAGCACTCTCGGCGCGAGACTGCTAAGCGCCCAGGCCGCTCGCCGACGGGCGGGCGGTGCCGCTTTCTCTCCGCAGCAGTGCCCCGTATCAGCGAAGCCCCGTATCAGCGAAGCCCCGTATCAGCGAAGGAGGAAAGCATGGCGCGAAAGCTCGAGCCTTTGGGCGACCGGATCGTCGTCAAGGCCGTCGAACAGGACCAGCAGACCAAGAGCGGCATCTACATCCCGGACAGCGCGAAGGAACGCCCCCAGGAGGGGACAATCATCGCGGTGGGCCCCGGCAGGCTCGACGACGACGGCAAGCGGGTCCCGATGGACCTCAAGAAGGGCGACACCGTCATCTACTCGAAGTTCGGCGGCACCGAGTACGAGGAGGACGGTGAGGAATACCTCATCATGAAGGAGTCCGAGGTCCTGGCCAAGATCAGCTAGGCGCTCCGGCCCCGCCCACACCGCCCCGGCGCCGCCGGGGTCTAATTCAGGAGGAGGAACCCCCAGATGGCGAAGCAGATCCTGTTCGGCGACGATGCGCGAAAGGCGATCAAGGCCGGCATGGACATCCTGGCCGACACGGTCAAGGTGACCCTCGGCCCCCGCGGTCGCAACGTGATCCTGGACAAGAAGTTCGGCCCCCCGAGCGTGCAATCCGACGGCGTGACCATCGCCAAAGAGATCGAGCTCGAGGACGCGTGGGAAAACATGGGCGCGCAGCTGCTCAAGGAGGCCGCCACCAAGACGAACGACGTGGCCGGTGACGGCACGACGACGGCTACGGTGCTCGCGCAGGCCATGATTACCGAAGGCTTCCGGAACATCGCCGCCGGCGCGGACCCCATGGCCCTCAAGCGCGGGATGGCCAAGGCCGTCGGGGCCGTCCGCGACTCCATCGAGAGCCAGTCGAAGCCCGTCAGCGGCAAGGAGCAGATCGCCCAGGTCGCGTCCCTCTCCGCCCACGACACCGAGATGGGCGAGCTGCTCGCCGAGGTGATGGAGAAGGTCGGCAAGGACGGCGTCATCACGGTCGAGGAAGGCAAGGGCCTCAGCTACGAGACCGAGTACGTCGAGGGCATGCAGATCGACCGCGGCTACATCTCCCCCTACTTCCTGACCGACTCCCAGCGCATGGAATCCGTGATCGAGGACGCCTACATCCTGATCACCGACAAGAAGGTGTCCGCGGTCAACGACCTGCTCCCCGCACTGGAGAAGGTGCTCCAGGTCACCAAGAACCTGGTGGTCATCGCGGAGGACGTCGAGGGCGAAGCGCTGGCCACCCTCGTGGTCAACAAGCTCCGCGGCACGCTCAACGTCGTCGGCATCAAGGCGCCGGGCTTCGGTGACCGCCGCAAGGAGGTGCTCCAGGACATCGCGATCCTCACCGGCGGCACGGTCATCAGCGAGGAGATCGGCCGCAAGCTCGACTCCGCCAGCCCCGAGGACTTCGGCCGGGCACGCCGCGTGGTGTCCACCAAGGACGACACGACCTTCGTCGAAGGTCATGGGACCGAGAAGGCCATCCAGGACCGCATCTCCCAGATCAAGGCCCAGATCGACGACACCACGTCGGACTTCGACCGCGAGAAGCTCCAGGAGCGGCTGGCCAAGCTCTCCGGCGGCGTCGCCATCATCAAGGTGGGCGCGGCCACGGAGATCGAGCTCAAGGAGAAGAAGTCCCGCGTCGAGGACGCACTCTCGGCCACGCGAGCGGCCGTCGAGGAAGGCATCGTGCCGGGCGGCGGCACCGTGCTCGTCCGCGCCGCGGAAGTCATCGCCAAGCTGAAGCTCAAGGGCGATGAGCTCACGGGCGCCAACATCGTCAAGCACTCGCTCGAAGAGCCGATACGCGTGATCGCCCTCAACGCCGGGCAGCCGGGCGACGTCATCGTCGACGGCGTGCAGAAGGGCGAGGGCGACTGGGGCTTCGACGCCGAGGAAGGCGTCTGGGGCCACATGTTCGAGCGCGGCATCGTCGACCCCGCAAAGGTCACGAGAGCCGCCGTCGAGAACGCGGCCAGCGTGGCGGGCATGGTGCTCACCACCGAGTCCGCCGTGACCGACATCCCGGAGAAGCATCCCCCGGCGATGCCCCCGGGCGGCGGCGAGCACATGGACTTCTAGTCCCCTCTCCTCAAGAAGGGACACAGCAAAGGGGCCTCGCCGACCGGCGAGGCCCCTTTCGTTCGCCCGCTGACTCCCGCGCGTCCGGGACTACGCCACGGCGAGAAGCTTGCGGAACCGCGCTTCCGAACGGTACGGCCCGACGACCGCGAGCTTGAAGGAGCCCGGCGCGAGGTAGCGCCGCGCCGCGTCGGTGACCTGGCGCAGCGTGACCGCACGCACCTCCTCGACGACCTCGTCCGGCGTGCGGACGGTCCCGCGCAGGAGCTCCTGGCCCCCGATCCAGCCCATCACGGCGCGCGTGTCCTCCATGCGCAGGTAGAGGCGTCCGACCGAGAACTCGACGGCCCGCGCCAACTCCTCCTCGGGCACGCCCTCGCGCATCTTGCCGAGCTCCCCCAGGATCGCCTCGACCGCCTCGTCAACCTTCGCCGTGTCGACGCCGCAGCCGATGACCAGCGCGCCGCAGTCGCGGTAGTGCGACGAGCTTGAGTGCACCTCGTAGGCGAGCCCGCGGCGCTCGCGCACCTCCATGAACAGCCGGCTCGTCATGCCCTCGCCGAGCACGGTGTTCATGAGATCGACCGCATAGCGGTCGGGCGCGACGATCGAGACGCCGTCCATGGCCAGGCACAGGTGCGCCTGGTCGGTGCGCTTGTTGCCGAGGTTCACGTGCACGCCTGCGGGCGCCGGCCGCACGGCCTCCCAGTCGAGCGGCGGCCCGCCCGACCACCCGCCCATGCGCTCGGCAACGCTCGCGACGACCTCGTCGTGCTCCACGTTCCCGGCCACCGACACGACGATGTTGCCGGGCACGTACTGGCGGGCGTGGTAGTCGGCCAGCGCCTGGCCCGAGAGCGCACCCACCGTCTCCTTGGTGCCCGCGACGTCGCGGCCCATCGCCTGCTCGGGCCAGAGCGCCTCGTCAATCAGCATGTCTGCGATCGCGTCCGGCTGGTCGTAGATCATCGATATCTCTTCCATGATGACCCCGCGCTCGCGCTCGACCTCGTCCGGCGCGAAGAGCGGGTGCAGCACCATGTCCGAGAGCACGTCCAGGGCGATGGGGAAGTGGTCCCGCGCGACCCTGGCGTAGAACAGCGTGACCTCGCGGTCGGTGCTGGCATTCAGCACGCCGCCGACCGACTCGATGGCGCCGCTGATCATCTCCGGCTTCGGGCGCTTCTCCGTGCCCTTGAACAGCATGTGCTCGAGGAAGTGCGACGCGCCGGCGTGGGCGTCGTCCTCGTAGCGCGAGCCGGCGCCGACGAAGATGCCGACGGAGACGGAGCGGGTATGGGGCATCGTGCTGCTCAGCACGCGAAGGCCGTTGGGCAGGACCGAACGCTCGTACACAGGGCCTCCTTTGCGGTGACGACCTGCCAGCGTGGCATCGCCAGCATGGGCATTGTAGGCCACGCCAAAGCTAGCGAGTCAAACGCGCGATGGCGCGCGATGGCCAAGCGGCCTGGCGCACGGCTCTCAAGGAGTTCCAGAAACTTATCAGTTCTAAGAAGAAAATCCTCATCCCCCATTGTCTCCTTTAAAACTATATGTCTGAGCTCTCCTTTAGAAGTATCCGCGGCTGTATCAGAGAGCGAGCTGATAAAAGTTGTGCGAGAAAAATCAGTTAAGTCTAAATTAACCTCAGAATTTGGAGATATGAATCTATTAGCTGGCACGGTAGTAACGGGAGTGGCCGTTCTTCTGACAAATTCATCATAAACATACCAAACTCCTACTGCAGATAGAATAAAAAGCAAAAGACTTCCTAAAAGCAAGAGGAAAAATTGCCGCCTTCTTGGGTTTTCGGGATTTGGCTCGATAAGAGAGTTGCTAGAAGCCTTTTTTGATTTTTCAGCTCTCTGAATTGAGACGAGAGACTCCTTTTGTCTATTGAGAGCTTCCGCTACATCACCTTGGAATGTCCGGATCTGTTTTAACTGATTTTCTTTCTGACCCATTGTTTTATTCTACCTCTACAGCAAAATTACGCATAATTTTACTGCGGGGTTTAACTTACTCTCAGAGTCTTCTTCGCGCACCTTTTCCATTTTCTGTGCCACTAATAAGATATTTCTTGGGATGCAGGTCGAGGTCAAAGAAGTCATCAGCAACTTCTTTGAGACGAGCCGAAGAAGATTTGCCGAAGGCGACAACTTCTACCTGACAACCGTTGGTATTTTGTAGGTATTCAACAAGGGGGACATAGTCTCCATCGCCAGACAAGAGAATAACACTGTCAATTTTAGGAGCCATGCTGATGGCATCTACCGCGAGTCCAACATCCCAGTCTGCCTTCTTGGCTCCGCCGAGAAAGATTTGCAATGGTTTTGAGCGGATTTCGATGCCGGCTTTTTCAAGAGCTCCGAAAAAGGCGCTCTCCTCACCGGATTCTGTGGTCACCACATAAGCCATGGCGCGAACAAGAATACGATCGTTCAGAACATCCTTAACAATGGCGCTAAAATTTGCTCTGGCGTGATGAAGATTTTTAGCACTATGATAAATATTTTGCGCGTCTATGAAAATGCCGACCCGCTGGCCTTTATGTTTTATGACTGACATTGATTATCAAAATTATTTTTATTTTACTAAATGCCGGCACTTTATAAGCCGGATTCTCGACTTTAGTGTCGAGACTACTTCTTAAGACCAAGTTTTTTCTGTAAAGTCAAAGCGCGTTTCGAATTTTTCTTTTTTAAATATTTCATATGCTTATGACGACCAGCTACCATGGCCAATAGTCCTCGGCGCGAATGATGATCTTTCTTATGTGTCTTGAGATGCTTAGCTAGCTCCTCAATACGCTTCGTTAATATAGAAATTTGCACTTCAGGAGAGCCAGTATCTTTATCGTGAACGGCTACCTCCTTGATGAGCTTTTGTTTCTTAGTCTTAGAAATCACTTATGAAGTATAGCACACACTCTCGTTTTTTGCAATACTTACCCATCAGTAAATATACCGTGTTATAATATTGTGCGACATTATTAGGTAATAAATTTTTGGTGACACAAATATGGCCACGACCGAATTAGAAAAACTCAAACGACAATTTCTGGAATACACAGAAATAGAAAAATATTTGTCACCTTTTACAGATGAGTGGGTTTAAAGATCATGGAAGAAATGGAAAAGTTAAGAGCAAACGCAAAAAAATATAAAGCGGAAAATGTGAGCATAGTAAAACATGATGCGTTAGGTGGTGGTTC
>JADFQE010000104.1:0-3899 GCA_022561985.1 Chloroflexota bacterium
CATGGTTTTCGTGGCCCAGGGGCCGATCTCGGATCGCCCCACCGAGGGGCTCGCGTCCATCGACAGGGGCATCGCCATGTTCCGGCACATGCTCGAAGAGCAGCTGGCCATCGTCGCGGACGGCGGGGACCCGATGAACGTGTTCCGCGATCCCGCCGAGAACCAGTGCATCATGCTGCCGCAGGAGCACACGTACTATCCCGGGGAGAGCGTCACCGGGGGTCCCTTCAAGCACCAGGTGTCTCACCAGGCCGAGATCGACGTGGTGCTCCGGGAGCAGGGCGAGACCGAGGATGCCGGTTTCCACCGGTGTCCATCGCCGTAACGGAGGCTGGGTTCGAACACACCGGACGGCTATGGCCGTCGCGTGTCTCCCGCATGAAAGATACGCGAGCTCCAGGGGAGGGGGGCCGCTCGTGAGCGCTCTAGGCGCTCCTGTGGCTCTTTCCCCGGCTGTTGTTGAACCCGACGGTCTCGTCGAAGGGCTTGAACGTCCGCTCGGCGTGGCAGTACTTGCACTCGCCGCGCATGGTCTGACTCGCTCCCTCGAGGATCCAGCGGTGCGCTCCCGTGGGGGACATGGCACAGTAGCTCCGCTCGGCCTGCGTGTTCTGCTGCTGCTCCTTCGTGGCCATCTGCTTCCCTCGTTTCCACTGTGAGATTAAGAGGCCGCTGGCCGAGGCCGGGAGTCGGTCCGACGGCCGCCCCTGTCAGATCTAAGCCCGGGAGAGCGCAATCACGGGGATGGTTCGGGTGGTCTGCTTTTCATACTCGGCGAACTGAGGGTAGAGCTCGACCTGCTTCGCGTAGAGCCGGTCCCGTTCTTCTCCCGTGATCACCTCGGCGCGTCCCTCGACGGTCTCGGTCCCTACCTCGATCGTCACCGCCGGGTTCGCAACGAGGTTATGATACCAATCCGGGTGCTTGGGAGCGCCGCCCTTGGACGCGAAGACAACCCACCGGTCGCCGTCCGGCAGATACATGGCCGGATTGACGTGCTCCCGCCCGCTCTTGGCGCCAGTCGTCGTCAGCAACAGCACTGGCTTCCCTTCGAAAAAGCCACCAACTTGGCCCTTGTTGCTCCGGAATTCCTCGATGATCGGACCATTGTGCATGGCCATCGCCGAAACCTCCTTGAATGATCGCCTCTCCGTCACAGGGCGTGAAGGAACGCTCGGGTCCCCTCCAGCGTGGGTGCCCGATGATCAGTCAGATGCCAAAGTGGCCGAAAAGATGCACCGGCAGCGGGCGTAACAAGCACGCAGACTGAGGAGTTGATCCACGGCACCCGTTCCAAGCTGGAGGAGGTGGGAGGCGACCAGTTCAAGACCTTCGCTGAGGTCCACACCTACGTGTTCCCCACCTCCGTCACGCTCCACTTCACGAGCATCATGGCCAACGGGGTCCTGGAGCGGATCAGTCTGCGCGACGAGGTCGCCCGCGTCCAGGCCGACGCGCGGGCCGCGGCCGACCTCTCGGAGCGCCGGCTCTTGCTGCTGACGGTGCTCGACGCGGTCTACGTGGACGCGCGAGATGCTAAGGCGATGGTCGGGATCAGGCCGAAGGCGGCGTTCGAGGCGGTGCTTGAGGTTTCCACAAACGTCGGTGCCACGGTCTAGTGTGATTGCCTGAGGTGGTTGCTATGCGCGGGGTAGGCGCTCAGCGACCCACTCCCCGACGGCCGCGAATTCCTGATAACTACCTCTGGAGAAATGGGGGAGCCGAATCACGGTCAACTCTCCTATCCGTTCCTGACCCACCTTCACATCCTGTAGACGGTACCACTCAGCGTCGTAGTTCCGCAGTGAGGGGGAACGCCTCACTGCGATGGGCGTTGGTCGAGGGACCCCCAAGAATGACCAAAATATCTGACCGGTAGTCTTGCCGGAGATAAAGATCAGGTTAGGCCGACAATCCACCATCGTTTGCTCGAACACCGTCCGTGAATATTCGCGAACCAATTTCCAAGCGGGGGATCGGACCATCGACGTCCAATCTCTCGAGGCCCAAGGGATGATGAACGCGTCCGTCGCCCGCTCAAGCGTGGGTCGGAACCACGGCGCCGATGCCACCATCGACGTGAAGAGGTGTCTGCTAAACGTCCAATTCCTGTAGCGCCCTTTGGTCGGACCGTCCCAGTGGATGTTGCTCTCGAACAACCTGAGATCTATCGGCTGCCCAAAGCGCTCGGGGTTAGGCGTCGGGTTGAGCGTGAAGAGGATGCTCCGGGAGTGGCCGTAGTGCTTCCCAAGGAATAAGCACCCTCCCGGCGCAATTTCTTCGTTGGTGAATCTGGTGCGTCACTGGCGATCTAGCCGGAGGGCGGAGTCCGCGAGGGCGGTATAGGCACCACGTGCCGTGCATTCTTCGCAACGTTGCGACAATTCCCCACTCCCGGTGAATCCGAGGCCTAGCGTGAACCCCCTGCGCCCTTGTGCGTCTTCCCCCGGCTGTTGTTGAACCCAACGGTCTCGTCGAACGGCTTGAACGTCCGCTCGGCGTGGCAGTACTTGCACTCGCCGCGCATGGTCTGGCTCGCTCCCTCAAGCATCCAGCGGTGCGCTCCCGTGGGGGACATGGCACAGTAGCTGCGCTCGGCCTGCGTATCCTGCTCCTGCTCCTGCTGCTCCTTCGTGGCCATCTGCTTCCCTCGTTTCCGCTATGAGATTAGGAGGCCGCTAGCCGAGGCCGGCGGCCGTTACCGTGTTCGTGGTGGAGATGGGGGAGAGCCGATCTACTTCGTGAACACCGGGACGCTCGCGTCAAGCCGCCAACGAGCCTCAAACTAGCCCCGGCTGGATGGCGTGATCAAGTAGCCAAACAAGCTCTAGTTAGTCGTCGTGGTGGGAATCCCGGCCATGTGGGTGCGCCAATTGGTGAGCGACGTCGCCGCCGGCGACGTTCGAGCCGCCGTTGGCCAGCGCGAGCCTGGCACGGCACGCTGGCACGGCCTGCCGACCGGTCGGTCGGCGTTTGACAGTCGGATGCGCCGAGGGTATCGTTTCGGATGCTACGGCGGCGCCCACCAACCGAAATCGGCGTCGTGGCGTATGGCTGCCGTAAAAGCAGCCGCCGATCCGCAAGGAGCGAGGGAGTCCAGGCGCGGCACGCCCGGCGAGTTCGGGTGTGTTACTCCCTCATTTCCCCCGTATCTGGCCTCGGCTTAGTCTATCTTGTCGGCCCTGCCGGAAGGACGTGCGTCCCCGGCACGAGCGGGGTGGCGTGCGATGCGTATCGGAATGATCGCGCCGTTGGAGATGCGCGTTCCTCCCGTGGCCTATGGGGGCATCGAGCTCGTGGTCAGCCTCCTGACGGAGGAGCTGGTCAGGCGCGGACACGACGTGACGCTCTTCGCCAGCGGGGACTCGGTGACCGATGCTCGACTCGTACCCGCGTGTAGCACGCACCTGCGCGGCACCAGCCACCACAAGGGCATCCTCAACATGATGAACGTGGCCACGTGTCTCGCGCGAGCCGACTCCTTCGACGTCATCCACAACCACACCGTCTACGAGGGCATGGCGATGGCAGAGCTGGCGTGCCGGCCGATGCTGAGCACGCTCCACTGGACCCTCTACGAGGATTGGCCCAGGGTGTTCGCGCACTATCAGGGCTGGTACAACACCCTGAGCCGGTCATTCAAACGCCAGCTTCCCTTCAAGCACGGGTTCGTCGGCGTCATCCACAACGGACTCGACGTCGACTCCTACCCCTTCAACGGCAACGCGGGTCGGGGGGACCACCTGCTGTTCCTGAGCCGCCTCAGCAGGGAAAAGGGTGCGCACCTTGCGATCAGCGTCGCGCGCAGGTTGGGTCGCCGGCTCGTTCTTGCCGGGAACGTGGCGAGCGACGATGAGGAGTACTTCCGCACGTCCGTGCTGCCCCAAATCGACGGCGAT
>JADFQE010000104.1:3997-6930 GCA_022561985.1 Chloroflexota bacterium
TCAGGTGCAGTACGTAGGGGAGGTCGACTACGACCGGAAGCGCGACCTGCTCCAGCAGGCGCACTGCCTGCTTGCGCCCCTCGCATGGGAGGAGCCATTCGGGCTGTTCATGGTGGAGGCGCTCGCCTGCGGCACGCCGGTCATCGGCCTGAACCGAGGGTCCGTGCCGGAGGTCGTGAAGCACGGCGAGACCGGCTTCGTGGTCGACACGCTGGAGGAGATGGCAGCCGCGGTGGGACGCGTCGATTCCATCGACCGGTGGCGGTGCCGGCTCGACGCGCAGAGGCGCTTCAACTACCGCACGATGGTCGACCGCTACCTCGCCGCGTACGAGCGCGTCGCGTCCGAGGCGGGCGTGCCCGTGCGGCCCGAACGTCTGTCGTTGCAGGCGGTATGAGCGCGCGGGCGTTGGGGTGCCTGGGAGGAGGGAACGATGAACGAGCGAGCGAGCTCCCACGGCCGACCGAGGGAGGTGCTGCTGGAGCGACTGGCGCGGGGCGGCCTAGCTGCCGAGCGGGAACTCATGGTCGACGTACGCGGGGGCGTCGCTCACGTCGGAGGATCGGTGACCAGCGTGGGGCACAAGCGGCTGGCACACCGGATCGCGTCCGAGATGGAGGGCGTCCGCCACGTCGTGAACACGCTCAGGGTAGCGCCGGTGGCCGTCATGGACGACGGTAGCATCCGTGAGCACCTCCTCGCGGCACTCGCCGAGAATCCGGCGGTCGACGAGATGACGATCTATGTCGATGTTGCGAGCTGCGTCGTCCACCTGCGAGGGGTCGCGGCGACCGAATCGGCACGGTGCTCCGCCGAGGACGAGGCGTGGGCGACCCCCGGCGTCAGGCGCGTCATCAACGGCATCCACGTTGGGTCGATCGTGCCGCCCGGAGAGGCCGCTCTTGCAAGCGAGATCGCGCAGGCCATCGGGGACCGGCTCGGGAGCAAGGCGGCTCGGATTGGCGTCGAGGTCCGGGCCGGCATCGTCCGGCTCACCGGCTCCGTACCCAGCGAGCACGTTCGGGCGGCCGCCGAGCGGCTCGCGTGGACCCCCTTGGTGACGGATGTCGCGAACGACCTGACCGCTATCCCAGACGATGGGGCCGTGATTGCGCCCGCTCCCGAGCAACCCACCGACCGCGCGCCAACCGCGGGCGACGTCAATGTCGTCTGAGGCGGTGCTCGCGTGCGGCCCACGGGCCCGATGACCCTTGTCGTCACCGGTTGACCCTCAGCCTGACACCAGGGACAGCTACCAGCAGAACGGCCTCTTCCCGTACGGTGAGGACATCGCGGTCGCCGACATCCAGGACGCGCTCGTCATCAAGGAAGGCGATCTCTTCCTGATGAGCGACGCGGAGGGGAACCTGCCCCCCGGCGACGACCAGGGGTACGGGCTCTACAAGGGAGACACGCGCTACCTCTCGGTCTACGACCTCTCCCTCGGGGACGTCCGCCCCGTCGTCCTCCTCTCCACGGCCGAGAACGGCTACTCCTCCGAGCACCACCTCACCAACCCGCCCATGCGGACGGCCGCGGGAAGGGCGGTTCCCACCCGGAGCATCGATGTCCACCGCCAGCGGGTTATCAGCGGCTCCCTCACGGAGACCATCCAGGTCACCAATTACGACATCCTCCCGGTCACGCTCACGCTCCACTTCCGCTTCGCGGCCGACTTCCAGGACATCTTCGAGTTCCGCGGCGAGAAGCGTGACCGCCGCGGCGAGCTGTTGGCGCCCGAGGTCGCGAAGGACCGCGTCGTGTTCGCCTACCTGGGGTTGGACCACGTCCGGCGAACCACTGAGCTGCGCTTCTCGGTACCACCGGACGAGCTGACGGATGACGCGGCGGTCTTCCACCGGCAGCTCGCGCACCTGGAGAGCTTCGACCTCACCGTCTCGATCATCCCCGACGACGCACCCGTCATAGCATCGCTGCCGGCCACGTCCGAACGGCTGTCCGCGTCGTACCGGGACTGGATCGACTCCTGCACGCAGGTGGTGACGGACAACGAGTTCTTCAACGCGATGTGGGAGCGGTCGCTGCGGGACCTGCGGATGCTGTCCATCGAGGAGGAGCGAGGCACCTTCGTGGCCGCCGGCACGCCCTGGTTCAGTGCACTGTTCGGCCGCGACAGCATCATCAGCGCGCTTCAGACGTTGGCATTCAAGCCGACGCTCGCGCGCGACACCCTCCGCCTGCTCGCCGCGCGGCAGGGCACACGAGTCGACGAGTGGCGCGACGAGGAGCCCGGCAAGATCCTCCACGAGGTTCGCCACGGCGAGATGGCCTCCTTGAACGAGATTCCCATGACCCCGTACTACGGCTCGGTCGACTCGACGCCGCTCTTCCTCATACTTGCTGCCGAATATGTCGCGTGGACCGGAGACCTCGACCTCGTTCGTGAGCTCGAGCCGCAGCTCCTCGCCGCGCTCGACTGGGTCGACCGCCGCACGAGCGCAAACGCCAACGGCTACCTGGACTATGCCAGCCAGTCGTCTAAGGGGCTGCTGAACCAGGGCTGGAAAGACTCCCACGACGGAATCGTGAACGGTGACGGGACGCTGGTGAGGCCACCCATCGCGCTGGTGGAGGTGCAAGGCTACGTCTACGCCGCCCAGCGAGGCATGGCGCACCTTTTCGATCTGCTCAACAAGCCCGAGCTGGCCGAAGCGCGGCGCCAGAAGGCGGCCGCATTCAAGCGCCGCTTCAACAACGACTTCTGGGTCGAGCAGGACCGGTTCTTCGCCCTGGCGCTGGGCTTCGAGAACCAGCCCTCGACGGCGATCACGTCGAACCCTGGCCACTGCCTGTGGGCGGGGATCGTCGACCGGGACAAGGCCACGTCCGTGGCGGAGCGGCTCTTCGCGAACGACATGTTCTCGGGCTGGGGCATCCGCACGCTGAGCAGCCGGACGCCGCGCTACAACCCG
>JADFQE010000105.1 GCA_022561985.1 Chloroflexota bacterium
ATGACCGCGACCTCGGCACCGGCCGCTCGCACGCGGTCCCGGATGCGGCGCGCGGACGCGTCCGGGTCCTCCGGCAGCAGCGTGACGATCTCCCCGCTCGCCGAGCCGACGTTCGAGCCGTCGACGCCGGAGTTCGCGCAGACGAAGCCGTGCCGCGTCTCCGTGATCAGCACGCCGTTCTCCATGCGCACGACGCGCACGGCCTCGGCCAGCGCGACCTCGACCACGCGCGCGTCCTTGTCCCAGCGCCGCGCGAAGCCGGCGGCAAGCGCGGACGGCGTCACGGTCCGCAGGTCGACGACGCGCCCCTCCGCCTTGGAGACGACCTTCTGCGTGACCACGAGGACGTCGGCGTCTTGGAGCGGCGTGCGCTGAGCGGCGACGGCCTCGACGATCAGCGCGCCGACGTCGTCGCCGGTGGCGACTTCAGGCATGCCCTCGATCGGGATGAGCGTGACGGACCCCATGGCGCCATGCTACGGCGGGACGCCAGGCGGGGCTAGGCCCCCAGGGCGGCGCGGGCGAGCTCGGTGAGCCACCACAGCGCCGTGGTCGCGGCGGCGGTGCCGCTGATCACGCCGACGTCGCGCCGGCTCAGCCGCCGCCAGCCGACCGGCTGCGGGGCGTCGGCGGGGTTGAGGCGCACCTCGAGCAGCACGCGCTCGATGCCCCGCAGCCGTTGGTCGATGGCGTCGAGCTTCGCGGCCCAGACGCGGTCGCCGAGCTCGTGCTCGTGGCCGTGGATCGAGGAGCGTGCTTCGAGCGCCGCGATCCGCTCCTTCTGCGTGAGTGCCGTCGTCATGGCTAGACCGCCACGAGCCGATAGGCGTCGAGGAACGTGCGCACGTCCGTGTCCAGGTCGACGTCGACGTAGAAGGGCTCGAAGGCGGGCGAGCGGGACCAGATGCGTGCCGTGTTGATCACCGCCGCCCGCTCGACGGGCGCAGGCCAGCGGAGGATCGAGACGGTCGTATCGTCGCCGTGTGTCGCCGCCGTCGTCCCGTTCAGTCCGCGTGCGACGCTCAGGTTGTTGCCGCCGATGGCGGTGAGGAGCATCTGCTCGGCATCCACCAGCACCGTCTGACCGGCCGCGAAGTCGGTCCCATCGTCCACCGTGACCGTGGTTGCCGTGGTATCGGCCACGGAGCCGTCGAGCAGCGAGCCCGATGGCTCCTGGAAGTTCCGGTAGCCCCAGATGCCCGCGATCTCGTAGCGGGCCTGGCCCGCGTCGAAGGTCTGCTTCGTGCCGCGGGCCAGCGTCCGGAGCGCGTGGTGCGGCCCCCCCCAGTGCTGCGCCGGCTGGGCGTTGAGCGGCAGGAGCTCGTAGTCGGTGGCGGCCCACTCCGTCTCGTAGGTCCCGTCGTCGTCGTCGTCGGACCTGAGGCTCGTCACCGCCAGCAGGTCGGGCACCGGCAGCAGCCGGTCGGCGTGGCCGTCGAAGGCGCGCGTGGCCGTGAGCGGATAGAAGTGGCGGTTGCAGTAGTCGTCGATCGCAACCGAGACCGCCAGCAGGAGCTGGAACAGCTCGTCGTCCGAGCCGGCGCCGCCCGCCGGGTCGTCGAGGAGGGACGTGTCCTTGAGCTTCGTGAGGTCGCCGTACAGCGACCGGTATGCTTCGCGAGCCATGCGTCAGCGCTCCTCCGTGTATTCGATGATCGCCGCGATGATGGTGCTGGGAGCGACCGTGAACCGGACGCTCAGGACCTCGTCCTTCGCGCTCACCGGCCCGGCGCCGCGGGCCCAGGTCCTCGTGCTCCCCTCACCTTGGTCAGGGACGCGGACGATGTCGATGGCGGTGCCATCGGCGATCACCGCGCCGGTCCCCCAGTAGACCTCCGCCCAGTGCAGGCCGTCGGAGCCGTTGTGCTGCTTGAGGGTCAGCTGGATGAGACGGACCTTCCTGCCCTTCGTGGGTGTGAGGATGGTCTCTCGGTTGTTCGTCATTCCCATAGTGGCCTGCGCCGTCTTGGTATCCGACAGGTCGGCCAGGTAGCCGGGGGTGAGCCGGCGAGCGCCATCCTGGCGCGCCGTCCTCGGCCGGACCCCCGGGGTGTAGTCGTTACGCTTGCCGTGTCGTGGTTCGTTGGTCGTCACAGGAGCATTCCCCCTTCGACGGTGCTCAGGACATGCTTCGCCGGCCGCTAGAGCGCGAGCGCCGCGCGACCGAGGTCGTACAGTGCCCGCACCTCGTCGTCGGTCAGCTCCTTCTGCGTGAAGCACGGGCCCAGGGGACCCCCCGCAACTCTCCCGGCACCAAGCGCCGAGGGAGTTGCGTCTTCGTGAAGCAGCTTGAGCGTTCCAGCCAGGTCCTCCATCGCCACGTAGCCACCGTCCTTGATGCTGCCTCCGCCCTCTGCATCGAGGGCGCCGTTGATGTAGTGGATCACGCCAGCGAGGGTTTCCGCCCCGTCGATCGTCACCGCGAAAAATGTCCACTCGCCGGAGACGAGTGCCGTGCTCCCGATATCGAGCAGTTCGGCGCTCGCACTTTCGTCATGCATGCGTAGGGCTGGGACTCCGCCAGAACCGAGCTGCCATTTCCACTCGTTCGTGCCGCCGGCGTCATCCCATTTGCTCAGCAGGGTGACCGGCGTGACATCACTGAGGTTGACCCACATGCACAGGCTGAACGCAGCACCCACGCGGCTCCAGTAGGCCGCATCGGGACTATCGGCCTCTTCGTCGGTTCCATTGAAGACCACGACCGGCATGACGCCCTGGAACGAGTCAGCGTCGGTGAGGTCGAGCGGCGTGTCGAAGCTGGCAGGAGGTTCGGACCAGGTGAACGTCAGGCGCTCCTCCCCCTTCGTCGTGAAGGTCGTGGCGTTCGGCTGTCCGTGGTGTGGATCGCCGATGGGCAGTATGACGCCCGTCGGTCCCAGGATGCTGAGCACCGCCTGGTAGTACGGAGCCCACATCGCCTGGTAGAGCTTGAGGAGGCTGCCGCTCTGGACGGCAGGTTCCACGCGCGCCATCAGGCCACCCCCGCGAAGTCGGCGTCGGCCTGCGCCAGCGCCGCGTCCTCGGCGTCCTTGCGGGCTCGGACGGCTGCCGCGGCTGCCGCGGCCTTGGCCGTCAGCGCGGAGTCGGCGGCCTTGACGGACGCGCTGGCCGCGGTCCGCTTCCGGTGAGCGCGGTAGAGGTTCTTGAGGTGCGCGCGCGCGGCGTGCTTGCAGGCGTCCGCGTCGGACAGCGCGCCCACCGCGTCGCCGTAGAAATTGCGCACCGACGCCGCGAGGTCCGGCATCAGTGCGTCGGGGACCGTCAGAGTGATCGTTGCCACGTTGGCCTCCTTCGTCAACTTGGGACGGGGACTTACAGACTCAGGCCGAAGTAAGAGTTCACCAACTCCCTGAGGGCCCACACATCGTCCTGGCCGAGCTCCTTGGCCGTGAGCGCGATGAGGGCGATGGAGCCGTCGAAGTACCGCTCCTTGGTCGTGTAGCGTGCGCCCACGTGCACCAGCGCGGCGGTGTTCTCCATCGCAACATAGGTGCCACTGTCCCCGTCCGTGTCATCGAGCCGGACGGCGTCCACGTAGACGCGGATCCCGGTGGACGCCGCGCTTCCGTCGTAGGTGGCTGCAAGAAGGACCCAATCGGTGCCGATGGCGGTTGCATCGAGCCTCCCGATGGTGGCTGCGGCCGACTCGTCCGTCAGCGTGAGCTGCGGGTGCCCCGATGCGTTGAGCTGGAGCCTCCATTCCTCGGCCGATGCCGAGCTCTCCTTGCCCACGATGACCATCGACGAGCCATTCGCGTCCGGCTTGAGCAGCGCGAGCACGCTGAAGGGCTGGTCGGCCGCGCCGTCACCGAAGGAGTAGCGCCCGGCGTCCGGAACGTCGCCCTCCTCGTCGGTGCCGTTGAAGGCGACCGCGACGCCGGAGCCGAGGCGGGCCCGAGCGGCGTCGAACGACGCGAGGCTCTCGGACCAGGTGAGGGTCGCACCATGCCGGCTGCGCTCGGTGCTGGTCGTCGTGTCGCTCAGGTTCGGGAGCCAGAGCAGCCGGCAGTCGCCCAGGAGGGCGAGGAGGTCGTGGACGAGCTGGCGGTCGACCTGGTCGCCCGTCCGGGAGCGTGAGCCCTGGTGCAGGGGGCTCGGCTTGTAGTCGACGTAGGTCGTCATGCCTTCACCGCGTAGTAGTCGATCCCCTCGCCGCTGACGTCGACGTCCACGTAGACGTCAGCCAGGTCGAGCCAGCCGCTGGCCGAGGTGTGCGTGAGCACGTCGCCGGCTTGCAGGCCCCTGTTGACCGTCGAAGCCACGTCGGAGCCGCCGACGTAGACGCGGCCGGTGTTGTTGTCCTTCGCGACGACGGTGATGGAGCGCACGCGCTGCGCTGCGCCGAGCGCTTCCGCCGTCCCCGCCGCCGTCACCGTCTTGTCCCCGCTCACGAGCGTGGGTGTCTCGGATGCTGCCATGGGTCCCTCCTATGTCGCTTCGTCGGGCTGGGGGTCTTCCGCCGCGTCCCTACGAAACCGGCAGGTAGACGATGTAGGCGTTCCCCACCAGGCTCGAGGGCGTGCCGCTCGCGGTCACCGTCAGGTAGTCGCTCGTGCCGCCCTTGGCGTCGAGCTTGCGGAACGCGGCCCCGTTGGAGCCGGCGTCGGCGAAGCTCGAGAAGGCGCCCGTCGCGGCGAGCGAAACGCCGTCCATCAGCGTGTCGCTGGTGCCGGTGCCGTCGCCATCCACGCCGGCGTCCGCCGTCTGAGCGGACTGCGCGGTCGTGACGTCGATCACCACGGCGGCGAGCACGCCGACCGCTTCCGGGTTCTGCCAGGACAGCACGCCGGCGTTGCCAGCCGCCTGTCCGAGGGCCACCTTCACCACCTTGGGGAGAACGGCCGTCCCCGAAGCCGGGAACAGTGCCGACAGGATCTCGCCGATGGGTGCGTCCCGTTGTGGGTCTGCCATGTCATCCTCCTCTGAGCTCGTTGATCGCGGACAAAGAAAAAGCCCCCAGCTGTCCACGGATGGATCGCCGGGGGCTCGTCCCCTCGGAAGGCTACGGGGTTAGGTTACGGTGCTACGCGCAACGGCGGAAGGGGCGGGTGGCAGGTGGGGAGGGTATAGATCGAAGAACTCTGATCGGCTAGGCTATGTCGGAATCTGTTGCGCGGGCGTGTCGAGATGGTCGATCCAAGCTCCGAAGTCCCCAAGTATCACGACCTCATGAACCCAGCGTTGAGCGCCCTTAGGGCACTCGGCGGGAGTGCATCGATTGCTGAAATGGAGACCGAAGTGGCGCGTTACCTCGGCCTCTCAGATGAAGCGCAAGGGGTTGCATACGGCCGGATGACGTTGCTCGGGTACCGGCTTGCGTGGGCCCGTTTCTATCTCAAGGTCTATGGGCTCGTCACGAACTCCCGGCGTGGTGTGTGGGCCATAACCCCAAGGGCCGCGCAAGTTGAGACGGTCGATCCCAAGGAGGTCAAGCGGTTCGTTAGCGACATCTACCGCGAGCGTCGAGAAGGAACCTCCGCAGGGGCGAACCTGGTCGAGGAACCCGTGGCCGCTGAGGCCGTTGAACAGACAGAGTGGCGGGAAGAGCTTCTAGCCATTCTGCAGGCGCTTGAGCCAGTCGCTTTCGAGAATTTATGCCTTCGGATGCTAAGAGAGAGTGGGTTCACAGAGGTCTCGGTCACACGTAGGGGTAGCGATGGCGGAATCGATGGTCAAGGAATCGTTAGGCTGCAAGGGTTGGTGAGCTTGCCCGTCGTGTTCCAGGCGAAGCGATGGAGTACGAACGTTGGTGCTCCAGTGGTCCGCGACTTTCGCGGCGCGATGGCCGGCCGTGCGGAGAATGGCCTTATTATCACGACGGCCATGTTCACCACGGATGCGCGCAACGAGGCTACGCGCCCCGGAACCGCGCTAATCGACCTTGTGGACGGCGAGAGATTGGTGGAACTGCTGCAGGAACTAAACCTCGGAACCTCCACTGAGGCCGTTGAACGCGTCCGGGTCGACCGGGATTTCTTCAAAACCTTCTAGCGGCGAGCGATTGCTCGGGGTCCCTCACTCGTACCCGTCCCCCTTCGCTTCACAAGACGTCCAGGCCTCTGGCCTCCGCTTCAGCGACCGCCTCGTCGTGGGTGGACTTGAAGAGTTGCTTGCAGTAGTTGCATTCCACGTCTGATACGTCGTCGTGCTCACCGCGAAGGTGGGCGTCTTCCGGTGTCTCGTCCACGTCGGTCCCTCCGTGCGCGTGCGGTCATGATGCGGAGCTTTGACGGTTCGGCGACCGTCCGACGTGGGCATGATACGGCTGGGTGCGCGGATCGTCAGATCGCAACAGAGAGGGGGCGGGCGCGATGCGCCCGCCCCCTGATACGGCGGTCCAGAGCTGTGTCCTAGACCTGCCTACACCCCGGTGATGTTGTACTGCAGCGACGTGTGCGTGGCGGTGGAGCGGGAGCCGGTGCGCTCGGCGAAGGCCACGCGCATGCTCACCACCATCACGTTCTGGCGCTTCTGGATGTCGCGCTCCGTCTCGATCAGCAGCTCGCGCTTGAAGCCCTTGCGCCACTGCGTCCGGTTGACCAGCAGCAGGCGGCCCGTGTCCGTGCCGTTGCCCGCCGCCGTCACCTTGCCGTCCGTGTCCGCGAGCGCGAGCTGCTCCGACACGATCACCGGGATGCCTTCGACGGCGCCCAGCTGGCCAGTCAGCAGCGTCGCGTTGGGCCCGAGCTTGTCGACCGTCTGGAACTCGGGGATCGTCTGGGCCGCGATGAAGGTGTTGATGTCCGTGACGAACGCGAGCTGGGAGGGCCGCAGCCCGTACCTGCCCGTCTTGCGGCGGAGCTCGTTGAACATGTCCACC
>JADFQE010000106.1 GCA_022561985.1 Chloroflexota bacterium
AGGACAGGCTCTGGGACATCGGCATGGCCGTCGTGCCGTGCAACTGGCTCCAGGTCATGGAGAACTCGATGGACCCCGTCCACACCGAGTGGCTCCACCGCTACTTCACCAACTACGTGCTCCAGCGGCTCGAAGAGCAGGGCAAGCGAGAGAAGGACAAGGAGTGGCGGCCGCGGCCGCCGGTGGTGCCGCACGCGAAGATCGGGTTCGACGTCTACCGCCACGGCATCATCAAGCGCCGGATCATGAAGGGCGGGTCCGAGGAGGACGTCTCCTGGCGGATCGGGCACCCGGTTGTCTTCCCCAACAGCCTCGCGGCGGGGCAGATCCGCGTGCCCGTCGACGACACGCACACGCTCTACATCTGGTATGCGGGCCACCCCATGCAGGACGGCGACGAGCCGCAGAAGTGGGACGAGATCCCCGTGTACGACGTGCCGCTGCCCGGCTACGACGAGAAGGGGCTGCCGACGTGGGAGCTGATCGACAACAACAGCGGCCAGGACAACATGGCCTGGATGTCGCAGGGGCCGATCTCCGAGCGGAACAAGGAGAAGCTGGGGGAGTCGGACAAGGGGCTCATCATGTACCGGCGCCTGCTCCAGGAGCAGATGAAGATCGTCGCCGACGGGGGCGACCCCATGAACACCTTCCGCGAGGAAGGGAGCAACCTGAACCTCTATGTGCCGAACGAGTCCGAGGAAGGCGATCAGAACTGGAAGGGCCAGGACCGGCGGATCTTCAAGGGTGGCCTGAGCACCGGGAGCTCCGGGAAGTACAGCCCGATCGGGCGCGCCCAGGCCAAGAACGCCGGCCGCCCGGTCCCCGAGGACAAGCCAGAGGTGACGACGACCATGCTGTGACCGCTTGGAGCGGCGGGGTCCGGAAGGCTCGGTCAATCAGCGGATAGTGAGACGGGAAAAAGAGGAAGCGATGAACGTCGAAGGTCTGAAGCAGTCGCAGCAGGTTGCCCTGACGGATGGGAATCTCGCGGAGGTGCTCGAGGTCTTGGAGGGCGGGGCCGAGGTGCGCATCCGGTACGTGGATGTGATGGAGGACCCAACGCTGAACGGCAGCGAAGCGGTGGTCTCCTCGGACGACCTGGTCGGGGTGTTCGAGGGCACGCACACCGAAGGCGCCGTGCTTGGGAACGGCGAATCCGCCCAGTGGAAGCCGATGTAGGGCCACCGCGGCGGGCCAACGCCGGCCCGCCGCGATCTCGGTCCGGTTAGCTGATCACCGCCGTGATCAGCGCCTGCATGTCCTGGCCGCCACCCAGCTCGGTCTGCAGCGCGTGGCGCGCCGGCCGGCTGTCCGCGTCGGGGAACGTGAGCAGCCAGTGCTTGTCGACGTACTCGCGCGTCCCCCGGTCCTTCAGCAGCAGCATGACGAAGATGATGTCGTCCACGGTGCCGCCCGCGAGCGCCATGAACCCCTCCATGTTCTTGAACATGTTCTCGGCCTGCTTGTCCAGGTCCTTGGGGCGCTCGCCACCGTTCGGGTCTCCCGCACCGATCCCCGACGAGTAGACGACGTTCCCGATCTTCGAGCCCATCGGGATGGCGCCTCCTCTGTGCGCTCTGCCCGGAACGTTGATCGAACTGCGATCTGCCATGGCGTTCTCTCCTGAATGACGAGGGTGTGTTTCTGGACGGGTCTGCGCTCGGCCGGTGCTCACCGGCCGAGCGATATCGACTGCGTCCAGGCCGGTTCTGACGGCCGTACTGTATCCGAGCGGCCCGCGATGGGCAAAAGCGGCTCCTTGAGGCTGCACTCCTAGGGACCGTAGGTGGCCGAACGCCCTGCGGCGAGGCGCTCGCGCAGCGCGCCCACGCTGTAATCGAGCGCGGAGTCGGATCGGAAGCGCCAGATCGCCCGGTCCGAATGCCACTTCCCCGCGAAGACGTCCCGCAGGAACGTGGTGAATATCGCCCAGGCTTCCTCGGCCGACTGCTCGTGGTACGCGTCCGACTTCCGGTTCAGCCAGCCGTGGTCCGTGTTGCCGAAGACGCGGATCTCGTAGCTCTTGCCGTGTGCTTCGAGCTCGCTCCGGAAGCGCTGGATGTTCTCCAGGGGGTTGCGCGGGTCGAGCTCCCCGAAGAGTCCGAGCACCGGACAGGACAGCTTGGGGACGAAGTCGGCCACCGAGGCCTGGCCGTCGAACTCGCCCGCGTAGTCGCGCGGGTACACGCCGCCGTGGAAGAGCGCGATGGCCGTGGCCTCGCGTGCGGCGCCGAAGCTCAGCGCGATGCGGCCGCTCATGCAGAAGCCCGCCACACCGATGTGGTCGCCGTCGACGTAGGGGAGCGTCCGCAGATAGGCGATGGCCTCGTCCAGGTCGGCGAGCGACTCTTCGTCGCTGTAGTCGATGCGGGCCTCCTGGGCCTCGATGGGCCCACGGTCCCCCGTGAAGCGGTGGTACAGGTCTGGGACGCAGCCCACGAAGCCCTCTTGGGCGAGCCGCTCCACCCGGTCCCAGCTCCCGTCGATATCGATGGGCCCCCGGCGGCCGTGCAGGATGATGACGGCGGGCCGCTTCTCCGTCAAGTCGGGCAGATCGGGCGAGTCGGGGCGCGCGGTCCAGACCCGCATGCCGCTCGCGAGGGTCTGCTGATCGAGCATCGTGACCTCCTGGATAACCGCTCCGGGACGATCCTGGCCTGTTGGTCGATCGGGATTCTAGCACCGGCCAGCCGCCGGCACCTTGGAGGGCGGGCTAGGGCTGCGCCCGGCTATCATGTTGCGGCGGATCACCGCCCCGGCCACCCGTCCTGACCAGAGGAGGCACGCATGGACCGTATCCGTCTCGGCATCGTCGGCGCATCGCCGGAGCGCGGCTGGGGGAAGAACACCCACATCCCGGCCATCGAGCACCTGAGCGAGTTCGAGCTCACCGCGGTGTGCACCTCCCGCCAGGAGACCGCGGACGCGGCGGCGAGCGCGTACGGCGCGCGCCACGCCTTCGCCGACTACCGCGAGCTTGTCGGGAGCGCGGACGTGGATGCGGTCACCATCGCCGTTCGCGTCCCGTGGCACCGCGAGATCGCGCTGGCGGCGCTCGCCGCGGGCAAGCACGTCTACTGCGAGTGGCCTCTCGCGCGGGACCGCAGCGACGGGGAGGAGATGGTCGGGGCTGCGGGCACCGCGGGGCTGACCAACATGGTGGGCTTGCAGGGGCGGTTCGCGCCGTGGGTCCGTTACGTGAAGGAGATGGTGGACGACGGGACCCTCGGCCAGATCTACAGTGTCAACGCACGCCTCGGCATCCCCCACGGCTATCAGCGTCCGGGGATGGGTTGGGCCGCCAAGAAAGAGGCGGGGAACCACCTGCTCGCCATCTACGTCCCGCACCAGCTCGAGCTGATCTTCCACACCGTGGGACGTCTGAGCGAGGGGTCGGCGCAGGTCAGGACGCACTTCTCGTCCTGGGCCCTGCCGGACGAGCCCGAGCCGATCGAAGCGGACGCTCCCGACAACGTCGCGCTGCACGGGACGCTGGCCGGCGGCGCCACGCTCTCCTTCCACGCCGCCTTCGTCCCCGCGGCAGCCACGGGCTGGCGGCTCGAGATCTACGGGGAGAAGGGCACGGTCATCGCCACGGCCCGGAGCGGCGGACACACGAGCGTGAACCGCCTGGAGGGGGCGCTCGCCGGGGAGAAGGAGATCCGGGAGCTCGATGTGCCGGAGCGCTTCCGGCTCGTGCCGGAGGCCGTGCCGTCCACGGCGGCGCTGAACGTGGCGCACGCCTACCGGGAGTTCGCTCAAGCGATCGCCGGCGGCCGGCCCGCCGCGCCGGACTTCGCCTACGGCCTGAAGACGCTGGAGCTCCTGGCATCGATCGAGGCATCGAGCGAGCGGGGCGTGCGCCTGAGCCTGTAGCGCGAGCGGGGCGGACAAGGTGCGCCGGAGCGGCCTCATGACCCCTCCGGCGTCTCACACCCTCTTCGGTTGTCGTTGACTCAGCCGGCGGCTCCGTTGCTGCTCCCGGACATATATCCGGATTGCGCGCCCTCGGTAACGAGGTTCTTCGATGCGCCTGGGTCGTGATCGCGGAGCCTCCGGCTTCGGTTCCGCCCTCCTGGTTTCGCCCTATGCTGCCCTCCTCGCCCTATGCTGGGCTTCTCATGGGTGCTGGGTCGTGTGACCGGAGGACGCTTGATCGAACACCGCGCCTCAACAATTAGCACCTCCTCAAGCAGCCTCCGGGCTCGGTGGGGGGGTTCCCCCTGCCCCTCCGGCCCAACGCGAGCGTACCCCCCTCGTGTGACGAGGCCGTGATCCTGAGCGGCCCGGTCGTGAAGGCACACGCCCGGACCGTGCAGGATCGTGAACGCTGGGGCCGGAGGCACCGTGCTTCGCGCCCACGGTGTCGGCGCGCCCGCCAATCCGCTATCGTTGGCCGCTGGGGCGCACCGAGCGGGGAGGGACACGAGCGATGACCACCTATGACGAGCTCCGGAGGCGGCTCCGTGTGCCGGTCGAGGAGCTGACGGTCCGGATCGACGAGAGCGCGCTGGGATTCGCCTCGACGAGCGAGATCGCTCCGCTGGAGGGGACGATCGGCCAGGACCGGGCGCTCCGCGCGCTGGAATTCGGGCTGAGCGTGGGGACGCGCGGCTTCAACACCTTCGTGGCGGGCCTCCCGGGATCGGGCCGCAACACGACGCTCGCCGGCTATCTGAAGCGCGTCGCGGAGACGCGTCCCGTCCCGAGTGACTGGGTGTACGTCAACAACTTCCGCGACCCGATGAAGCCGCGGGGGATCCGGATGGAGGCGGGGATGGGCCGCCGGCTCGCCGCAGACATGGCTGCGCTGGTGGTGGAGGTGAAGGCACGCCTGCCCCGCGCCTTCGAGAGCGAGGAGTACAAGCGGCGGATCGAAGGCGCCCTCCAGGCGCTGGGCCAGCAGCACCGCAAGATCGTCGAGGACATGGTCGCCGAGGGGCGCCGCCGCAACATCGGCCTCACGCTGACCGATGCCGGCGTGATCGCGGCGCACCTGGGACCGGACGGCAAGGCGCTGTCGCCGGAGCAGCTCCGGGACCTCGCAGCGGACGACCTCGCGCGGATCCACGAGCAGGAGGCGGGCCTTCAGGAGTACATCGCCCAGCAGACCGCCGCGCTGCGGCGCCTGGACCGGGAGGAGAGCAAGGTCCGCCGGGACGTCAGCCGGGAGGTCGCGAACTTCTCGATAGCGCCGCTCTTCGCGGAGCTCGAGGACACCTACGCCGGCGGCGCCGAGACGCTGGCCTACCTGGCGGAGGTGCGCGAGGACATGGTCGCCAACCTGCAGCTCTTCTTCGAGGCCGACGGCGCGCCGGCCGGGCCCGGCGAGAGCGCCGGCCCCGACCGCGGGGAGCGCGACCCGATGGCCCGGTACGGCGTCAACGTGTTCGTGGACCATTCGGCGACGGCGGGCGCCCCCGTCGTCTTCTCGCAGAACCCCTCCTACTACAACGTGTTCGGCAAGGTGGACCACGTGTTCCGGATGGGGGTGATGAGCACCGACTTCGCCATGATCCGGGCGGGGGAGATCCACCGCGCGAACGGCGGCTTCCTCGTCTTCCAGGCGAAGGACCTGCTCTCCTACCCCGTGGTCTGGGGGGCGCTGAAGCGGGCGCTGGCGAGCGGCGAGGCGCGGGTCGAGACCCTCGGCGAGCAGTTCGCGGCCGTGCCGACGACCAGCCTGGAGCCCGAGCCCGTGCCCCTCGACGTCAAGGTCGTGCTGATCGGGAACCCGGCCCTGTGCCGCATGCTCCGGCTCTACGACGAGGACTACGGCAAGCTGTTCAAGGTGAAGGCGGACTTCGGCTACGACATGGACATCGACGAGGATGCGATAGCCAGCTACGCCAGCTTCATCGCCCGCCGCGTGGAGGAGGAGGGACTTCCCCACTTCGACCGTTCCGGCGTCGCCCGTCTCATCGAGCACTCCTCGCGCCTCGTCGAGGACAAGCACAAGCTCACCACGCAGTTCGGAGAGGTGGCCGAGCTCATCACGGAGGCGGCGTACTGGGCGCGCGAGGCGGGCCACGACCTGGTCGCTGGAGAGGATGTCGTCCAGGCCGTCGCCGAGCGCCGCCACCGCTCGAACCTCGTCGAGGAGCGACTCCAGGAGCTGCACGAGACGGGCGCGATCCGGGTGGACGTGGAGGGCGAGAGCGTGGGCCAGGTGAACGGGCTGGCGGTCATCGACATGGGCGACTACTCCTTCGGCCGCCCCTCCCGCGTCAGCGCGCGTGTCGGCCTCGGCTGGGGGGACGTCGCCAACGTCGAGCAGGCCAGCGGGATGAGCGGCCGGATCCATACGAAGGGCTTCGCGATACTCACGGGCTACCTGATGGGCAAGTACGGGAGGAGCGCCACGCTGCCGATCCGCGCCAGCATCACCTTCGAGCAGACCTACGAGGAGATCGACGGCGACAGCGCGGCCAGCACGGAGCTCTACGCGCTGCTCTCGAGCCTCACGGGCGTCCCCATCAAGCAGGGCTACGCCGTGACGGGCTCCGTGGACCAACAGGGCCGCGTGCAGGCGGTGGGCGGCGTCACGCGCAAGGTGGAGGGCTTCTTCCAGGTCTGCGAGGCGCACGGCCTCACCGGCGAGCAGGGCGTGCTGCTCCCCGCCGCGAACGTCCGGAACCTGGTGCTCGACCGGGACGTCGTGGAGGCCGTCGAGGCCGGCCGCTTCCACATCTACGCCATCGAGACC
>JADFQE010000025.1 GCA_022561985.1 Chloroflexota bacterium
GCCCGCGGTCTGCTGCACCGCGACACGCCGCCGGAGCGGCTCGCCGCGGCGGTCGTCGCGGTCGCGGAGGGCGCGACCGTGCTCGACGACGATGCGGCGGACGCGCTGCTCCGGCGTGGGGCGTCCGGTGCGGGGCCGGTCGAGCCGCTGACGCCCCGCGAGCTCGGCGTGCTGCGGCTGCTGGCCGAAGGCCTCCCGAACAAGGCGGTCGCCGCCCGCCTCGAGGTCAGCGAGAACACGGTCAAGTTCCACGTGAACGCGATCTTCGGGAAGCTCGGGGTGCAGTCGCGGACGGAGGCCGTCGTCCGGGCCACGCGCCTCGGCCTCATACCGCTGTAGCACACCCCCAACCGACGGGAGCCCGCCACCCAGACGGGTGGGGCCAGGGCATAGCCCTAGACCCACAATAGGGGCAGGCCAAGCAGCCAGACGAACGCGCGAGCCTGGCAAGACAGCCGGAGCAGCGCGTGCCGCTTCAGTCCGGAGCCGGAGCGAAGCGTAGGCGCACAGTCTTGGACAAGCGCGAGCCTGGCAAGACAGCCGGAGCAGCGCGTGCCGCTTCAGTCCGGAGCCGGAGCGAAGCGTAGGCGCACAGTCTTGGACAAGCGCGAGCCCGGCAAGACGGCCGGAGCAGCGCGTGCCGCTTCAGTCCGGAGCCGGAGCGCAGCGTAGGCGCACAGTCAAACAAGGGGGCGATAGCCATGGCAGACGTTCTTGCAGAGTTCTCGGATGCGCTGGCGGCGGCGGTGGCCTCGGCGGGCGAGGCGGTGGCACGCGTCGAGGCGCGCGACCGCATCCCGGCCAGCGGCATCGTCTGGTCGGCCGACGGCGTCATCGTGACCGCGAACCACGTGGTCGAGCGCGACGACCGCATCACCGTGGGCGTGGGCGAGGACAGCGTGCCGGCGACACTGGTGGGGCGGGACGCGGCGACCGACATCGCCGTGCTGCGCGCCGAGGCGAGCGGTCTCAAGCCGGCGGTGTGGGCGGAGCCGGACGCGCTGCGCGTGGGGCACGTCACGCTTGCGCTCGGACGGCCCGGGCGGAGGGTGCGGGCGACGATGGGCATCGCGAGCGCCATCGGCGGCCCCTGGCAGAGCCCGGGCGGGCGCCGATTCGAGCGCTACCTCCAGGCCGACGTGGCGATGCTGCCCGGCTTCTCGGGGGGGCCACTGATCGACGTGAGCGGACGCGCCATCGCCATGAATACGTCCGCGCTACGCCGCTTCTCGTCGCCGGCCGTCCCGGCGGGCGACGTGCGGCGCGTGACCGAGACGCTGCTGGAGCACGGCACCGTCCGGCGGGGCTATCTGGGCGTCACGCCACAGCCCGCCCGGCTGCCGACCGCCGTGGCGGAGGAGCTCGGCCAGGAGACGGGGCTGCTGGTGACCTTCGTGGAAGCCGGCGGCCCGGCGGACGAGGGGGGGCTGCTGCTGGGCGACGTGATCGTGGCTTTCGACGGTGCAGCGGTCGGACACATCGACGCGTTGTTCGGTGTGCTTGCGGACAGCGCAGGGCGCAAGGCGGCCGTGCGCGTGCTGCGCGGAGGGAAGCTCACCGACGTCTCCGTGACCGTCGGCGAGCGCACCTAGCGGCCTTTCGGCGGGCGGTCCCGCGTCCGGGTATCATCACGCCAGATCCGCGGGATGCCGATGCGCTCGCGCGGAAGCATCTGAATCGAGGTGCGCTATGGC
The DNA here is from genome assembly GCA_022561985.1 of Chloroflexota bacterium. Taxonomy (GTDB): domain Bacteria; phylum Chloroflexota; class Dehalococcoidia; order Lucifugimonadales; family Australimonadaceae; genus JADFRC01. The sequence continues at coordinate 1,695 of JADFQE010000025.1, forward strand.
GAGATTGCCGAAAGTCACGCGGGAGGCGGTGCCGGAAGAGCTGCGCGAGGCCTTCGACGAGGTGGTCGCCGCCAACGGCGGCAACATGCCCGGCGGCCCCGGATCGGTCACCATCAACAGCCCGGAGCTGGCCCGCCGCCGGGGCGCGCAGAGCCGCTATCTGCGGTTCGAGACGTCGATCCCCCCGGCCATCGTCGAGCTGGCGATGCTCACGACGGCACGGTGCATGGACTGCGCCTACGTCTGGAACGCGCACCTCCCGGAAGCACGGCGCGCCGGGGTGACCGAGGAGGTGCTCCTCGCCCTGCGCGACGACGAGCCGCTGCCGGCGGCGGCCGGGGACGAGCAGTCCGCGGTGGTCGAGTACGGCCGGGAGCTCATGCGGACGCACAAGGTGGGGGAGGGGACGTTCCAGGCGGCCCTGGACGCGTTCGGGCCGCAGCGGCTGGTGGAGATCACGGCGATCATGGGCCTGTATGCGCAGAACGCATTCTTCCTGAACGCGTTCGCCGTGGACCTCCCGTCCGACCTCGCCGAACCCCGCCTGAGGTAATGCCATGAAGGTCACCGAGGTCCTCGCGGCTACCGTCGTCGTCCCTCTCCGCAACGTCACGTCCTTCTCGACGCGCACGGTCAGCGAGCGCCACTACACGCTCGTGCGCGTCCGCACCGACGAGGGCGTCGAAGGCCTCGGCTTCTGCTACTGCGGCAACCGCGCTGGCTGGATCGTGACCCAGGCCGTGCGCGACCTGCTGTCGGTCCACGTGGTCGGGCGCGACCCGCACGACACCGAGGCGATCTGGGAGGCGATGTACCGCGACGCCGTGCTCATGGGCCGCCGCGGCGCGGTCCTGCGCGCGATCAGCGCCATCGACATCGCGCTGTGGGACGCCGTCTCCAAGGCGGCCGGGCTCCCGCTCTACCGGTACCTCGGCGGTTACCGGCAGGACTCGGTCCCGGCGTACGCCAGCGGCGGGTACTACCTCGACGGCAAGACGCCGCAGCACCTGGCGGACGAGTGCGCGGCGTACGTCGACGCCGGCTTCAAGGCGCTCAAGATCAAGGTCGGCCGCGTGAGCGCCAGCGAGGACGCGGTGCGGATCGCGGCGGTCCGGCGCGCCATCGGGGACGACGTCGAGCTGTTCGTGGACGCGAACAACGCGTGGAACGACGCGACGTCGGCGATCCGCGCCATCCGGCAGTGGGAGGAGTACGACCTGGGCTGGGTCGAGGAGCCCACGATGCCCGACGAGCTGGAGGCGAGCGCGGCGGTCGCGGCGGCGGTCGACATGCCCATCGCCACCGGCGAGATACACCAGACCCGGTGGGATTTCCTGGAGATACTGGAGCGGAGCGCGGCGAGCATCCTGCAGCCCGACGCCGGCGTGGTCGGCGGCATCACGGAGTTCCGCCGGGTGGCGAGCCTCGCGGCAGCGCACAGCGTCACGCTCGCCCCGCACTGGCTCGCCGACCTGCACGTGCACCTCGTGGCCTCGACCCCGAACGCGACCTACGTGGAGTTCTTCACCGACACGGAGGTGCTGAACATCATGGAGCTGTTCGAAACGAAGCTCCGCTTCGAGGACGGCGCCCTCGTCCTGCCACAGGAGCCCGGCCTGGGCATCGTGCTGGACGACGAAGCTGTCGACCGCTACTCCCACGACGGCTGGCAAGGGCAACGCCCTTGACCCACTCGCCGGCGCAGGGCGTCGGCCGTGGACGGTCGTGGGCCGCGCGCCGGCCGGACCGCCTGGGTCAGCCCAGCCGCTGGCGCACGGCGTCGGCGGGGGGTTCGGTGTCAGCCTTTGGGACGAAGCTCACTCGTGCGTAACGGCGGGTCTGTCACGGCGAGGGTGAAGCACACGACCCAGGCCGCGATCACGTACAAGATGCCTATGGAGTAGAACAACGGCCAGACGCTGAGCGGGAACAGGAGCCCGGCCACGGCGAACATCGCCCGGCGCGAGCCTCCCCGCCTGCGTGTGCTGAGAGCCGTCGCGATGAGCGCCGCGGCGGCCATCGCCGAGCCGGGGAGCGCGAGGACCCGCACGCCGTACTCCGCCACTCCACCGGCGCGGACGACCTCCATCGCTTGCGCTAGGCCGAAGCTGGCGAAGACGATCGCGGCGGCCAGCGCCAGGCCTCCATACGGGCGAAGGTGGGCGTGCGTGGCGGACAGGTACCCCGCGAGGCCCCCGTAGATAGGGCTGCCCAGCATCAAGACCACCTGGATGGCGTTCGCGCCCTCGTCGTACATCGATCGCTATCGTATCGCCGCAGCCGTTACGGCTCCGAGACGCGGCGCACGACCTCGCGGCCGTTGAGGTTCACGACGGTCGTGATCTTGACCGAGCCCTTGAGCGTGTTGTGCACGTAGCAGAAGCCCTCGGCGCGCTCGGCGAGGACCGCCATCGCCTCCTCGGAGATCGTCCCCTCCGCGAACAGCTCCTGCTGGATGTGCTCGAAGCCGCCGCCGACGTCGCGCCGGGCGTCCCCGCGGACGTTCATCGAGGTGAACGTCACGTCGAGGCCGTCCGCGACGGCCACCCGGATGTACTGGTTGAGCAGGCAGCTCCCCGCGCCGGTGAGGAAGTGCGCCAGGGGGCTCTCCCCCGCCCCGGTGCCGCCGCGCTCCGGCGGCTCGTCCACGATCATGGCGTGAGGCGTCTCGCCGGCCGCCTTGGCGCGGTAGCGCAGCCCCTCCTCCACCTCGATCGTGATCCGGTGGATGCCCCGGATGCGCTCGGGGTCGTTGAGCGCCTCACGGCTCCTCACGCCCTTGCGTATGATCTCGACGGTCTCCGTGCTCATGGCCATGGCGCTCCCTCCTTGTGCCTCACGGTGCCTCACGTGCGGAGGCGATTGTAGGGCAAGGACCGGCATGGCGGCACCGCAGGGCACTCTTGGCGCATCCAAGCAAGCAATGAGCACGATCCGGTCAGCACGGCCCCTCCTGGCGCTCCTGGGCGCACTCACGGCCGCCTTCGCAGTGGCCTGCGGGAGCGCGGCGCCCACCGCCACGTCCGTGGTGCCGGCTGCACCTTCGCCGGCGGCTTCGGGTGAGCTCCCGCCGTCCGGCGGGACGCCGGATGGCCCCGCGCCCTCGCCCGGTGCGCCCCAGCCGTCGAAGGTGGAGCCCGACCCGGACTTCCGGGAGGCTCTGGCCGCGGCACGCATCTCGACGTTCGCCTGGGAGACCGACTTCAGCCTCCACACGGTGGACTACGGGACGATCTTCTCCGGTGGCGTCGGCCGCGACGGCATCCCGCCCATCGACAACCCGACGTTCGAGTCCGTGACGGAGGCCGAGGAGTGGCTGGCGCCGCTGGAGCCCGTGATCGCGCTGGAGGTGGAGGGCGCCGCCAAGGCCTATCCGCTCCAGATCCTGATGTGGCACGAGATCGTCAACGACGAGATCGGCGGCGTGCCGGTGGCCGTCACCTTCTGCCCGCTGTGCAATTCGGCCATCGTCTTCGACCGCCGCCTCAACGGGGTCATCTACGACTTCGGCGTCTCCGGCAACCTGCGCAACAGCGACCTCATCATGTGGGATCGCCAGACGGAGTCGTGGTGGCAGCAGCTCACGGGCGAGGGCATCGTGGGCACGCTGGCTGGCGAGCGGCTCACCTTCATCCCGGCGCAGATCGTTGCCTGGGAAACCTACGCGGAGGCGTATCCGGAGAGCGAGGTCCTCTCCCGCGCGACGGGCTTCAACCGGCGCTACGGGACGAACCCATACGTGGGGTACGACCGCGTCGACGAGCCGCCGTTCCTGTTCTTCGAGGAGACGGATGGGCGGCTCCAGCCGAAGGAGCGCGTGGCCGCTGTGTCCATCGGCGGCGCCGACGTCGCGTTCCCCTTCCCCGTGCTGGCCGAGGAGCGCGTCGTCAACCACAGCGTCGGTGGACGGGACATCGTCGTCTTCTATGAGCCGGGCACGCGCTCGGCGCTGGATACGAGGGCCATCGCCTCCGGCAAGGACGTGGGTGCGACGGGCGTGTTCGACCCGGTCGTCGACGGCATCAAGCTGAGCTTCGCGTTCGAGGCGAGCGGCGCCGGGGCGATCGTCGACGAGCAGACCGGCAGCACGTGGAACATCCTGGGGAAGGCCGTTGCCGGCCCCCTCGCGGGCACGGAGCTCACGCGCATCGTGCACCAGGACCACCTGTGGTTCGCCTGGGCGGCCTTCAAGCCCGACACCGTCGTGTATCGCGGCGCGGCGCAGTAGGCGGCGGGTACGAGACGGCCGTGGCGTGGCCCCGTTTGACAGCCCCTGCTTGATGCGATAAAAGCTTGTTGCGAACCGTCGCAAGAAGCCTATGACCAGCGAGCAACCCATCGCCCGAGCACTCCACGGAGCCGGCCACCGGCTGACGCCGCAGCGCGTCATGGTCCTCTCCGCCGTTGGTGCGCTGGGCGGCCATGTGGCCGTCGACGACATCCTCGCGCGCGTCCGCCAGGAGTACCCGTTCATCGACGTCGCCACGGTCTACCGGACCGTCGGGCTGCTGAAGCGGCTGCACCTGCTGAACGAGGTGGTCCAGGGCGGCGTGAGCCGCTACGAGGTCGCCGATCCGGAGCGCCGCCACGACCACCTGGTGTGCGAGCACTGCGGCAAGGCGGTGCAGGTGGGGCCGCGCTTCCTGGACGAATTGCGCGAGCGCCTCATGGCCGAGGCCGGCTTCGACCTCCACGTGGAGCACTCCTCGTTCAGCGGCCTCTGCGCCGAGTGCCGCCTGGATACCGCGCACTCCCACAGCGGGCACGGCCATGCCCCGGAGGCGGAGCGGCCTCCCGCGCACCGGCCTCACACGCACCAGGAGGCCGTCTAGGTGCTCGTGCTCGATTCGGGCATGTTCGCGGCGCTCTCCCTGGGCTTCCTCCTGGGGCTCAAGCACGCCACCGACGCCGACCACGTGGTCGCGGTGTCCACCATCGCGGGAGAGTTCGGCAACGCGTGGCGGGGCATCTGGGTCGGGGCGTCGTGGGGGCTCGGCCACACCACGCCGCTCCTCGCCGTCGGCGTTCTCATCCTGCTGCTGAAGGAGGCGGTCCTCGATCGATACGAGGCCGTCGCGCCGGTGCTCGAGTTCGGCGTGGGGATCATGCTCGTGGTGCTCGGCGCGCAGGTCTTCTTCAACCTGAGACGCGGGAGGCTGCACGCCCACGCGCACGCGCACAGCGGAGCGGGCCACGTCCACATCCACGCGACGCATCCGGCCGGTGCCGAGCCCCCGGAGCCGGACCGGCACGGCTTCTTCCGGCCGGGGCCGCCGATGTTCCGGCTGAAGTCGTTCTTGATCGGCACCGTGCACGGGCTCGCGGGCAGCGCAGCGGTCATGCTGGTCCTGCTGCCGCAGATCAGCTCGTTCTGGGTCGGGGTGGGCTACCTGGTGGTGTTCGGGATCGGCACGATGATCTCCATGGCGATGATCACCGTCATGCTGGGCGTGCCATTCGCGGTGGGCGGGCGGTTCCGTGGGCTGGACCGCGTCGTGGCGCGCGTTGCCGGGACCGCGAGCCTTCTGTTCGGCTTCGGGCTGATGGCCGACCTGGCCCTGGGCACCGCGCTCCTGCCGTTCTAGCTGATCTGGGAGCAAGCGCTTCGCGTACGGGAACGGGCTATCCGGCCGCCTTCGCCCGTGCCTCTTCGATCTCCCGCATGAGCTCGACCACCTGGGGCGTGACCGGCCCGTAGCGGTCGACGTCGTCCATGGTGTGTCCCTTGTGGTAGGCGGAGCGGAAGTCCGACGAGCTGCCGGCGGCGCCCTTGACCTTGTTCTCGGTCCACCAGGCAGCCACGCTCTCGTCCCAGGCGCCGCCGTGCAGGACCTCCGGAAGCTCGGCGGGGTTGCGGAAGACGTTCATCGGGTCGCCCCCGTCCTCCACGATGCGGAGCTGCTCCTCGAGCTGGCGCCGGAGGAAGATGATGGGCTCGTCGGTGCGCCCGAGCTTCTCCTGCGAGCGGTCCGTGATGTCGCCCTGGGACCGCCACGCCACCATGTCCTGGGCCAGCACGTAGTCGAGGATCGGCTTGCCGTTCTCGTCGATCAGCGGCACGTCGTACCAGGGGACGGCGTCCTGGTGCGGTGCGTCGACGCTGGGCGGCGCCAGGTAGCAGCCGTAGTTGATGTGGTAGGTGTGCGTGTCGTCGATGGGCACGCGTATCTGGAACTCCTGGCGGACCTGCCCCGCGCCGCCGGTCTGCGTGAAGAAGGGGAAGATGACGGTCGAGTGACGGGACGTGAAGTCACGGTCGGCGCCGAGTGCCTTCGTGTAGTTGATCCCCTTCTCCATGCCGTGGGGGGTGGCGCGGGCGAAGAGGGACTCGATGCCGACGCCTGATTTGATGCGGCTGTAGAGCGTGTGCACGCCGCCCTCGGCGGCCCGCTCCTCGAGCTTGCCCTGCTTCTTGAGCACGTATTCGAACAGCCGCCCGTGCAGGTAGACGCTGTGGGCCGGGTCCCCGGTGTTCTCGTGGCACTGGAGCCAGTTGCAGTCGAGCACCACGACGCCGATCTGGCGCAGCGCGTTGGGCATGACCAGCAGGTCCCAGGGCGGCAGGAGCGGCGCGGGGGCCGGGCCGAGGTAGGCCCACACGAGGCCGCCGAGCTCTTGGACGGGGTAGCCCGTGATCTTGATGCGCTCCTTGAACGTGCTCTCTGGCGCCTCGAGCGGCGTCTCGATGCACTGGCCGCTCAGGTCGTAGAGCCAGCCGTGGTAGCAGCAGCGCAGCCCGTCCTCGTCGGGGATGCCGTAGCGGAGCCCGGTGCGGCGGTGGGCGCAGCGGTCGCCGATGAGCCCAAGCTCGCCCTTGAGGGTGCGGAAGAGGACGAGGTCCTCGCCGAGGATGCGGACCTGCATCACGTCTTCGTCGAGGAGCTGGGCGAGTGGGCGGATGGGCACCCAGTACCGCCGCATGAGCTCGCCCATGGGCGTTCCCGGACCCACGCGCGTGAGCCGTTCGTTCGCTTCAACGCTGAGCATCGGGCACCTCGGTATCCGGCGGCGGCTGCTGCCTTGAGGCACGCGCCGTCCGCCGGGCGAGCGTACTCGCGTTGCGGGCGATTTTCAATTCAAGCGTGGGGCGCAGCGTGGGGCGAGCGGCGAGACGGCGCCGTGGCGATGGCGCGGTGGAACGGCGCTAGGCGGCGCGGCGCTTGGCCGTGCGGCTGCCCTTCGACGCGCTGCGGGCGGGCACCGGCACCGGCGCGGGCTCGGTCCACGCGGGTGAGGCCGTGCGGAAGCGGAGGGCTTCTGTGTACATCTGCTGGGCTTCGAGCTCCACCTGCGCCGCGGACTGCATCTTCTCGACGGCCCGCAGCGCGCGGCGCACCTCCTCCTCCATGCGCTCCTTCTGCTCGGCGACGGCCGCCGCGGCCTCGTGCTTGGCCTGCTCCCTGACCGTCGCGGTATCCGCCGCGGCCTGCGCGTCGGCGGACCGGCGGTACGCTTCGGCCTCGGCGCGCACGTTTCCCACGTAGGTGTCGGTCTCGGCACGCAGGGCCTCTGCGTAGGAGTCGGCTTCGGCGCGGATGGTGGCGGCGCGCTCGATCTCGGCGCGGGCGGCGGTGTGCGCCTCCTCGGCGTCGGCGCGCAGCTTGCGGGCGGCGTCGTGCTCGGCCTCCACCTTGGCGCGGGCGCCGGCGCAGAAGGCTTCGGTCTGCTCGACGGTTTGGCGCTGGACCTCGTCGCGGTACTTCGCGGCCTCCTGCTTCATGGCCCGGGCGCGGTCGAGCTTCCGATCGGCGTCCTGGTTGTAGACCATGGCGCGGGCGAGCATGCCGGGGAGCGGCGCACCGTCGTCGGCGAAGGACGCCGAGAGCATGGTGTGGATGTCGGGCGAGCCGCCACCGTTGGTCCGTTGCTGGCTGTGTGAAGTCATCGGGTCAATCGTATCGGGACCGCGCCCGCCCGTTGAGGAATGCGGGCACCCAATCCGCTTGGGGGTTTTCCCCTGCACGATCCCTGGGTTCAGCGGCGGCTTCTCCGGGCCGCGCGCCGCAGGAAGAACGCGAGGGTGGAGCCGCCGAGGACGGCCGCTCCGGCGGCGGCGATGGCCCATGCGGCCGCGTTGGCGGCCGGCGCTTCGCTCACGGCGGCCGGCAACGGCGTGCTCGTGGCGGCCGGCGTTGGCGTGGGGGCGCCCGGCTCGCCCGGCTCGCCGACGAAGCGGTACACGCCGCCGTCGAAACCGAGCACGTAGAGCTCGCCGCGGGCGTCCGTGCCGAAGGAGGAGACCGGGAACGGTACTTCGAGCAGCAGCTCGGGCCCGCTCACCCGCCCGTCCTCGTGCCGGAGACCCCAGATGCGTCCGGAGCAGAAGTCGGCGTAGACGTAGACGCCCGAGAGGGCCGGCACGCCGGCTCCCCGGTACACGTACCCGCCCGTGACCGAGCACCCGAGGCCGTGGCCGTACCCGGCGATGGGCGGCTCCAACCCCGAGGGGTCGCAGTCCGGTGCCGAGAAGCAGCGGGTGCCCTCCATCGTGTTCCAGCCGTAGTTCCGGCCGGGCAGGATGAGGTCGATCTCCTCGTACTCGTTCTGGCCGACGTCGCCCACCCACAGGTCCCCGGTCGCCGCATCGCCCGCTGCTGTGTCACCCACTGCAGTATCAAACGAGAAGCGCCACGGGTTCCGCAGCCCGTAGGCCCATATCTCACCTCTGGCGTTGGGCACGCCCACGAACGGGTTGTCCGCGGGGACCCGGTAGGGCGCAGCAGCCGTCGCACCCCGGACGTCGATGCGCAGGATCGAGCCCAGGAGCGTGCCGAGGTCCTGGCCGTTGCCCTGGGGGTCGCCGCCCGATCCGCCGTCGCCGAGTCCCACGTACAGGAAGCCGTCGGGGCCGAAGGCGATCATCCCGCCGTTGTGGTTCGAGAAGGGCTGTGGGACCTCCAGCAGCACGAGCTCCGTCGCGGGGTCGCCCACGTCGCGCTCGGGCGATGTCGAGAAGCGCGAGAGCACGGAGCGGCGGGGGCCGGACGCGCTGTAGTACACGTAGAAGGAGCCGTTGGCGGCGAAGTCCGGGTCGAAGGCCAGGCCCAACAACCCCTCCTCCCGCCGCGCGCGGCTCACCCGGGCCGTGATGTCGAGGAAGACGCCGCGGTCCGCGCGGGGCTCCGTCGAGGCGAGCACGTGGACGACGCCGCGCTGCTCGGCCACGAACAGCCGCCCCGTGCCGTCGCCGGCGTGCGTCAGGAAGATGGGGTCGTCGAAGGAGGCCTCCGGGAAGGCGCGCTCGAGCTCGACGGGCCCGATGGCCTGGGGCTGCCCGCCCGCGGTGGCGAGGGCCGCCCAGAGGATGAGCGGGATAAGCGCGAGGCCGGTGGCGATGCTTGCGGGGAGCCTTTGGGGCCGCACGATGGGAGGACCTGAGGGGCTAGCGGTCGTCGCTGCGGCGGCGCCCGAACCCGAAGCGCCGGAGGAAGCCCGGCAGCTCGACACGGGGCTCCGGCGGCTCCTCGGCGGCCGGTGTGGGCGAGCCCTCGGTCAGGGAGTCCTCGACCAGCTGCTCGAGGGACTGCTCCGCCTCACCGCCGCTCTGCGGCAACCCGGTGGCGATGACGGTGATCCGGACCTCGTCCTCCATCTTGGGGTCGGTGACCATACCGAAGATGATGTTCGCCTCCGGGTCCACCATGCTGCCGATGAAGTCGGCGGAGGCCTGCACCTCCTGGATCGTCAGGTCGGTGCCGCCGGTGATGTTGAGCAGGACGCGGGTCGCCCCCTCGATGGGGACGTCGATGAGCGGGCTCGCCATGGCCGCCTTCGCGGCCTCGATCGCCCGGTTCTCGCCGCGGGCCTGGCCGATGGCCATCCACGCGGGACCCGAGCCCATCATCACGGTCCGCACGTCGGCGAAGTCCAGGTTGATGTCGCCGGGCACGGTGACGAGCTCGGCGATGGACTGCACCCCCTGGCGCAGCACGTCGTCGGCGATGCGGAAGGCGTTCTCGGCGGTCATGCCCGCGTCCGCGATGGCGACGAGCCGGTCGTTGGGGATCAGGATCAGCGTGTCCACCTGGTCGCGGAGCTTGGCGATGCCCTGCTCCGCCTGGTAGATGCGGCGGTAGCCCTCGAAGGAGAAGGGCTTGGTCACCGTCGCGATGGTGAGCGCACCCAGCGAGCGGGAGATCTCCGCGATGAGGGGCGCGGCGCCGGTCCCGGTCCCACCGCCCATGCCGCAGGTGATGAAGACCATGTCGACGCCGGCCAGCAGGTCGTAGATCTCCTCGCGCGACTCCTCGGCGGCCTCGTGGCCGAGCTCCGGGTCGCCGCCGGCGCCGAGCCCGCGCGTGAGCCGTTGGCCGATGCGCAGCTTGTCGGGCACGTCGATGTGCAGCAGGTGCTGGGCGTCGGTGTTGACGGCGACGTATTCGACGCCGGCCATGCGCTGGCGGTACATGCGCGCCACCGCGTTGGAGCCGCCGCCGCCGACGCCGATGACCTTGATGCGGGCTGCGCCCGCCGGCTGGCCGGGTGCGCGGGGCACGGCGGGTGTGCTGGGCGTACTGGATGGAGCCGCGGGCCGCGTCCCCGCGTCCCCGGCATCGTTGTCGGCGCCCGCGCCCCCCGAGGTCGCGCCGGGGCTCTCGCCGCCGGCGGCTGCCACCGCGCCAGGCGGCTCGTCGGCGCCCGCATGCGGCAGGTCGCGTCCTTCGAGGAGCTGCATCAGGCGGACCCAGGTGCCGGTCGGGAACTCGGAGGGCTTGAGCAACCCCTGCTCCAGCATCGCGAGCTGCTCGTAGGGCACCTGGAGCCGGTGGGCCAGGTCGCTCAGGTCGTTGCCGGAGCGGTAGCGGAGCTCCCGGAGGTAGAGGCCGAACCGGCTCATCTCCGTCGGCGGCTCGCCGCGCATGGCCAGCCAGCGCTCGGCGGCGTCCATGGCGAAGCGCACCCAGGCGCCACGGCCCATCGAGAGGGAGGTGTCGTCGCCGCCGGCCGTCATCCCTGCGTCTCCTCGCCGAAGCGCGCCATGACGTCGGCCGTCTCGCGCCTGCCGTAGCCGGACTGCTCGCAGAAGGTGCGGAAGCGGTCCTTGGCGCGGTTCAGGCGCATGGCGATCGCCCGCACGTTGGCGGCATCGAGCATCACCGCCATCTCCTCGGGAGAGCTCTTGAGCATGTAGCGCAGCCGGAGTGCGAAAGCGTCCCGGGGGAACTGTTTCTCGAAGCCCTGCCAGATACCGTCGGTGGATTCGAAGAACTCCGCCGCTTCGGCATCAGGCGCCGCTACGGCCTCGACCGGGGTGGCTGGGCGCTCGGGGGGCGGGGGCTCCGCCGCCTGGCGCTGGGAGATCGCCCACAGGCGCTGATAGCACTCCTCGACCTTGCCGACGTACCACTCGGCCACGGGCTGGCGAGCCCGGAACTCAGGCACCTCCACCAGCAGGGCCAGCAGGGCGTCCGACGCGGCGTCGTCGCGCAACCCCTCGGGGATGGTGGAGAGGCCCCACTTGTCGGGCTCCGCGTAGATACGCTCGGCGAGCTCCGCGGTCAGGTTCCGCACCTCGCGGACGTTGCCCTCGGCGCGCCCGAGGTCGTGCGTGGAGTCCGAAGCGTCGCGCAGGACGATCTGGAGCCGTTTGATGAGCTCTGCTTCGGAGTGGTAGTTCGGGTTGGTCGTCATGCGTTCGCGCCCTGCGGCCCGGCCACGGCCGGGTGCGCCGATGATACCAGAAAACCAGCAAAGAGCACCGCGTCTGGGAGCCGGTTGCGGCGAGAATCGACGGTCCTGGGACCCCGGCCACGGCACGGGAACCTCTGCGTGGGCGGCAGCGGGGTCCTCGATCGCGGGGGGCGAATCTCCTTGATGGCCTCGCTTCGCCGGTGCTAGCATGGGACGTCCACGCGGGCTCCCCCGCCGAGATCGAAAGCCATGGCCATCGAGAAAAAGACAGACGACCGCCTCGAGGACCTCGACCGGCGCAAGCAGGAGGTCCACGGCGCAGGCGGAGCCGCCCGCGTCGAGGCCCAGCACGCCAAGGGCAAGCTGACGGCCCGCGAGCGTCTCGCTATGCTGCTGGACCCCGGCTCCTTCGAAGAGCTCGACTCCTTCGTCCTCCACCGCTCCGTGGACTTCGGCACCGCCGACAAGAAGTACCCCGGCGACTCGGTCGTCACGGGGTACGGCAAGATCCAGGGCCGCACGGTCTACGTCTACTCGCAGGACTTCACCGTCTTCGGCGGGTCGCTCTCCGAGGCCACGGCCGAGAAGATATGCAAGGTCATGGACATGGCCATGCGGAACGGCGCGCCGATCATCGGCCTCAACGACTCAGGCGGCGCGCGCATCCAGGAGGGCGTCGCGAGCCTCGGCGGCTACGGCGAGATCTTCATGCGCAACACGCTGGCATCCGGCGTCGTCCCGCAGATCTCCGCGATCCTCGGGCCGTCGGCGGGCGGGGCCGTCTACTCCCCCGCCATCACCGACTTCACGCTGATGGTCCGCGGCATCTCCCAGATGTTCATCACCGGCCCCGACGTCGTCAAAGCGTCCATGGGCGAGGACGTGACGTCCGAGGAGCTCGGCGGCGCCGAGAGCCACGGGTCGCTCTCCGGCGTCTCCCACTTCACCCTCGACTCGGAGGAGGAGTGCCTGGAGACGATCCGGCACCTCCTGAGCTTCCTGCCGCAGAACAACCTGGACGACTCGCCCATGGGCGACCAGGACGACGACCCCGAGCGCACGAGCGCGGAGCTGCGGACCATCGTCCCGGACGATTCGGCGCACGCCTACGACATGCTCGACGTCATCGAGACGGTCGTCGACCACGGCGAGTTCCTGAACGTGCAGCGCGACTTCGCGCCCAACATCATCGTGGGCTTCGCGCGGCTCAACGGCCGGAGCGTCGCCATCGTCGCTCAGCAGCCGTCGTACATGGCGGGCGTCATCGACATACGGGCGTCGGTCAAGGCGGCGCGGTTCGTGCGGTTCTCCGATGCCTTCAACATACCGATCATCACCTTCGTCGACGTGCCCGGATACCTGCCCGGCAAGGAGCAGGAGCATCAGGGCATCATCCGCCACGGCGCGAAGCTGCTCTATGCCTACGCCGAGGCGACGGTGCCCAAGATCACCGTCGTCACGCGCAAGGCCTACGGCGGCGCCTACATCGTCATGGGCTCCAAGCACCTGCGCTCGGACATCAACCTCGCGTGGCCCACGGCGGAGATCGCGGTGCTCGGCCCGGAGGCGGCGGTCAACATCATCCACCGCCGGCGGATCGCCGACTCCGATGACCCCGAGGCGACGCGTGCCGAGCTGCGGGACGAGTACCGCGAGAGCTTCGCGAACCCGTACCAGGCGGCGGAGCGGGGCTTCATCGACGACGTCATCGACCCGGCCGAGACCCGGCCGAAGCTGATCCGCGCGCTGGACGCGCTCCAGAACAAGCGCGACACGCTCCCGCCCAAGAAGCACGGCAACATACCCCTGTAGCCGTCCCCGCCGTCCGGGGCCGTCCCGGCTTGCTCGCGTTTCTGAGCGGGCATAGAATGTCCCGCGCACCCACCGGACGTGGATCGCACGACGCCGCTGGTGCGCGGCCACTCACTCATCGACCGCTGACCGGTCGCGGCTGCCCAGCAGACCGCTTCGTGGAAGCGCGTCGAGCAAAAGGGACACACGACATGCTAGACCTCCTCAAGATCGCCCGGACCGAAGCCGACGGAGGCGACCTCCTCGGACTTCTCTCCTCCCTCTTCGAGCCATCGGACGTGCGGCCGGCCGGGTACCCCGAAGCGACGATATGGCAGGGGGGGAACCACGACGGGAGCATCAATCCGGTCGCCCACTCCCTCACGGACGCCTACGCGCTGCTCGGCACGCTGGCGGCGGTCGATGTCCTCGGCCTCCCCTTCTATGCGGTGCCCATGTGGGCGCAGATCAGGCACGACGAGAAGCTTGCGCCGCTGAGCTGGTTCGGCAACATGCCCGCAACGTCGATCAAGTGGTCGACGGCAGGCGACGCCTACGTCAACGACGGGAAGGGCGGCAAGGTCGTCGTCATGGGCAAGTCCGGCAATGCACCGCTGCGCACCCAAGCCGGCGTGTACTGCAACGTCCGCCCCTACGGACGCACGACGGTGGTGCGCTGCATGCCCTGCCTCCCCTACTCCCAGAACCAGAAGGCATTCGGCGTCGATCCGAAAACGGGGATCGTCCACTCGGAGATGAACACGCCGGGCGTCCAGATGGCGTATGCCTGCCGCCTGTTCCTGAAGATGGTCCATGAGACCACGAAGTTCGGCCGCGTCGCCATGAAGCCGACACAGGCACAGGAGGACGGCATCAACGCCGGCCTCCTCTCGTGGCTGCTCCAGGGCACGCAGTTCACGATCGGCCGCAGATACGCCGTGGACGGATACGAAGAGCACCGGGAGAACGTCGACCGGATCATCGCTCTGCTGCCGGGCGATTTCAAAGATGGGATGGAGTCGTGGAGCGGCCAGATAGAGCAGCACATCTCCGACACCAACTACGGTCTGCTCATCTGGGACCTGATCGAGAAGCGGGACAACGTCATCCTGGCGACCGACCTCGACGGCGACCGGCTGACCGACCTTCTCGCGGACATCTCCGACCCCCTCCGGCGGTTCGGACAGTTCGTGCTCGACCACGTCGGTGCCGACGCCAAGATGGACAGCAAGATGTGGGCCGACATGGGCTACACGACCGGCAACGGCCGCGACATGACGTCGGTCATGTACCGCATGGAGGGCCCGCCCATCCACGAGCAGACGCTGGGCTCAGCCGACGCCATGCTCCTGCGCCTGCTCGATGGCGACGAGTCGATGGGCGGCACCAAGAGCCCCTATGACCCGCGCATCCACTTCGTTCTGATCCGGGAGGCCTATCTCGACGCGAACCCGGGCAACGAGCAGCTCAGCGATTGGCTGGATGCGGCGGTGGCCGTTTTCGATGAGGTCTACGCGGGCACGCGCCCCGGATTCCTGGAGGGCTACAAGGCACTCAAGGAGAAGATCACCCCCTGGGGCAAGTAGGGGCGCCGCCGTCCAGACAGCCCCGTTCCGGTCGAAGAGAACACGGCAAGGAGAAACAGGACTTCATGCGTAAGAAAGTAACCGTCGTCGGCGCGGGCAACGTCGGCGCCACCACTGCTCAGCGGCTGTTCGAGCGCAACTACATGGACGTCGTCTTGGTGGACGTCGTCGAGGACATGCCCCAGGGCAAGGCTCTCGACATCGCCGAGTCGGGCCCGATATTGGGCATCGACGCCGCCATCACCGGGTCGAACGGCTACGAGGAGTCCGCGGGCTCCGACGTCGTGGTCGTCACCGCAGGCATCGCCCGCAAGCCGGGCATGAGCCGCGACGACCTCCTCTTCACGAACATGAAGATCGTCGGCTCCGTGGTCGAGCAGGTCGTGAAGCACTCGCCGGAGTGCGTGCTGATCGTGGTCTCGAACCCGCTCGATGCCATGGTGCAGCACGCCTACGGCGTCTCTGGCTTCCCCAAGGCCCGGGTGCTCGGCATGGCCGGCGTGCTGGACACGGCGCGCTTCCGGACGTTCCTCGCCCGGGAGATGGGCGTGTCCGTGCGGGACGTGCAGGCCTACGTGCTCGGCGGGCACGGCGACCAGATGGTGCCGCTGACCCACCACACGACGGTCGGCGGCGTGCCCATCGCCGATGCCTTGAGCGCGGAGGCGCTCGAGCGCATCATCAAGCGCACGAAGGGCGGCGGCGGCGAGATCGTCGCGCTGCTCAAGACCGGCAGCGCCTTCTACGCGCCGTCCGCCGCGATCGCCGAGATGGTCGACGCGGTCCTGCTGGACCAGAAGCGTCAGCTCCCGTGCGCCGCGCTGCTCGAAGGCGAGTACGGCATCTCCGGCGTCTACATGGGCGTGCCCGTGGTCCTCGGCGCGGGCGGCGTCGAGAAGGTCGTCGAGCTCAAGCTGACCGCACCCGAGCGCAAGATGATGGAAACATCGGCCGATGGCGTGCGCGAGCTGGTCTCGGTCATGGCCAACGCGCCGGCGAGCTAGCGGCGGCCTCCGGTGTCCCAGCGCATCATCCCCCTGGAGCCCATCGACGGCGAGCCTGAGGGCCCCGTCGCGCTGACGGACGTCGTCATCGCGCTCTACCTGGAAGGCGTCGCCTCCCACGAGCACGACGGCGCGCTGCACTTCGAGGCCGGCGCGCTCACCGAGGCCGCGGTTGCCGCCTTCGCGGTCGGCTGTGCGATGGGCATCGCGTTCGAGGAGCGCGTGCTCGACATCCTGGAGCAGACGCACCCCGGCGCCGTCGAGCACGTGATCGAGGAGTGCCGGGAGCCGCTCATGGAGCAGGCGGCGTCCGCCCGCACCTCCCCCGACCCCATCGAGCCCGAGGACTTCATCGACGACCTGCTGCGTGCGATCGAGGACGAGGAGCACGCGGACGAGGACACGGCGCACAAGGCACTCAGCATGGCCTTCGAGTACGGCTGCATCCTGGCGCACGTGCAGCGCTCGGCCGCGATGATGGTGCGCAACGTGTTCAACCGAGCGCAGGCGGAAGCCGTGAGCGAGCTCGAGGCGGGCACGAGCGACGACGTCCCGCCGGGCCCGGACCCGGAGCGCCCGCTCCAGCACCTGGCCGCGGAGATCATGTCCGCGTATGAGGCGGACATCGGGTTCTGAGGGCGCGTGAGGGGGGACGGACGCTGGGCGCACGCCGTGCGCCCCTACGGGAACGCGGCGCGCGGCTAGACCCGGACGCTGGCCTTTTCGATGATGGTCTTCGTGCTCACGATGTGCTGGTGCATGCCCAGCTCCTTCGCCGAGAAGCCCATCGCGAGGCCGATGAGCTGCGGGAGGTGCAAGATCGGCACGCCGATCTTGCGGCCGGCCTTCGCCGCCGCGTTGGGCTGCTGGCCGTCCAGGTTCAGGTGGCAGAGGGGGCACGGGGTCACCATGCAGTCGGCGCCGTGCTCCTTCGCGCTGATGGTGTGGTCCGCGACCATCTTCATCGAGTTGCGCTCGTTGATGAGCATGATGGGGAAGCCGCAGCACTTGAGGCGGCCGGGGAAGTTCACGGGCTCGGCGCCGCACGCCTCGATGATGCGCTCCAGGTACTGCTCGCGGCCGGGGTTCTGGTCGAGGCCGAGCGCGGAGGAGGGCCGCAGGATGTAGCAGCCGTAGAACGGCGCTGCCTTGAGGCCGGGCAGGGGGTTGGTGACGAGCGCCTTGAGCGCATCGAGACCGACCTCCTCGACGATCACCCACGCGAGGTGCTTGATGACGACACGCCCGGTGTATTCGAGCCCCTCGGGCTCGAGCTCCTTGTTGATCTCCGCGAGGTAGTCGGCGTCCGCCAGGAGCCGCTGGTTCGCCTGGGCCATGACGCCCTGGCAGGTCGAGCAGATGTTGAGGATCGTCGTCAGTCCCAGGCGCTCCGCCATGGCGAAGGTGCGCGCGTTCAGCGTGTCGCCGAGCTTGAGGCCCTTCTCCTGAAGGACGCCCGCGCCGGTGCACGAGGCGCCGATGATCTCCTCCAGCTCGATGCCGAGCTTGCCGGCGATCGCGATGGTGGACGTGTAGAGCTCCGGCGTGCCCCCGCGGGACACGCAGCCGGGGTAGAAGGCATATTTCACGGCTTGTTCGACTCCCACCGCTTGAAGATGCGTCCGACGAACTCGGCGCCGGGACGTTTGTGGTGCAGCGGCCACGGCTTGGGCAGCTTGCCGCGCATGAGCGCGCGGATGCCCAGGGGGGCCTGCGAGATGAGCTTCGGGAGGTTGAAACGCCCCCACGAGTCCACGGCCAGCATCGTCTCGTCGAGCCAGCCGCTGCGGGCGACCGATCGGGCGAAGGACTCGATGTGGCGGGCGCCCGGCGTGGTCGTGCCGATCTCTCTCATCACGGAGTCGCGCAGCTCCATGATGCGGTCCATGGGCGCGACGCCCGTCGGGCAGACCTCCACGCACATGTAGCAGCGCGTGCAGTCCCAGACGCCGCCGTACTCGTTGAGGGTCGTGAGCCGCTCGCGGGAGGCGCCGTCGCGGGGGTCGGCGATGAACCGGTAGGCCTTGGCGAGTGCCGCCGGGCCCAGGAAGTTCTCGTCGACCTCAAGCGCCGTGCAGTCGGACACGCATGCACCGCACATGATGCAGCCCATGGGCGTGAGCAGGTTCAGCATCGACTCGTTGGAGGCGATGTACTCGTCCTCGGGCTCGGGCCCGGCGGGCTGGAGGTAGGGCTCGACGGCCCGGATCTTGTTCCAGAAGAGCGCCAGGTCAACCACGAGGTCCTTCACGACCCGCTGGTTGCCCATGGGCTCGATGATCACTGTCTCGCCCTCGGGCGCGACGGCGGTGAGCCGCGTCTTGCAGGCGAGGCGGGCCTGGCCGTTGACGCGCATGGCGCACGAGCCGCAGATCGAGGCGCGGCAGGAGCAGCGGAGCGCGAGGCTCGGGTCGTCCTCCTCGCGCACCTGGATCAGCGCGTCGAGCACGGTGAAGTGCTCGGGCACCTCGATCTGGTAGTCCTGCATCCGCGCCGACGGCTCGGGGGCTTCGGGGTCGAATCGGCGGACGCGTAGATTCGCTTGCAAAGGGCTCCTCCGGTCTCTAGCCGGGTATGAGGCTTGTGCCGTCGGCGCCGAGCTCCTCGGCGGCATCGGTGAGCTGCTCGATGGTTGCCGAGAGCGAGATGGTGACGGTCGCCTCGGCCTGCGAGACCTCGATCGCCTCGATGAGGCCGGCCGCCGCGCCCGGTGGGAGGAAGGGCGCGGCGAGGGTGAGCAGCGCCCCGAAGTAGTCCGCAGCCTCTTCGGCCGTGGCCGCGCTCGCGTACTCCAGCGTGAGCGTGATGCTCACCAGGTCTGCTTCCTTGTCGGCCGCGAAGCCGACTGCCTGGATGTCAGAGAGCAGCGCGGGGTCGAAGGGTATCGGGAACCTGTCCGTCACGCCGCCGCCGAGGGCGTCGAAGGCCCCTGCGGGCACGGCGAAGGCAGCCTTGACCAGCGGATCGCCGAGTGCGTCGTAGGCGTCGAGCAGCGGGCCGCTGAGCGCGCCTTCGCCGTCCTCCAGCACGTCGATCACCGAGGTGAGCGCGCCGAGGGTGCCGACGACGAAGACCTCGCCGGCGAGCACCGCCATGGCGATCTCCGTGCCGTCCTCCTTGGCCACGATCAGCAGGGCGTGGTCCCGGTACTCGTCCTCCCTGACCTCGGCGTCCGAGAGGCTCCGGACGCGCTCGAAGATGGTGTCGCCGTCGAAGCTCCCGCGGGCCAGGATGGCGAAGGGGCCGCCGGGGCCGAAGGCCATGTGATCGCCCGTCTGCTCTTCGGGACTTGCCGCCGGGTCGAAGACCCCGAAGACGACGATGCTCGAGAACTGGAGCAGGTCGATGCCCGTCTCCTCCTCGACCTGCGCGAGCGCCTCTTCGAGCGATCCCGGGCCGTCCTCGCCGAAGGGCAACGACCCGAAGGCGGAGGCCACGTCCGGGTCGAGCAGGATGCGGCCGAGCTCGACGCTCGCCACGAAGCTCGCGTCGGCCGGGACGAGGCCGATGGGCTCCGGCAGCGCCTCGCCGCAGCCGGCCGCGGCCAGCGACAGGCCCACGGCGGCGGCGAGCGCCGCCGCGCGGCCCTTCGTGACCCATCTGCTCATGGCTCGCGTGGCGCTTGGCATCAGTACACCCGCTTCTGCGGCTCCCATTTCGTGATGGTGACAGGCAGCGTGCCCATCACGGGCCGGCCGTCGTCGCCGACGGTCGCGGTGGTGTGCTTGAGCCACTCGGCGTCGTCGCGCTCGGTCATGTCGCGCCGGTAGTGGGCGCCGCGGCTCTCCTTGCGGAGCAGGCCGCTCGCGCAGATGGTCTCGGCCGCATCGAGCATGTAGCCGAGCTCCAGGTGGAAGATCAGGTCGGTGTTGTAGACGGAGCCCTTGTGGCCCACCGGAAGGTGGGCATAGCGCTCCTGGAGGCTGCGGACCGTTCCGAGCGCGCTCTGCATGCCCTCCTCGGTGCGGAAGACGGCCATGTGCTCGTTCATGGCGTTGCCCATCTCCAGCCGGAGCTTCGCCGTCCGCTCGCCGTTGTCCGCTCGGGCGAAGAGCGCCTGGATGCGGGCCCCGGCGTCGGCCAGGTGCGCGCCGGAGAGCGGGACGTCGTGCTGCTCACGGGCGTGCTCCGTCGCCATCTCGCCGGCGACCTTGCCGAAGACGAGGGTCTCGAGCAGGGAGTTGGCGCCGAGGCGGTTGCCTCCGTGCACGCTGACGCAGGCGACCTCGCCGGCGGCGAAGAGGCCGCGGGGGCCCTTCCAGGCGCCGTTGGGGTCCCAGGTGCGGGTCTGGGGGTCGGTCTTCACGCCGCCCATGATGTAGTGCTGTCCGGGCCTGATCGGCACCGGGTCGGTGATCATGTCGACGCCGGCATAATCCAGGGCCGCTTCCTGGATGTACTTGAGCTTGGTCCGGATGGCCTCCGCGCCCAGGTGCCGCACGTCGAGGAACACGCAGCCGTCCACGCCGCGCCCCTCCTCGATCTCGGTCGCCTCGGCGCGCGAGACGACGTCGCGGGATGCGAGCTCCCGCATCTTGGGGGCGTAGCCGTCCATGAAGCGCTCGCCCTTGGAGTTGAGGAGGTAGGCGCCCTCGCCGCGGGCGGCCTCCGAGAGCAGGATGCCGTTGCTGGCGAGCGTCGTCGGGTGGTACTGGACCATCTCCATGTCGAGCAGCGTCGCCCCCGCCCGGTAGGCGAGGCCCATGCCGTCGCCGGTGCAGATGAGGGCGTTGGTCGAGGGCTCGAAGGCCCGGCCGACGCCGCCGGAGGCGAGGACGACCGCCTTGGCGCTCACCTGGTGGAGCTTGCCGGTCAGCATCTCGATGGCCACGACGCCGCGGCACTCGCCGTCCTCGATGATGAGGTCCGTGACGAACCACTCCTCGTAGGAGCGCACGCCCGCCTTGAGGATCTGCTCGTACATCACGTGCAGGATGGCCTGGCCGGTGATGTCGGCCACGAAGAAGGTGCGGGCGTAGCTGGCGCCGCCGAAGTTCCTGGTGCCGAGGCGGCCCTCTTCGTCGCGGTTGAAGATGACGCCCATGTGCTCGAGGTTGATGATCTCCTGCGGCGCCTCGATGCACATGAACTCGATGGCGTCCTGGTCGCCCAGGTAGTCGGAGCCCTTGACCGTGTCGTAGACGTGGGAGTCGACGGAGTCGTCGGTGCCGCGCAGCGCCGCGTTGATGCCGCCTTGGGCGGCGTTCGAGTGGCTGCGTACCGGGTGCACCTTGCTCATCATGGCGACATTCGCGCCAGCGCGATGCGCGGCGATGGCCGCGCGCATCCCGGCGAGACCCGCACCCACAACCAGGACGTCGTGGTCAGCCAAGGTGCTCCTTCGATGAAGAGGGGCCGGCGGCACCGCCGCCGGCGATGGTTGAGAGGGCTCGTAGAACTATACCAGAGGCACGGTGCCCGAACAACGCTCGCCAGGCCGTGGTGCGGCGCAGAGCTTTCGCGCCGGGGCGCTCACGCCCGCGTTGACGCCCGCGTTGACGAGTGCCGGAATCGGCGCGTATCTTGGGCCTGGCACGACCATCGCCCGCCTCAGAGCCACTCATGCCATTCGATATCGCAAGCCCCCAGCCGCTTCCCGCGCCCGAGTTCCTCGAGCTCCTGAAGGCCGAGGTGCGCCACCGCAACGCCCGCCTGGAGCACCCCTTCGTGCGGTTGCTGTTCGACGGCGAACTCAGCCTCGACCAGGTCCGGGGGTGGGCCCGGCAGGACTACGCCCTGAAGCGCTGCCCGACGTGGTGGAACGCGGGGCGGCTGCTCAACTCCCCCGACCTCGCGACGCAGCGCCAGGTCGTGCGCTCGCTGATCGAGGAGCTCGGGGACGAGGGCGGCGGGCACACGGAGATGTACCTGCGCTTCGGACGCGCGCTCGGCATGTCGGGCGAGGAGATGGAGCGCGCGCCGCTGCTTCCGGGCACGGTGCTCGCGGTCGATACGCTCATGGCGATCAACCGCGACCGTCCGGCCGTCGAGGCGCTCGCCTCGGGGAGCGTGGCGGGGGAGGCGATCAACGTGGAGTTCTGCACGCGCTTCGTCGCGGCGAACGACAGCGCGTATCACATCGACCGCGAGGGCATGGAGTGGTTCGCCGAGCACATCGTGGCGGATGCGGCCCACAGCAGCCTCGGCGAGCGGCTCGTGCTCGAGCAGGCGAGCACGAAGGAGGTCCAGAACCGCGTCTGGGACGCGGTGGTCCGCTCCAAGGCGGCGTACTGGGTCTTCTTCGAGGGGCTCCACCAGGCCTACGTGCTCGGCGACCCGGCGGTGTATCCGCACTACGCGCCGGGGCGCGACCTGCCGGTCCACTACCCCTTCGCCCGCGGCTAGCGCGCAGGCCCTTCGACGCTCTCGTCCTGAGTTGCCGGTGGGGGCTTAGTTCGGGCTGTCGGGCCCGGAGGGCATGTCGAGCTCACGGAGGAACTGCTCGACGGAGGCCGGAAGCTCGGTGGAGCGGGGCTCTGCGGCCGGCTCCTCGGAGCTCTCTCCCTTGCGGCGGGCCAGGCGAGCGTCGTAGTCGCTCTCGAGGCGCTCGACCAGGGACTTGATCTGTGGGTTGCGGCCCATCTCGGAGGTGACGCGCTCGTACTGCTGCGTGTCGCGCTGGCTTTGGGCGTACTCGGGCGGGAACCCGTAGATGCTGCTCAGGACCTGGAGCATCTTGGTGCGCCCGGCGAAGTCGGCTTCGAGCTCGACGTAGTGGGGGAGGCGGCACATCAGCATCATGGAGTCGATGCCGCTTTCCGTGAGCCTCTCGCCGACGAGGTTCATGATGGACGTTGGGCCCTGGTACGGCCGGCGCCTGTTCCCCGTGACGCCTTCGACGCCGTCGAGCGGCTCGCCGTTCAAGGTGCCCATCACCAGCAGCGGGCGCGTGTGCGGGACGGCGTCGTACATGGCGCCGATGCGGCAGTAGCGCTTGACCTTGAGGGTCTGGAGCACCTCGACGACCGCGTCGATGTACTCCTCCGCCATCGAATGCGGCTCCAACAGGTGCAGGAAGATGAAGTCGGTGTCGTGCGGTCCGGCGGCGAAGCGCAGGTCGGCGTTCGGGATCTTCATCTTGCGCTTGCCCTCTTCGTAGTAGACGACGGGCCGGTAGCGCGTGAAGTCGAAGTAGCGCCCGGCGGTGGCAAGCCCGCCGAGATCTCCCGCCTCCATGTAGCGCTCGAGGCGCTCGATGGTGAGGGAGCCCACGCTCCCGGCATCGATCCACGGGGTGAGCGAGGCGATCACGTGGGGTTGCCGGAGCTCTGGCAGGGGCTCTTTCAACTCGAATTGGCCGATGCGCATGCGCCAATGGTGGGCGTCGGGGCTCGGTTTGGCAACCCCTGATGGTCCCGGGCTGCGCCGCTCTTTTGTAGCGTGCTTGCGGATTCGGGGTGGGGGCAGGACAATCCCGGCCAGCGGTGGCCTCGGCGCCCGGAAGATGGCGCATGGACGAGGCGGCAAGCGACTGAGCAGCACGCAGGAGGTATCCCATGGCCGATGATGACCGATCGAAGCTGATGGTGCCCTTCAAGTACGAGCCCCCGGAGGTGCCGGAGGGGCGGGGGAAGGTGAGCGTGAATCTTGCCCGGACCGACATCTCGGGCTTCACGATCCAGCGTGCGGTCAAGGGTCTCGGGGAGACCAACATGCACGCGCACACCGCCGCGGACTCCAATTGGTTCGTGCTCGCCGGCGAGGTGGAGTTCTACGGCTACGGCGACGTGCTCATCGCCAAGCTCGGGAAGTACGAGGGGCTGACGATCCCGCGGGGCACGCCGTACTGGTTCAAGGCGGTCAGCGACGAGACCCTGGAGATCATCCACGCCTCGGGCCGGACCTCGACGGTGAAGAGCGAGCGCGTCAACTACCGGCCGGTGCTCAAGCACATGCGCGACCTGGGCGGCCGCGAGGCGACGGGCGACGAGAGGGAGACGGCGGCGCAGGTGGCGCAGGCCTCGGCGGCGAAGTAGCCGCGCGTGACTGCCGCCGTGGAGGCTCGGCCCGGTGGGTAAGAACCTCCTCTACTACTTCGTGTCGGGGACGCTCATCGCGATGGTGGCGCAAGCCCTAGGCGCGAACTTCATGGTCGTCCTCATCACGTCGTCCATCGGCCCCGTGGTCGGGTTGCTGGTGGTCGCGATCATGCGCTACAACGGGCGTCTCTGAGCGCGGCGCTCGAGGGGCGTGTGTCGCACCGAGCCCGTCCCTCCGATCTCCCGCACATCACACGAGCTCCATACGATCGAGACAGGACCGGTTTCCTGAGCGATGTGCGTTGTCTGAGGCTGGACACAGAGGACACAGAAGGAGGCATGTATGCGTGTTGTAGCTTCGGTACTCCTGACATCTGCTGTGACCGTTCTCGTGACCGTCGTTCTGGCGGCGTGCGAAGCGCTTGGGCCGGTGGACGTCACCGCAACCGCTCCCGATCCGCAGCCGCCCCTCCAAGGCGAGCCCGGCTCAACGCCCGTGGATGGGTCTGATATCAGGGCCTTGGTTCAGGAGGAGGTGGCAGCGGCCATCGCTGCACTGAAGGCCGAAGGCGAGCTTGGCTCAACTCCGACAGAGGAAGAGCTGCTCGCGTTGATCGACCAGATCATCACGGACCGGCTGGCCGAGCTCACCGGGCCTCAGGGCGAGCCGGGGACTCATGGTGAGCAGGGGCCTGCGGGCGAGGAGGGACTCGCGGGCGAGCCGGGTGCTCATGGCGAGCCGGGCTCCCTGGGTGAGCCGGGGTCTGATGGCGAGCAGGGTCCCCAGGGTCCCAAGGGTGAGCAGGGACTTCAGGGCGAGCCGGGGACGCTCGATGCGTCTACCGGGTTCGTCACGCAGGCAGCATTCGATGCGTTCGACGAGCACCTGTACGCCGAGCTCGATGACATCCAGGCCGACCTCGACGCCCTCTGGGCGGGCGGCGCGGATCACTAGCCGTTGACTGCAAGGGCAAGCCTCGCGGCGCGGCCGAGCCTGGCCCGCCCGGTGAGATTCGAACTCACGACCCTCGGTTCCGAAGACCGATGCTCTGGTCCGCTGAGCTACGGGCGGCGGAGGCTTGGTGACCATGTGGATGGCCTCGTGACAGTCTAGTCGTGAGCCAGCCCGCTCGTCTATTCGCGGTCGTGCCCGTGCGTTCATTCGCGGAGCGACAGGGCCGCGAGCGCGCCGGTTGTGGGGGATAGCCACCATTCCGCGCTGACGCGTCTGGCCGTAGGGTCATCGTGGGGCCGCACGCTCCGCTTGGAACAGGCCATTGACTCGTCGCATGCCCAGACCGGCAGCCATCTTGAGCGCGCTGATGCCGCGGCTCGGGTTCGGCGCGCCCATCGAGGCGCTGTGGCTCCTCACCATCGTCTCGGTGCCGCTGGTCTTCGGGCCGCCCGGATGGCTCGCCTTCTTCGAGGTCCCCAAGATCGCGCTGATGCGCACCCTCGTGGCGCTGATCCTCGCGGCGTGGACGCTGGACGTCGCGCTGCGGGTGGCCGCGCGGGGGCTCCCGGCGGCCGCCGGTTGGCGTGAGCGCGCCGCCGGCTGGCTGAACGCCTACCCGCCGCGCTGGACGCTTGTCGCAGCGGCGGCAACGGCGCTCGTCGCGGCCGCATCCACCCTGGCCTCGCCCGTCCCGCTCACGGCGCTGTGGGGGTTCGAGCAGGGGGGTGAGGGCCGCTCGCTGCTGAGCATCGCGAGCGTGCTGGCCCTGTTCTTCGCCATCGCGCTCCGGCTGCGCTCGGAGCGGATGGCGTGGCGGCTCGTCGCAGCGATCGGCCTCGTCACGGCCGTGGCGGCCGGTTACGTCGTCGTCCAGGGGTTCGGGATGGACCCCTTCGAGCTGGGCCGGCTCCTCCCCGGACGGGTGGTCGGGTCCTTCGGCAACCCCATCTTCGCGGCCGCCGCGCTGCTGATGGGGCTGCCGCTGATCCTGGCCGGGGCGCTCGCGGCCGCCGCATGGCGGAGCCCGGCGGTCAGCCTCGCGGTGGGCGCGGGCGCAGCAGGCGTGACGGCCACCGCCATCACGCTGACCATGGCCCGCGGACCCTGGGTGGGGGCCATCGTTGCGGTGGGCATCTTCCTCGCCGTGGGCTGGCGCATCCTGCCGCCGCACCTGCGCTGGCGCCTCGTCGTGCTGAGCGCCGCATCGGCGGCCGTCGCACTGGGGCTGCTCGCCACGATCAACGACCCGCGGGGGGGCGGGGCGTCGCTCTCAGCGACGGTCGAGCGCGCGGGCTCGATCCCGGCAGCCGCGAGTGACGGACTGACCGGCCGCAGGCAGATCTGGGAGACGTCCATCGAGATCGCCCTCTCCCGGCCGTGGTTCGCGTTCGAGGAGGGCGAGGGCGGGCCGGATGGGCGGCCGGTGGTGCTGCGCCACCTGCTGGGCTACGGCCCGGACTCCTTCCCCTATGTCCTTCCGCTGCGCCAGATACCGCCGGTGAGCGAGCCCGTCCGGCTGAACCGGCACGCCCACAACCAGCACCTCAACATGCTCGTCGAGCAGGGCATCTTGGGGTTCCTGGTCTCTCTGGGCATGACGGCGGTCCCGCTCGTGGCCGGGGGTTACGTCCTCGTGCGGCGCGCCGCCGCCGACCCGTGGCGCACGCGCCTGCTGCTCCTGGGCGTGCTCTCCGCCCTTGCCGGCCGCGCCGTG
>JADFQE010000107.1 GCA_022561985.1 Chloroflexota bacterium
CCCCGGCCCACTGTGCGAACGCACCGCTCAGCCCAACGTTGATGCTGCCGCGCAGGTGCGCACCGGCGAAGTCCGCCGGATCGCGCACGTCCAATACCTGCCCGCCCTTGGCCTGGATGCGAAGCACGTCGTCCACCGACAGGGGCTCGGCGTTCACGTCCAAGTCCTGGGGCGCCGTTGGCCGCTCGACACGGTTCAACATAGCGTTCCGGCCAAAGTAGCTGGGGGCAGCCGGCAGCTCGTTCGTGATCAGCGAGACGAACTCCCCTTTGCTCATGGGCTGAAGGGCGTAGTTGAAACTCCGTTGCTCGCCGATCGTCGAAACGGTATCCGTGCTGAGGTTCCGTCCGCACAATGAGCCGGCCCCGTGCGCCGGATAGACCAGCGTTTCGTCAGGTAGAGTCAGCAGTTTCTCGTGGAGCGTGTCGTAGAGAGTCCCGGCCAGGTCCTCGGCGGAGAGATCCACGGAGTCGAACAGGTCGGGCCGCCCAACGTCGCCGATGAAAAGCGTGTCACCCGTCAGGACCGCATGGGGCTTTTCGCGGCTGACGCTCAAGTCATAGACCAAGAGCGAGATACCTTCTGGGGTATGGCCCGGCGTCTCCAGGAACCTGATCCGGGCGTTCGCTCCCAGATCAAGGAAGTCCCCGTCGTGCACCGGTACGAAGGCATACTCCGCCT
The DNA here is from genome assembly GCA_022561985.1 of Chloroflexota bacterium. Taxonomy (GTDB): domain Bacteria; phylum Chloroflexota; class Dehalococcoidia; order Lucifugimonadales; family Australimonadaceae; genus JADFRC01. Next base: position 682 of record JADFQE010000107.1, read on the forward strand.
CAGCGCGGGCCCCTACATGGATCTCCGCACCTGTGCGGTCACGAAGCTCCAGGTGGCCAGCCACGAAGTCGGCATGGAAATGTGTGAGGACCACATGCTGGACCGTCATCTTGTTGGCGGCGGCTTCGTCCAAGTAGAGCTCGACGTCTCGGCGTGGGTCCACTACCACCGCCACGCCGCTGGCCTCGTCGCCGATCAGGTACGACGCATGGGCCAGACACCCCAGGTAGTACTGCTTCAGGAGCAAGCGCCGTCCTCCGGCGAGACTGCGATTAGCTTCCGCAGGGATCCCCACGGTCACCTTATCAGGTTGATTCATCGAACCGTCAGGCTCAGGACGGCGTGCCGCCCGCCATCTCCCCCGCGAGCCACGTGAGCAGCGTCTCGACCGCGGCTGGGTCCGCGAGCCGGTAGTCCGCGGCCGCGAGCAGCGCTTCGGGCGCGTCGCCGCTTGAGACCGCGACCGCGAGGGCCTCGAGCGCGCCGCGGGCGCGCAGTTCGCGCACTGCCTCGAACGCGTCCACGTCCGTCGTGTCGTCGCCGAGCACGAGCACCGACGCGAGAGCGCGGCGCTCGACCGTGCGCGCGATGGCCGTGCCCTTGTTGAGCGCGACCGGCGGCAGCACTTCGATGAGCATCTTGCCTTCGCGCAGCGGAAAACCGCCGGCGCCGCCGGGACCGGCGAGCAGCGCTAGGATGCGCTCCCTGACCGCGGCGGGGTCGGCCGCGAGCCGGTAGTGGATCGCCAGCGACGGCCCCTTGTCTTCCAGAAGCACGCCGGCGAGCACGCCCGGCTCGTCCGCCAGCGCGGCGCCCAGGTGCACGGCGAGGCGGTGGATGCGCTCGATGTAGGGCTGGACCAGCGGCTCGAGCGTGGCGGCGCCGTCCTCCCACCACTCCATGCCGTGGTTGCCCGCATACGCGATCTCCGCGACGCCCACGACGCGGCGCGCCGAAGCGGTGTCGCGGCCGGTCAGAGCGACGACGGTGGCATCGCGCGAGAGCGCCGCGAGCGAGCGCTGGATGGCGGGGCTGACGGTGGCCTGCTCGGGCGTGGGCGCGATGGGCGCGATGGTGCCGTCGATGTCGACGAAGAGGCCCAGGGGCCGGTGGCCGGCCAGCCGTCGCACCGCATCCAGGTGCTCCAGCAGGTCGGGAGGCGCGCTCACGGAGCCGCTTGGCCGGGCGGCGGGGGGGGCGCGGGGTCCTCGTAGACGATCTTGCGGACCGGGTAGTTGATCTCGATGCCCTCGACCTTGAACCGCGCGTGCAGCCGCTTCACCAGCTCGTTGGTGACGGTGAAGCTCCCCCACCGGTCCTCCGCCTGGAGGAAGATCCAGAAGTCGATGTTGGAGTCGCCGAAGGCGTTGAACCCGAAGAACGGCTGCGTGTTGGAGACGGCGGCGCTCACCTCGTCGATCACCTGCTGGCCGACCTCCACCGCGATGCGCTCCACCTGCATGAGGTCGCTGGAATAGCTGACGCCGCACGTCACCGTGACGCCCATGACGCGGGTGGGCCGGTTGTAGTTCGTGATGACGTGCTCCGCCATCACCGAGTTGGGGATGATGACGAGGTTGGACTGCCAGGTCCTTATCTTGGTGCTGCGCCAGCCGACGTCCATCACGTACCCGGCGGGGCCGCTGTCCAGCTCGATGTAGTCGCCCACGTTGATGGCACCCTCGGAGAGGACGTAGGTCCCCGCGAAGAAGTTGCCGAGCGTCGGCTGGAGCGCCAGCGCGACGGCGATACCGGTGATCCCTAGACCGCCGAGGATGGGGTCGATGGAGAGCCCGAGCGCATCGAGGATGACGAGGAGCGCGACGCCGTAGATGACGATCACGATGATGCGCCGGGCCAGCGGCAGCATCGTGTCGTCGAACTTCGTCTCCGTCCGCGGCGCGACGTTCGCGAGGTACCAGCTTGCGGCCGCGCGGACCATGTTGACGGCACCCTGGGCAATCAGCAGGATCGCGACCACCGCCCACGTGTCGCGTATCCCGTCCCGTGCCTCAGCCAGGTCCGGCAGCGCGATCAGCGCGAGGAAGATGCCGCCGGCGCCGACGAAGACAGCGCCCGGCCGGCCCACGGCACGCACGATCTGGGCGGCGAGCCTGCGCTGGGTGCCGCGCTGCAGCCGCTTGGCGACTATCCGCACGCCGGCCAGGAGCGCGACCGCAACGACCACGGCCGCGACCAAGAGGCCCGCGGCGATGAGACGCAGGACGTTCTCATCGGTGATCGATCCGAACAACATCGACGATCACTCTACGGCGGAACCCGGCCCACCGGGAGACGGTTCAAGCCCGCCGCTGCCCGATTCTCATGCCGGTAAAGGCCGCGCGGGACGGCTCGTTGGCGCCTCCGGTGCCTTGCCGCTCACCCTCCGGAAGCGCTACACTTCGGCTTGCCCACCCCAAAGCGAGGCCCACCCACCTATGTCCATCGAAAGCGCGGTCCCACCCCACGCCACAGCGGTCTACCGCGCCATGCTCGTGGCGGGCGTCGCCGCCGCCATCGTCGGCGCCGTCACGGTCGGCGTCATCATCTTCAACTTCGTGACGCGGCCCGAGCTCAACAACCCCGTCCCGATCGAGGACGCGGGCCACGCGCAGCCTCCCGCATGGGTCACCCACACCTAAGCCCCGCTCCCTCCACGCGACCCTCTAGGGGCGCCACGACCCCCGACCGGCAACCAGCGCCCCACGGGCGCCAGGGCGAGCATCTAGCCGTTCGCGTGGCCGCGTGAACGTCCTCGTCATGGGCACCGGCGCCGTCGGTGGCTACTTCGGCGCCCTGCTCGCCCGCGCCGGCCACGACGTCACGGTCGTCGCCCGCGGCCCGCACCTCGATGCCATCAAGCGCCACGGCCTGCGCATCGAGAGCGCCATCGAGCCGAGCTTCGCCGTCGCGGTCGACGCCGTCGCGGCGCCCGCACCAAGCTACGAGGCGGGCCTCGTGCTCTTCGCCGTCAAGACCTACGACTTCGACGAGGCCGCGCGCATCATCGGGCCCGCGCTCGGGCCCGACAGCGTCGTGCTCACGATGCAGAACGGCATCGGGTCGGGGGAGCGGCTCGCGGAGCGCTTCGGGGCGGAGCGCGTGCTCGAAGCGGCGGTGTACATCGAGAGCCACGTGGGCTCGCCGGGCACGATCGCGCAGGACGGCGGGCCGCGCCGCGTCGTCTTCGGCCGCAGGACCGGCAACGGCGAGCGGGAGTCCGCGCTGCTGGAGGCGTTCCGGGCGGCGGGCTGGGAGGCCGAGCTCTCGCCGAGCATCCTCGGCACCCTCTGGACCAAGCTGACGTTCCTCGGCCCGCTGGCGGCGCTCGGCACGGTCACGGGCCTGAGCGCGGCCCAGCTCTGCGCATCCGAGCCCTCCGCTGCGCTCATCGAGGCGGTCATCGCCGAGTACGCCGCGGTCGGCGACGCCGACGGCGCCGGAGCGCCCGGTGGCGCCGCGGCGGCCGCGATGGAGCGCGTCCGCACCTTCATCGGCATGACGTCGATGCAGCGCGACCGGCTCGCGGGCAAGCGGCTCGAATCGGACGCGCTGGTGGGCGCCGTGGTCCGCCGCGGCGCCGCGCACGGCGTGCCCACGCCACTGACGGCGATGCTCGACGCGCTGCTCGCGCCGATGCGCGACGGCGGCGCCGCGCCCCCTTAGGAGGGCGCGAGCAAGTCCTCGTTGGACGCGCCCACCGGCGGCCCGAGGTACGGGCCGAACAGCGCCTTGTACCGGGCGATGAGCGCCTCGGCCTCCGCCGGGTCGTCCGCCGCGACCTCGGCCTCGAACACCCTCCCGACACCCTCGATGGTGTCCAGATTGAACAGCGTCCGGTGCGCGTGCCACTGCTCGCGGCGCTTGCGGACGACCACCGACACCCCGAGCGCGGAGGCCAGCATCCGGCCGACCGCCGGGTCCCCCACCTCGGCCAGGGCGTAGCGCACGCTGCGGTCGTCGCCGTCGTAGGAGTCGGCGTAGTGCACGAGCGTCCGCCGCCCGCGCTCGACCCGCAGCTTGAGCCGCCAGCGCGGGCCCGCCTGCCCTTGGAGCTGTTCGGGCAGCCGGTAGTACGTATCCACCTGCGTCCGCGGCGGTTCCCGGCGCGCGTCGAGGTCGCGCAGCACACGGCGGACCGGCCGGAAGTCGGGGCAGTAGTGCTTCAGCTCGCGGTTGTTGACGAAGTCGGGCATCGGTCGCTCCGGACGGACGCCCGCCATTGTATGCGCCCGCCGCCCGCCCATAGGCGCGCGCACGACGCACGGACGACGGCCGGGCATACGGGCCCGTATAATCCGCTGCGTCCCGCAGGAGAGCGACCGATGGCAGATGGACCCTTTCGCCTCGATGGCAGCGTCGCAGTCGTGACCGGCGGCAGCCAGGGCATCGGCCGCGCGGTCTGCCTCGCGCTCGCGGAAGCCGGCGCGGCCGTCGCGGTCACGAACGTGCGGGGGAAGTCGGCCGACGTGGACGCCCTCTGCGCCGAGATCGCAGCAGGCGGGGGCACCGCGAAGGGGTACGAGCTCGACGTCACGGACACCCCAAGCATCCCCGCGGTGATGGACCGGATCGCGGCCGAGCTCGGAGGGCCCGACATCCTGGTCAACAACGCCGGCGTGCGCTCGGAGAAAGCGTCGGTCGATCTCACCGAGGCGGAGTGGGACGCGGTCTTGAGCGTGAACCTGAAGGGGACGTTCTTCTGCGCGCAGGCAGCCGCCCGCCACATGATCGAGCGGGGGGCCGGCCGCATCATCAACGTCGCATCGCAGCTCGCGGTCGCGGCACAGCCGGAGCGCGCAGCCTACGTCGCGAGCAAGGGCGGCGTGGTGGCGCTCACACGGGTCCTCGCGCTGGAGTGGGTCTCGAAGGGCATCACGGTCAACGCCATCGGGCCCGGGCCCACCGAGACGCCCATGACGGCGGGCCGCGGAACGGCCCAGCCGAGCCTTGGGCGCTCCCCGCTCGGCCGCCGCCTCCAACCGGAGGAGGTGGCGGGCGCGGTCGTCTTCCTGGCGAGTCCGGCGGCGGGAGCCGTCAACGGGACGCTGCTGCTGGTGGACGGCGGCTGGGCCGCCGGGTAACTCCCACCCGATCCACGACGCCGGGGCGGGGCGCGATCGATCGCGCCCCTACGGGTGACCCATCGCCGAGCGGAGCTCGCGGACCAGGGCGGGCACGAAGTCGTGCCAGTCGGCGACGACGCCGATGTCCGCCTGCTTGAAGAACGTGGCCCGGCGGTTGTTGTTGACGACGACGACGGTCCCCGCTCGCTTGATGCCGACGGTGTGGTTGAAGTCGCCGCGGACGCCGACGCCGACGTAGAGCGCCGGGGCGATGGACCGGCCGGTCAGTCCGACCTGGAGCTGCTTGGGCATCCAACCCGCGTCGGCGACGTCACGCGTGCACGCGTACTGGGCCTCCAGCGCATCCCGCAGCCCGTCGAGCTCCGCGATGTGCGCAGGTCCACCGACGCCCATCCCGACGCAGACGACAGCCCACGCCGCGTCCAGCGCGGCGGCGTCGCCGTCGGGAGCCGGACGCATCTCCAGCGTCCGCACCCGCGGCGGGTCCTGGGCCGCCACGTCGAGATCGAGCGTGCGGGGCGACCGGGACGGGTCTGGCTCGAGCGCCTCGAAGATGCCCGGACGAACCGTGGCCATGTTCGGGAGCGTGCGGGAGCGGATCGGCGCAACGACGTTGCCGCCGAAGGCCGGCTTGAGCTGCACCAGGTGGCCGTCGCCGTCGACCTCCAAGCCCACGATATCGCCCGTCAGCCCCAGCTCGAGGCGCGCGGCGACGCGCGCAGCGAGGTCGCGTCCGTTGGGCGTCGAGGGGACGAGCACCGCGTAGGGCTCGTGCGCCCCGATCGCGGCGGCGAGCGTCGCCGCATAAGCGTCGGTCGAATACGACGCCAGCGCCTCGCCGGCCGCGACGGCCACGACGTCGGCTCCGGCCGCGCCCAGCTCGTCCGCGAGGCCCACCGCCTACTCAAGCCGG
>JADFQE010000108.1 GCA_022561985.1 Chloroflexota bacterium
GCCAGCCACGTCCCCATCGTGAGCGCCGTCGGCCACGAGTCAGACGTCACCATCGCCGACTTCGTGGCGGACCTGCGCGCGCCGACGCCCTCGGCCGCGGCGGCCGCCGTCACGCCGGACGCCGCCGCCCTCGGAGCCGACGTCGCCGCGATCGCCCAGCGGTCGCTCACCGCCGTGGAGCACCTGCTCACCCGGATGGGGCGCGATATCGAGGCGCAGGTCGTCCAGATGCACCGGCGGCTGCCGGACATACCGACCGCCCGCCAGCGCATCGACGACGTCCTGGGCCGGGGCCGCGCCGCGCTCGCCGCGCTGCTGGACAACCGCAAGGTGCAGACGGCCGGCCTCGCGGCGGCGCTCGCGGCCCTCAACCCAGCCGCCGTGCTCGAGCGTGGGTTCGCCGTCATCACCAACCCGGCCACCGGCGCGACCATCAGCACTGTGGCCGGCGTGGCCAGCGGTGATAACGTACGTGCGACGGTGCGCGACGGCCATTTCGACGCGCAAGTGCTCTAGCGGCGAGCGAGGAACGGCAGTGACGGACAAGGATAAGAAGCCGGTCTTCGAGGACGCGTTCACCGAGCTGCGGGAGACCGTCGAGGCGCTGGAGGCCGGGGACCTGTCGCTCGAAGCGGCCACGCAGCTCTTCGAGCGCGGCATGAAGCTCGCCAAGGCCTGCAACGAGATGCTCTCCACCGCCGAGCTCCAGGTCTCGCGCCTCCAGCGCAGCTTCGGCGAGCAGATGGCGATGATGCAGGCGCCCCCAAAGCTCCCCGGGGAGCCGGACGGCCAAGACGACGAGGACGAGGACGACGCGTGATGGCCCAGACGCTCAAGGGCGACTTCCACATGCACACGTTCTACTCCCACGACTGCATGACGTCCCCCGAAGCGCTGGTGCGGCGCTGCAACGACGTCGGTCTCGACTGCATCGCCGTCACCGACCACAACAGCCTCGCCGGCGCGCAGGCCGTCAAGGCCGTCGCCGGCTTCACGGTCATCCTGGGCGAGGAGATCAAGAGCACCGCGGGCGAGATCACCGGACTCTTCCTCACCGAGGAGATCCCCGCGGGCCTCCCACCCATCGAGACGGCGAAGCGCATCAAGGACCAGGGCGCCCTCGTCTCTGTCCCGCACCCCTTCTCCGGGTACGGGCGCTCCTCGCTCGCCGAGGGGTCGCTGACGGAGCTGCTCCCCTACGTCGACATCATCGAGACCTTCAACGCCAGGACGATGTCCCCGGCCTCCAACGTGCTCGCCCGGGCCTTCGCCAAGGAGCACGGCGTGGCCGCCACCGCGGTCAGCGACGCGCACACGCTGCGCGAGCTGGGCCGCACCTTCACCGAGCTCCCCGCCTTCGACGGCACGCCCGAGGGCTTCAAGGAGGCTCTGGGAGAGGCGCGGCTCACCGAGCGCCCGGCGGGCCGCTTCGTGCACGTCTACTCGACGATCAACAAGCTCCGCCGCAAGCGCTTCACCATCCCGTGACCCTCGATCTCGGCTGGCTCACCGCCGGGCGCGGGCCGGGCTCGCGCGGCATGTTCGAGGGCGTGCTGGCCGCCATCGACGACGGCTCGCTGGACGCCCGCATCGCGTTCTTGTTCATGCACCGCGAGCGCGGCGAGGGCGAGGCGAGCGACGCTTTCATGGACCTCGCCGCCTCCCGCGGCATCCCGATCGAGTCGCTGTCGTCGGCGCGCTTCCGGGAGGAGCACGGCGGCGACTTCGCCACGCACCGCGAGGAGTACGACGCCCGCGTCCTGGACCTGCTGCGCCCTCACACGGCGGAGCTGTGCGTGATGGCGGGCTATCTGCTCATCCTGAGCCCGGCGCTGACCCACGCGTACCGGTTCGTCAACCTGCACCCCGCGCTGCCCGACGGGCCGGTCGGGCTGTGGCAGGAGGTGATCCGGGAGCTCATCGAGACCGGCGCCCAGGAGAGCGGTGCGACCGTGCTTCTCGTCACCGACGAGCTGGACCGCGGCCCACGGATCGCCTACGCCCGCTTCCCCATCGTGGGGCCGCCCTTTGACGCGCTGCGGTCTGACGCGCTACGCGCAGGGGGCGAGGCGCAGCCGCTCTTCGACGCGATCCGCGAGGCGGGGCTGCGCCGCGAGCCGGTGCTGCTCACGGAGACGCTGAAGGCGCTGGCCGGCGGCGGCCTCGCCGTGCGGGGCGAGCGCATCGTGGACGCCAGCGGAGCGCCCGTCGACGCGCGCGACCTGACCGCCAAGGTGGAGGCGGCGCTGGGATAGGAACCGCTCGCAGGACGCCTCGCTGGGGGCTTCGATCGGCCTCGCCGGGCATGACCGCCGGCGAAGCACCCCACGCCGGCCGGCTTCGGCCTCGGGGGGCCGCCTACGCGCTCTTGGCGTCGGGGCGCTCTATCTCCACCACCTGGCCGGACGAGGTCAGCAGCCGCGGCGACGCCAGGCGCTTGTCGTCGACGGCGTCGATGACGCACCGGCGCACCTGCTGGAGCGATGGCAGCTCGAACATGACGTCCAGCAGCGTCTCCTCGATGATGGTGCGGAGCGCCCGCGCGCCGGTCTTGCGCCCGATCGCCTGCTCCGCGGCCGCCTCCAGCGCCGAGGGCGTGAACGTGAGCTCCACGCCGTCGATGGCGAACAGGTGCTGGAACTGCTTCACGACGGCGTTCTTCGGCTCCGTCAGCACCTGGACCATCGCCGGCTTGTCGAGCTGGTGCAGGCTCACGGCGATCGACAGCCGGCCGATGAGCTCGGGGATGAAGCCGAAGGCCAGCAGGTCCTCCGGCTCGACGTCGCTGCTGATTTCCTCGCCGTCGCCCTCCTCCGCGTGGAAGCCGAGGCGGTGGCGGGACATGGTCCGCCGGCTGATGATCTCATCCAGCCCCTCGAAGGCGCCGCCGCAGATGAACAGGATGTTGTCCGTCTTGATCTGGAGGGACTCCTGCTGCGGGTGCTTGCGGCCGCCCTGGGGCGGCACGTTGGCGACGCACCCCTCGACCAGCTTCAGCAGCGCCTGCTGCACGCCCTCGCCGGAGACATCGCGCGTGATGGACGGGTTGGCGCTCTTGCGCGCCAGCTTGTCGATCTCGTCGATGTAGATGACGCCGTGCTCGGCCCGGGCGACGTCGTAGTCGGCGGCCTGGATCAGGCGCAGGAGGATGTTCTCGACGTCGTCGCCGACGTACCCGGCCTCGGTGAGCGAGGTGGCGTCGGCGATGGCGAATGGCACGTCGAGGATGCGGGCCATGGTCTGAGCGAGGAGCGTCTTCCCGGAGCCCGTCGGCCCGACGAGCAGGATGTTGCTCTTCTGGATCTCCACGTCCTGCGCGACCGCGTTGGACCAGATGCGCTTGTAGTGGTTGTACACGGCCACGCTGAGCACGCGCTTGGCGCGGTCCTGGCCGACCACGTATTCGTTCAGACGCGAGTAGATCTCCTTCGGGGAGAGACCGCGGGAGGGAAGCGCCGGCTTGGCCGGGGTCGCGGACCCCTCCTCCGAGATGATCTGCTGGCAGAGGTGGACGCACTCGTCGCAGATGAAGACGCGCCCGGGGCCTGCGATCAACCGCTTGACGCTCGCCTGCGCCTTCCCGCAGAAGGAGCAGACCTGGTCGCCGCGCGTCTCCTTGGTGGTTCCGGAGCTGGTGGGCATGGTCCTACTTCACCCCCGATTGAACCCGGACCTCGTTGGACACGGAGCCTACGACCCGCTCTTGCCGCTACTGACGCCGAGGGTGTGCCCCAGTATCTCGTCCACCAGACCGTATTCCTTCGCGTCTTCGGCGGCCAGGTAGTAGTCGCGGTCGGTATCGCGGGCGATCTTCTCGTAGGTCTGACCGGTGTGCTTGGAGAGGATGGTGCGGATCTTGTCCTGCATCCGCAGTATCTCCCGCGCCGCGATCTCGATGTCGGTCGCCTGCCCCTGCGCTCCACCCATGGCCTGGTGCATGTGGACGGTCGAGTTCGGCAGCGCGAAGCGCTTGCCGGGCGCCCCGGAGCAGAGCAGCACCGTCCCCATGCTCGCGGCCATGCCCACGCAGATCGTGGACACGTCGCACTTGATGAGCTGCATCGTGTCGTAGATGGCGAGTCCCGACGTGATGACCCCGCCGGGGCTGTTGATGTAGAGGGCGATGTCCTTGTCACCGTCCTCGCGCTCCAGGTAGAGGAGCTGAGCGACGATGAGGTTCGAGACCTGGTCGTTGATCGGCGTGCCCAGGTAGACGATCCGCTCCTTGAGGAGCATGGAGTAGATGTCGAAGGCGCGCTCCCCGCGGGCGCTCGTCTCGATCACCATGGGGATGATGTTCTCCGGCGGCCGGAGCCCGCCACCCGGCAACGGGTCGTGGATGGGCCATTGCTGCATCAACTGGTTCCCCCTTCGTCCGCCCCGCGCTTGGCGGGGGTCTTTGCCTTCGACTTCTGGGCCGCGGTGCCCTTGGCCGCGGTGCCCTTGGCTGCAGGGCGCTTGGCCGGCGCGCGCTTCGCCTTCGGGCCGGCCCTGCCGCCGGCCTGGAGCGCGATGGACGTCAGATGCTCGATCGCCTTGCGGTTGACGAGGACACGCCGCAGCGACTCGCGCCGCTCCTGCTCGGTGAAGAGCTTGCGCACCTCGTCGGCCTGGGTGCTCGAGCTCTCGACGATGGACTCGACCTCCGCGTCGACCTCCACGTCCGTGGCCTCGAACCCCTCCTGCCGCGCGACCTCGCGGAGCACGTGGGCCCGCTTCAGCCGCTCGGCGACCTTGGGCTTGGCGTCGGCGCGTACCGCCTCGGGCTCCATCGTCTGCCATGCGAGGTACTGCTGGTACGACTCGACGGTGAAGCGGCCCGAGCGGATGTCCTGCTCCTGGTCCTCGAGGTAGTGCGCGATCTCGTGCTCGACGATGATGTCCGAGATCTCGATCGTGGCGGCCTCGGTGACCTTGAGCAGGGTCTCCTCCTGGTGCTTGGCGTCGGCGTTGCGGTGGTCGCGGGCGAGCAGGTCCGCCTCGACGTGGGAGCGCAGGGCCTTCATCGAATCATAGCCATCCCCGATACCCTTGGCGAACTCGTCGTCGAGCGAGGGGAGCTCCTTGCGCTTCACGGAGTGGACGGTCGCCTCGAACAGCGCCTTCTTCCCGGCCAGCTCCTCGTTCTCGAAGTCCTTGGGCACGTCGATCGTGAACGTGCGCTGCTCGCCCTGCGGCAGGCCGATCAGCGACTCGTCGAAGTCCGGGACGGGGAAGCGCCCGCCGACGTGCGGGACGTAGTCGACGGACTCGCTGCGGACGATCTCCTTGCGCTCGCCGCCGTCCTCGACCCAGCCGACGACGCTCAAGCTCGCGAGGTCGTCCTCCGCCAGGGGACCGTCCACCGGCTCCCACACCGCGGCGTCGCGGCGGAGCTGCTCGATCAGGTCGTCGATCTGCTGCTTGCCGACCTTGACCTCGTCCTTCGGCACGCGCACCGAGCGGTAGCCGCCGAGGTCGACGGTTGGCGTGAGCGGCACGGTGGCCGTGAAGCTCGGCGGGTCGAGCTCTTCGATGGTGATGGACGGGATGCCGCCGAGCTCCAGCCCCTCGTCCTCGACGGCCTTGGTCGTGGCCTCGTTGACCATCGAGTCGAGGGCCTCGTTGATGAGGTAGTCGCGGCCGTAGAGCTGCTCGAGGATCCGCCGGGGCGCCTTCCCCTTCCGGAATCCGGGGATGTTCAGCCGGCGCACGGCCTGGCGGTAGGCGCGCTCAAGATGAGGCTCGACGTCACTCTCATCGAGCTTGACGGTCAGCACGGCTTCGCGGGGTGGGCGCTGTTCGGTGGAGACTTTCACTCGTCCCTGTCTGACACCGTGTCGGGCAGTAGGAGCCGCGCGAGGACGGTGCGCGTGCATCCTTTATACCACGGGCCCGTCCCTGCGCGGAAGGACTTGACAGCCTGCCGGCCCCGCCGGCTACCGGCGCGTCGTTGGAAAGGGCGTAGCGTTGCGGTACAGTACGGGCGCGCACGGCGCCTGCGCCGTGCGTCTTGCCCGCGCCCCGCCCGCGCCCCGATAAGGAGGCCCCGTGATCGGTCTGGCCCGCCTGCTGCTGAGGTCCATCTGGCTCGCCGTCTTCATCCTCGGCGTCCGCCGGGCGTTGGAGCTGCTTCAGCGCGGCACCGAGGAGCTCATCGACCGCATCGACGAGGGCGACGGAAGCGGGCTCGTGCGCACGCTCTCCCGCCTCCACGACGCGCTGCACCACAACCGCGGAGGCCAAGCCGACGGCCCCGGCGTCTCGGGCGCTTCTGATCCTGCCGGCTCGGCCGCCTCTGATGCTGCCGGCGCAAGCGCCTCGGGCGAGACCTAAACCCGCGCCCCTGCCCTCCGTCCCCACCCCCCTTTCGGCCCGCCCCTCCGGCGGGCACCGACCAGGAGCACCGTGCTGAAGTCCTTCTCATGCGGCGACCTCCGGCCCGAGCACGACGGCCAGAGCGTCACCCTCGCCGGCTGGGTCCACCGCCGCCGCGACCACGGCGGCGTCGTGTTCATCGACCTGCGCGACAGCACGGGACTCGTCCAGGTCGTCTTCCACCCGGAGGCGGCGCCTGCGGCCACGGAGACGGCGCAGCGAT
>JADFQE010000026.1 GCA_022561985.1 Chloroflexota bacterium
CTCCGTATCCGGCCAACACTCGACATGGTTAATCCGCCGCCCAGCAACAAAGAACCAATCAACTTCGTTGAGCCCGGATACTGCCAAACAGTCCACGGCCAGAAGTCCCGCGCTACCTCGTCTATAATTGTCCGGGGTTCACTAGGCAAAGTAGGGGAAAGACACCGTTTAGAATGGCGGATGTGGCTGCTCTTTGCTCTCAGCCCTTGTTTAATTTCACGGGCCCGCGCAAGCGTGGCCCTATCTTCCGGCGAGAGCGCATCATATTCTATGGACATAATCAGGAAGGATAGGCGGACCTGGCTGGTCTGGACAGTGGGGTTGCAAGTCTACGAACGTTAGCTTGTGTCCGATCCACCACGCCAGCGCCAGCACCTCCGCGACGGTGACGCCCAGTATCAGCCGCCGGTGGCCCAGCAGCGCGCGCAGCCAGCCCTGCTCCTCGTGCAGCGCCGCAGGGCCCGGCGAGGGCAGCGCTGCAGGGCCCGGCGAGGGGGGTGCCGCAGCGGCGCCCAGCGAGCGGGACCGCTGCGGCGCGAAGCGCCGGCGCGCCTCGACCGCCAGCCAGGTGCCCACGAGCAGGATCAGGAGCGCGTGGATGCCCACGTAGTGCCAGAGCACGGTGCGCCACTCGCTCAGGTGGACGCCGGTGAACGGCGCGTCGTAGCTCGCGTGGAACGGCGCCCACGCGACGTAGGCGACCGCCACGAACGCGGCGCTCCAGGCGAGCCAGCGGCCAACCTCGATGTCCAGGGAGCGGCCGCCGCGCCCGGTGAGCGCCACGATGGCCAGCGCGCCGAGGGCGAGCAACCCGTAGGCGGGCACGTCCCAGGTGTTGATGGCGGCCAACGACCCGACGACCAGCGCGAGAACGCCCACCGAAACCGCACGGGAGCCCAGGTCGACCCGCCGTCCGGCACCGAGCACGAGGCTCACGCTCAGGCCGACGGCCAGCACCTGCACCGGCAGGGAGAACATGTGCGCGTGGAGGTCGGCGAACAGGAACGTCCAGAAGGGGAATTCGTTGATGCTGATCTGGCCCGGCATCATGCGGCTGCTGGGCCAGAAGTCGAAGCTCCCGAAGACGCCGCCTCCGAGAGCGTCGATGGCCCGCAGGCCGAGCTGCACCGGCGCCTCCACGTTGGCGAGCACGGTGACGAGCAGCGCCGCCGCACCCCCGGCCAGCAGCGTCGTGCGCGGGGACACACCGAGCCGGGCCCGCCGCCGCAACGCCTCGGCGAGGTTGTGGCCGACGCTGAAGGCGCCGGTGAGCGTGAGCGCGAAGAGCAGCGGGACCGCCAGGTTGTAGGCGACGGCCGGGACGATGCCGGTGAGCTTGGCCAGCGCCCCCACCATGACGAAGCCGAAGTAGTAGTAGTTCAGGTAGCCGCCCGCATACCACGGGTCATAGGGCGGGAACGTCGTGGACTTCACCACGGCCGTGAGGTAGGCGAGGTCCATCGGCTTCTCGCCGCCCCGCCACGGCTCCCACAGGTCCGGGTTCGCCGCCCGGATGAGCACGAAGACGAGGTACGCGCCGATGAACAGCGCCTCGACGCCCGCGATGTACCGCCAGTGGCGCCGCGCCTGGGCGATCAGCGCCGGGTTGCGGTAGAGCGCCACGGCGGAGACGGCCGCGACGGCGAGCGCGGCCAGCGCCACGCTCCCCCGGCTGAACGCCCAAAGCCCCGTGCTCGCACCCATCCACACGATCCACGCGACCAGCAGCAGGCCGAGCGGACGGGCGAGCACGACGCCGCGGTCCGGCAGCCGGCGCATCACGCGCGCCGCCAGCGGGAGCGCCGCCAGGAAGATGAGCTCCACCGCGAGCAGCCAGACGAGCCACGGGGCGGCGCCGTTCAGACCGCCCTCGCTGAAGATCTCCGTCCACGTCCCGCCGGCGCGCTGCTCGTCCCAGGCCGCCGCGGCAAGCATGGCCGTCTCGGGGACGGCCTCGCCACCGAGCACCAGCAGCGCCACGATCTCGCGGGAGGTGAGCTCCTCCACGTTGCGCCACACGAGCACGAGCGGACGGTCGTAGTTCACGACGTTCTCGTCCGCCCAGCCCAGGTCGAGGGCGAGCGCGCTGGGCTCGATGCCGGGCAGGACCGCGGGCTCGGGGAGCCCGGCGCGCGTGAACGGGTCGTGGACGAAGCTCACGCCGGCGAGTGTCGGATAGCGCGCGAACGCCTGCACGAGCTCGTAGCCGAGCTCGCCGGAGAACAGCGCGCGATAGTAGGCGGCGCTGAAGGGGTAGCGCTCCGGCAGCCGGGCGATGCTCCCCCAGGGCCGGTTGCTGTAGGCCATGATGTAGTCGGCGTCCGCCACGTCGTCCGCGATGCGCTGGAGCTTGGCCCGCGTGTCGCCCTCGTACATCGGGAGCTGGCTCACGGAGAAACGCCCGAGGTCGCCGAAGCCCTCGTCCCAGTGGTTGTCGGTGAGCACGACGGAGCCGGGCGCGGCGTTCGCGTTCATCCACGCGGAGGCCTGGACGCCCGGATGGTCCTGCCCGTAGGAGCTCACGAAGGCGAGGGCGTAGAAGCCCGTCGCCAGGGCGATCGCTGCGATGCCCGCAATGACAGCACGCGCGAGCACGGACGAGCGCGCACGAGCCCACGAATGCGCTTCCACGAGCCACCTGCTCCCGAGCAGCACCATCACCGGCAGCACCGGCGCGATGTACCGCAGGAACTTCACCTCGAAGAACGGGACGATGATGAGTATCAGCACCACGACCCAGGACACCAGCAGCCACTCCGCCGTCCGGGGCCGCCGGAGCCCGCGCGCCACGCTCAAGCCCAGCCCAGCCCAGGCAACGAGCCCGAGGGGCACGCCCAGCGCCCAGACGACGGTCTGCTGAAACTCATAGAGCCCCGTCCGCGGGGTCCCCACGTACTGCACGGTGTACGGCACCTGCCCGGCTGTGCGCGCGATGCCCGCCTCCCACGCGAGGTCGCCCACGTACTTGGTGAAGTCCAAGATCGCGTAGGGCTGGAGCACGACGAAGGCCGCGAGTGCCACGCCGGCCGCGAGCGCGGCCCGGCGGACCGTCGGCGCCAGCCGCGCCACGGACGCCTCCGGCTCACTCGACCGCCAGGCGCGCCAGGCCACGACGCCGTAGGTGATGGCGAGGGGGGCCAGCATGGGCACGCTGCTGCCACGGAACGCGAAGGTCGTCCCGATCAGCAGCCCAAGGCCCACGTGGTCCCGCAGACGGCCGCGCTCCAGCACGTTCAGCATCCACCAGAACGAGCCCAGGGCCAGCAGGACGACGAAGGACTCCGGCCGGTAGAAGTGCGTGATCTGGATGTTGATGACGGAGAGCGCCAGCAACACCGCCGCCAGCAGCCCCACGGGCCGCCCGAACAGACGTGCGCCGAGGAAGTACATCAGCAGCACCGACCCGGCGTCCACGAACGCCGCGATGGTCCTCCCAGCCGTCGCCAGGTCCTGGAGGCGCACCTGGTCCATGAGCGCGTCGAGCACGAACCGGACGCCCACCAGCAGGTAGATGATGATGGTGCCCAGCGGGAACCAGTGCGGGTTGAGAGGGCTCGCGTCCTTGTCGAAGAACGTCGAGATGGACGGGAAGCCCGGGGTATCGAGCGGGAAGTCGCGGTTCGCGCAAGCCTGCCAGCCGGGGGCGTCGGTGAGCGTCCGGTACATGCAGTCGACCCGCATGTAGATCGAGCGCTCGTCGGGGTGGTAGAAGTTCCCGCCGTCCCAGTCGATGCCCTGGAGCCGGAGCCCGAGTGCACCGGCTGCGATGACGAAGGGAAGCAGCACGAGCAGGCCGGCTCTCGTGAGCCGGATGCTGGCGCTCCGGAGGGGGGGCGGCGTGCTCTCCGTGGTCACGGCCTCTCTTACCCGGCGTAGGACGTGTGCTTTAGAACCCCTTGGCGGCGATGAACGCCGCGAGGTCCGACGTCCGGCAGGCGTAGCCCCACTCGTTGTCGTACCAGCCGAGCACCTTCACCATGTCGCCGCCCATCACCATGGTGGACAGCGCATCGAGGATGCAGCTCGCGGGGTTCATCTTGATGTCGCTGGAGACGATGGGCTCTTCCGTGTAGGCCAGCACGCCGCTCAGCTCGCCCTCGGCGGCGCTCCGGAACGCGGCGTTCACCTCGTCCACGCTCACCTCGCGGCCGAGGTCGGCGACCAGGTCCGCGATCGAGCCCGTGGCGACCGGCACGCGGAGCGCCATGCCGTGCAGCTTGCCCTCGAGCTCCGGGATCACCACGCCCACGACCTTGGCCGCGCCGGTGGTCGTCGGGATGATGTTCTGGGCGGCCGCGCGGGCCCGGCGCAGGTCCGGGTGCACCTGGTCCAGGATCTGCTGGTCGTTGGTGTAGGCGTGCACCGTGGTCATCAGCGCGCGCCGGATGCCGAAGGAGTCGTTGAGCACCTTCACGAGCTGCGCGACGCAGTTGGTGGTGCATGAGGCGTTGGAGACCACGTGGTGGCGCGCCGGGTCGTACTTCGCTTCGTTCACGCCCAAGACCAGCGTCTGGTCCTCGTTGGTCGCGGGCGCGGAGATGATGACCTTCTTGGCGCCCGCCTCGATGTGCGCGGCTGCCCTCTTCCCGTCGGTGAAGATGCCCGTGGACTCGACGACGATGTCGACGCCCAGCTCCCCCCACGGCAGCTTCGCCGGGTCGCGCTCGCTGAGCGAGCGGATCTCGTGCCCGTCGATGCGGATCGCGCCGTCCTCGGCCGAGACCTCGCCGGGGTAGATACCGTAGTTCGTGTCGTACTTGAACAGATGCGCGTTGGTGCGATCGCCCGCGAGGTCGTTGACGGCGACGACCTCGAGCTCGTCCGGGTGCCGCTCAAGGGTCGCCCGCAGCACCTGCCGCCCGATACGTCCGAACCCGTTGATGCCGATGCGCGTAACCATGCCGCGGTCCTCCGTGAAGTGCGCCTGCGCCGCCCCGGAGGGCGGCCACGGCCATGCTACTCCAGGGCTACGCCCCGCGGTAGCGGGCCTCGGGACCCAGCTCGTCCTCGATGCGCAACAAGCGGTTGTACTTGGCGGTGCGCTCGCCGCGGGCGGGGGCGCCCGTCTTGATCTGGCCGGCGCCCGTGGCGACAGCCAGGTCGGCGATCGTCGTGTCCTCCGTCTCGCCGGAGCGGTGGCTGATGACCACGCCCCAGCCTGCCTTCTGCGTCGCCTCGATCGCGGCCAGCGTCTCGGTGAGCGAGCCGATCTGGTTGAGCTTGATGAGCACCGCGTTGGCCGAGCGCTCCTCGATGCCCCGCTCGATGCGCTCGATGTTCGTCGTGAAGAGATCGTCGCCGACGAGCTGGACGCGCGCGCCGAGTCTGGCGGTGAGCTGCGCCCAGCCCTCCCAGTCGTCCTCGCCCAAGCCGTCCTCGATGCTGGCGATCGGGTAGCGGGCGAGCCATCCCTCGTAGAGGCCGATGAGCTCGCCCGAGGAGAGCACCACGCCGTCGCGCTCGAGGTGGTACGCACCGTCGCGGTAGAACTCCGCCGCTGCGGCGTCCAGCGCGAGGAGGCAGTCCTTCCCCGGCTCGTATCCCGCGGCTTCTATCGCCTCCATCAGGAGATCGAGCGCCGCCTCGTTGCTGGGCAGCTCCGGCGCGAAGCCTCCCTCGTCGCCCACGTTCGTCGAGAGCCCCCGGCCCGCGACGATCGCTCGCAGCGCCTGGTACACCTCCACGCCGCAGCGCAGCGCCTCGCCGAAGCGCTCGAACCCCACCGGCATGACCATGAACTCCTGGAGGTCGGTGGAGTTCGATGCGTGCCGGCCGCCGTTGAGCAGGTTCATCATGGGCGTCGGCAGCACGGGGCCGGCCGTGGCGATGGAGCGATAGAGCGGCAGTCCGCGGGAGGCGGCGGCCGCATGGGCCACCGCGAGGGACACGCCGAGGATGGCATTCGCGCCGAGGACGGACTTGTCCGGCGTCCCGTCGAGCTCGATCATCACGGCGTCCACGGCGGCCTGGTCGCCGGCGTCCTGGCCCACCAGCGCGGGCGCGATGCGCTCGGTGACGTTGCGCACCGCCGTGAGCGTGCCCTTGCCGCCGTAGCGGGCGGGGTCGCCGTCGCGGAGCTCGACGGCCTCGTGCGCCCCCGTGCTCGCGCCCGAGGGGACGAGCGCCGAGCCCGAGGCGCCGTCGTCGAGGCGGACGACCGCCTCCACCGTGGGGTTGCCGCGGGAGTCGAGGAGCTCGCGGGCGTGGACCGATGCGATGCGTGCCATGGGTCTCCTCAGTGGGCCTTGGCGGCCCGGGCAGCGTCGCGCTTGTGGGCGGCTGCGATGGCGCGCCGCACGGCGTCGGCCGGCGAGTCGGCGAGCTCGATGTGGATCGCCAGGTCGTCGCGCTTCGGCAGGTCCCACGTCTCGAGCCCGATCACCGGCGTGCCGTCGCCGAGGGCGTGCCCGATCTCCGAGAGCGTGCCGTAGGCGCCGTCGATCGCGATCACCGCGCGGCCGGTCTTCACCAAGATGACGTTCCGGGCGTACCCCATGCCCGTCATGATGGGGAGGTCGATGTACTCGCTGGCCTCGGCCGGGTCCTCGCCCGGCAGGATGCCGATGGTCGTGCCCCCGGCGGACTTCGCGCCCTTGCACACGGCCTCCATCACGCCGGTGAGCCCGCCGCAGGCCACGATCACGCCCGCCTCCGCAAGCTCGCGCCCCACCGCCTCGGCGAGCTCGATCGCGCGCCGCGGCGGCTCGCCGCCGCCGATGACGGCGATGATGAGTGCCCGCCCATTCGCATCTGAGATGGTGTTCATGCGCGCTCGCCCTCTCTTCAGGACGCTCCGACGAACGGGCCCAGAGCATCCGTTGCCGCATCGACCGCGGCGGCCACCGGCCCAGGGTACACGCCGATCGCGATCGTGCCGGCGAGCAGCGCCCACAGCGCGCCCGCACTCGCGGCCGGGAGGCGGATGCGCTCCGGCGCCGCGGCTGGCTCGGTGATGTACATCTCCCGCACGATGCGCAGGTAGTAGTAAAGCGAGATGACGCTGTTGGCGATCGCGAGCACCGCGAGCCACAGGTACCCCGCATCCGCCGCGGTGGTGAACAGGTAGAACTTGGTGATGAACCCGGCGAAGATCGGCAGACCCGCCAACGAGAACAGGGCAGCGGTGAGCACCATGGCCATCAGCGGAGAGGCGGTGCTCAGCCCAGCGTAGTCGGCGATCTCCTCCTTGCGCGTCTTCGCCTCGACGCTCACGATCACGGCGAAGGCGGCGAGGTTGGAGAAGGCGTAGCCGACCAGGTGCAGCAGCACCGCGTTGGCGGCCGCCTCCGTCATCGCCACGACCCCCACCATCACGAAGCCCACCTGCGCGATGGAGCTGTAGGCGAACAGCCGCTTGATGTTGTGCTGCGCGAGTGCCGTGAGCGTGCCCACGGTCATCGTGAGCGCGGCAAGCACCGCGAGCGCCAGCTGCCACTCATCGAACGTCGAGAGCGAGGCCTCGGCCAGGAACCGGAGGAGCAGCGCGAAGGTCGCCGCTTTGGAGAGCACGGCCACCAGCGCGGTGACGGGCGTCGGCGCGCCCTCGTACACATCCGGTGCCCACAGGTGGAACGGGACGAGCGCCAGCTTGAAGCCGAACCCCGCGAGCAGCATGGCGAAGCCAACGATCACGGTCGGCGAGAAGTTGGCCCAGAACTGGGCGCCCATCTCCGGGAAGACCGTCGTTCCGGCCGTTCCGTACAGCAGGCTGATCCCGTAGAGCATCACGGCCGAGGAGATGGCCCCCAGCAGGATGTACTTCGTGCTGGCCTCCGCCGAGCGCCGGTCGCCCCGCGTGAGGCCCACCAGCACGAAGAGGCAGAAGGACAGCAGCTCCAGCGCGACGTACGCGGTCAGCAGCTCCCCCGCGCTCGCCATGAGGGCGGAGCCGAGCACCGAGAACACGACCAGTCCGTAGAACTCGCCGGGGTGGCGGATCACCCGCCCCACGTACTCGGCCGACATCAGGACCACGGCGATGCCAACGCCCAGGAACAGCAGCTTGAACAGCAGCGCGTAGGCGTCGATGAACAGCAGCCCTCCGTAGACGGACGTCCCCCGGTCGGGAGTCGTGACGACGGCCAGGGCACCGACCGCCACCATGCCCAGGACCGCGACGGCCGCGGCCGCGGCATTGCGGCGCGCGACCTGGTCCTGCGGCAGGATCAGGTCGACCACGAGCACCAAGAAGCCGAGCGCGGCGAGGGCCATCTCGGGGAACAGCAGCGAGAAGTCGACGCGCATGCGCTATCCCTCCAACGCCGCGAGGACGAGGTCCACGCCCGGCGCGATGACGTCGAGGAACGGGCCTGGGTACACGCCGACCAGCAGGATCGGCACCACCAGCGCGCCCATGGCGAACCCCTCGCGCGCCGTGAGGTCCTTCAGCCCGTCCCACTCGGTGCTGCGCTCGCCGAAGAAGACGCGCGCCACGAGCCGCAGGATGTAGACCGCCGTGATCGCCGCGCCGATCACGCCGAGCACGCCGAGCACCGGCTGCGTACGGAAGGCGCCAACGAACACGAGCAGCTCGGCGATGAAGCCGCTGAGTCCCGGCAGCCCGAGCGACGTCAGCCCCGCGATGACGAAGAAGGCCGTGATCCAGCCCATCCGCGACGCCAGGCCGTTGAGCACGAGGATGTCCCGCGTGTGCGTCCGCTCGTAGATCGCGCCGACCACGGCGAAGAAGAGGGCCGTCATCACGCCGTGGGAGAACATCTGGAGCGAGGCGCCGGTGATCCCCACCGGGTCCATGGTCGCGATGCCCATGAGCACATATCCCATGTGGCTGACGCTGGAGTAGCCGACGACGTACTTGAGGTCGGTCTGCGCCATGGCCGAGATGGCGCCGTAGATCACGTTCACGGTGCCCAGCACGAACAGCACCAGCGCCCAGTCCTGCATGCCCTCGGGCAGCAGCAGCATGCCGACCCGGATGATGCCGAAGGCGCCGAGCTTCATCAGCACGCCCGCGTGCAGCATGCTCACGGTGGTCGGCGCAGCGACGTGCCCGTCCGGCGACCACGTGTGGAGCGGCCAGAGCCCCGCCAGCAGGCCGAACCCGACCATCACCAGCGGGAAGACGACGCGCTGGAACTGCGGCGAGAAGCCGGGACCCCCACCCTCGCCGCCGGAGCGGGCGAACTCGGAGAGCGCCGGTATGCTGAACGTGCCCAGGCCCGCCTCGTTGTACATGACGATGATCGCGACCCACACGAGCAGGCTCGCGGCCACGATCATCAGCACGAGCTTCATGGCCCCGTATTCCTTGGGCCGGTCGAAGTCCTTGAAGGTCGAGCTCGATCCCCACACGCCGATCAGCAGGTACATGGGGACGATGGCGAGCTCGTAGAAGAAGAAGAAGAAGAACAGGTCGATGGAGACGAAGGTGCCGTACACCCCCGCGATGAGGATGAACAGCAGCACGTAGTAGCTCTTGGTCTCGCGCTCGACGTTCGCCGCGATGATCGCCCCGGAGAAGGCCACGATGCCCGTCAGCAGCACCATGAGCACCGCCAGGCCGTCGACGCCGAGGCGGAAGTCGATGCCCAGGGGCTCGAACCAGGGCAGGACGCGCACGAGCTGGAAGCCCTCGGCCGAGCGGTCGAAGACGAAGAACACGTACAGCGAGGCCAGAAGCAGCGCCAGCGCCGAGCCGATGCTGATCCACCGGGCGAGAGCGCGCCACCCGAAGGGCAGCATGACCAGCACCGCGGCCGTCAGCATCGGCAGATAGACGAGGGTCTCGAGGACGTGGCGCTCAGCGAAGCTCATGCGCTCACGCCCGCAGCCACAGGAGCAGGGCGACGACGCCCACGCCCGCAACCATCGCGCTGCCGTAGTCCGAGAAGACGCCCGTGACGTGATACCGCAGCCGCTTGCCCGTCTCCATCACGACGCGCCCCGTGCCGTCCACGGCGCCCTCGTTCACGATGCGCCGGTCGAAGAGCGCGAGCCCACGGCTCACGCGCAGGACCACCTGGTCGATCGTCCACTGGTAGGCGGCGTCCATGTAAAGCCGCTCGACGAGCACCCGGTGGACGCCGGAGAGGCGCGTCCGGACGGCCGCGACCAGGTCGGGACGCGAGTCGTAGAGCCACCAGCCGGTGCCGAGGCCACCCACCGCAAGCGTCGTGCCCACGACCGTCCACAGGACGTTGAGCTCGAAGGGGTGGGGGCCGCCCACCGCGTCGTAGAGGAACGAGCCGATGCCCTCGTAGCCACCGCCGAGCGGCAGCGCCAGGACGCCGATGCCGACCGTGAGCGCGCCGAGGACGGCGAGCGGGCCCACCATGGGCAGCGGCGACTCCCGGACGCGCTCGTTCTCGCGCGAGAGCTCGCCGAAGAAGACCAGGCGCAGGGTGCGGGCCATGTAGAGGGCGCTCAGGGCGATGGCGGCGAGCAGCGCCACGAGGAACGCGGGGTGGAGCCCGCCGGCGACCGCCACTAAGATCTCGTCCTTGCTCCAGAACGCCGATAGCGGCGGGATGCCCGAGAGCGCCAGCGCGCCGAGCGTGAACGCGGCCGCCGTGACCGGCATGCGCTTGCGCAGGCCGCCCATCCGGCGGATGTCGGTCTGGCCGTCCATCGCGTGCATGATCGAGCCGGCGGCCAGGAAGAGCATCGCCTTGGCGATGCCGTGGGTCAGCAGGTGGAAGATGGCGGCGGTCAGGCTGCCCGCGCCCAAGGCCAGCATCATGAAGCCGAGGTGGCTCACCGTCGAGTAGGCCAGGATGCGCTTGAGGTCGGTCTCGACCAGCGCCAGGCTCGCGCCGACGAACACCGTCACGATGCCGACGGCCGCGATGGCGAGCTGCGCGCTGCCGACGGCTTCGTAGAGCGGGAAGAGGCGCGCAACGAGGAACACGCCGGCCACCACCATGGTCGCCGCGTGGATCAGCGCGCTCACCGGCGTGGGGCCCTCCATGGCGTCGGGGAGCCACACGTGCAGCGGGAACTGCGCCGACTTGCCCATCGCACCGAGGAAGATCAGGAACGCACTCGCCGTCACCACGGCGCCGTTGGCACCACCGTCCGCGACCCCCGCCATGATGGTGCCGATGTCGAAGGTCCCGAACTCCACGACCAGCAGCACGATGCCGATGAGCAGCCCGACGTCGCCCAGGCGCGTCGTGATGAACGCCTTCTTCGCCGCCTCGGCCGCCGCCGGGCGCTCGTGCCAGAAGCCGATGAGCAGGTAGGAGCAGAGCCCGACCAGCTCCCACCCGACATAGAGCAGCAGCAGGTTGTCGGCGAGCACCAGCACCAGCATGCTGGCGGCGAACAGCGAGTGGACGGCGTAGTACCAGCCGATGCGCGGGTCGTCGGCCCCGTGATGGCGCATGTAGGACAGCGAGTAGACCTGCACGGCGAGGGCAACGAAGGTGACCAGGCCGAGCATCACGACCGTGAGGGGGTCCACGATGATGCCCCAGCCGACGCTCAGGTCACCGGCGGTGAACCAGTCCCGGGGGAAGTGGTAGAGGCCCACGCCCCGGCCCACCATGTCGAAGAGCACGGGCCAGAAGGTGACGAAGGCGGCGAGTGCCGCCAGCAGCGACAGGTGCTTGCCCTGCCACGGCAGGAAGCCCCGGAACAGCGCCAGGACGGCGAACGCGATGACCCCGTAGAGCGGGATGAGCCAGGCCTGTTCCACCGGCTACCCTTTCATCAGGTCGATCTCGTCGACGTTCACGGACCCGCGGCTGCGGAAGAGCCGCATGATGATCGCCAGCGCGAGGCCCACCTCGGCCGCCGCGATGGTGATCACGAAGATAGCGATGACCTGGCCCGTGGCGACCGGTATGTCCCGGAACGCGGCGAAGGCCACCAGGTTCACGTTCACGGCATTGAGCATGAGCTCCACCGCCATCAGGATCATCACGGCGCTGCGGCGCGCGAGCACGCCGTAGACGCCGAGTGAGAACAGGGCCGCGCTGAGCAGCTCGAAGTGCACGAGCGTCATCGCGCCGCGCCCCCCGGTCCCGGCTCCGGCTCGTCTTCCTCCGGGCCCGCCCGCCCGATGACCACCGCACCGATGAGCGCGACGATGAGCACGATGGACACGATCTCGAAGGGCAGGGCCCACTGCTCGAAGAGCACCCGCCCGAGCTCCTCCACGTCGATGGCCGAGCGCGTGGCCGAGTTGTAGCGGCCGGCGTCGCTCACGAACGCGAACGCCAGGAGCGAGAAGAGGGCGATGGAGACGGCCGCCGCGAGGGGCCACCGGCGGTTTTCGCCGGGCCCCTCGTACTCCGCGGTGCGCGTGAGCATCAGCGCGAACAGGATCACGACCGTGATGCCGCCGCCGTAGATCAGCACCTGCACCAGCGCCAGGAACTCCGCGTAGAGCAGCACGAACGCGCCCGCCACGCCCGCGAGCGACACGAGCAGGAACAGCGCGCCATACACCACATTCCGCGTGGTGACGACGCCGATCGCACCAAAGAGCGTCACTGCGCCAGCGATGTAGAAGAGAACGAGACCCACGCTACGCGTCGACCTCCGCCCCGTCGCTGCCCTCGGGAGCCGGACTCGCGGGCGGACCCGCGGCCGACTTCGCGGCGGCGGCGGCGGCCTTCTTGGCCAGCGCCACGCCCGCGACGTTCTTCTCCGCGTTGAGCGGCACCCAGCTGGTCTCCTCCTGGTAGTGGCGCCCTCCGGCCAGCAGCAGGTCGAGGTCGGCCCGGGCGCCCGCGCGTCCGTAGCTGGCCAGCTCGTGCTCATGCGACATCTCGATGGCATCGAACGCGCACACGTCCACGCAGATGCCGCAGAGGATGCACCGGTTCAGGTTGATCTCGAAGGTTTCGATGATCTTGCGCCGGTGGCTTGCGCCGTCCGTGAAGCGCGGGTTGTCGTGCATCTGGGCCGACATGCACTGGGTCGGGCACTCGCGCACGCACACCATGCAGCCAGTGCAGAAGGGCTCGTCGGCGGTCTCGTCCCACAGCAGCGCCGGGAAGCCCATGTACCGCTCCTGCACCGGCAGGTGCTGTTCCGGGTAGTGCGCCGTCACCGGCCGCTTGAACAGCCAGCGCAGCGTCGTCCAGAGTCCCGTAAGTCCCGCGATCATGCCCCTGACTCCTGCGCCCTCTGCGGCCTCGGCTGCGCTTCGACGACCACCGCGCGCTCCGCGAAGCGCCGCGCGTCGGCGAGCGCCCGGCGGCGGCCCATCCGGAGCTGCATCACCACCGGCACAGCAAGCAGCGCGAGCGACATCACCGGCAGCGTCCAGAGCGGCCAGTCATAGAATAGCTGCACCGCCGTGGTCACGACCACCGCGAAGGACAGCGGTATGAGCAGCTTCCAGCCCAGCGACATGAGCTGGTCGATCCGGAGCCGGGGGTACGTCGCGCGCACCCAGAAGATCGCGGTCACGATGAGGTAGCTCTTGCCCAGGAACAGCGCCACGGCGGCGGCCGTGGGCAGATCGCCGAAGGGCCAGCTCCACCCGCCCAGGAACAGGAGCGCTCCGACCGCTCCGATCGCGAAGGTGTTGACGTACTCCGCCAGGAAGAAGATGGCCCAATGCGCGCCGCTGTACTCGACGAAGGGGCCGCCCACGACCTCGGACTCCGCGGGGTAGATGTCGAAGGGCGTCCGGCCCACCTCGGCGAGGCCCGCGAGGAAGAAGACGATGAACCCCAACGGCTGGACCGCGATATACGGCACGGTGCGCTGCGCCTCGACCACGGCCACGAAGCTCATCGAGTCGGCCATCATCGCGACCGTCAGCACGATCATGATGATGGGTATCTCGTAGCTGATGAGCTGCGCCGCCGCGCGTATCCCGCCGAGGACGGCGTACTTGCTCCCCGAGCTCCACCCGGCCAGCAGGAGGCCCACGATGCCCACGACGGACATGGCGATGAAGAAGAACAGCCCCATGTCCAGGTCCCGCACGACGACGTCGCGGGCGAAGGGGATCGTCAGCCAGACGACGAACCCCGGCACGAACACGAGGATCGGCGCGGCGAAGAAGAGCAGCTTCGACGACGTCCCCGGCGCCACGTCCTCCTTGAACACGAGCTTGAGCGCGTCGGCGACCGGCTGAAGCAGCCCGAAGGGGCCAACGCGCGTCGGCCCGACCCGGCTCTGCATGCGGCCGAGCTGCTTGCGCTCCAGCCAGACCAGCGTGAGCACCACGACGGTCAGCAGCGTGAACAGCACGACGAGCAGGGCCGCCAGCAGGAGGAACACCTCGAGCGTTACGACCTCGGGCGTCCCGAGCGCCTGGGCGGTCACGACGAGGGCGCCGAGGATCCCGAGCAGCCCCGCCACGACGATCCCGAGCACGACGGCCTGGCCTGCGCGCCGCCTCAACGGTCCACCTCGCCCAGCACGATGTCGATCGAGCCCAGGATGGCCACCGCGTCGGCGATGTACTCGCCGCGCATCATCGGCCGCAGCGCGACGAGGTTGCAGAAGGACGGCGGCCGCACCTTCACCCGGTAGGGCTTGTCGGTGCCGTCGCTGACCAGGAACACGCCCATGTCGCCGCGAGGGTTCTCGCAGTGGACGTACACCTCGCCCTTGGGCGGCCGGGCGATCCGGCGCCGCTGCGTCATGGTCGGCCCCGGCTCCATCTGGTCCAGGCACTGCACGACCAGGTCGATGGACTGGTAGCACTCCAGCAGCCGGACGTAGTACCGGTCCCAGCAGTCGCCGGCGGCCCCCACGGGGACCTCGAAGCCGAGGTACCGGTAGATCTCGTACGGGTCGTCCTTGCGGACGTCGTAGGCGACGCCGCTGCCGCGCAGGCTCGGGCCGGTGAGGCCGCAGGAGATCGCGGTCGCCGCGTCGATCACGCCGACGCCCTTCGTGCGGGCGAGGAACACCTCGTTGAACGTGAGCAGCCGGTCGATCTCGTCCACGCCCTTGCGGACGTCCTCCAGCACCGCCCGGGTGCGCGGGACGAAGTCGGCGGGCACGTCCTCCTTCACGCCGCCGATGCGGATGAAGTTGTGCATCATGCGCGCCCCGGTCACGGACTCGAACAGGTTCTGGATGCGCTCCCGCTCGCGGAAGCCGTACATGATGGGGGTCATGGCGCCCAGGTCGATGGCGTAGGTGCCGAGGAACAGCAGGTGGCTCGCGAGGCGGTTCAGCTCGCACAGCGCCACGCGGATGTACTGCGCGCGCTCGGGCACGTCGACGTCCATGAGGCGCTCGGCCGCCCGGCAGAAGGCGAGCTCGTTGTTCAGGTTCGCGACGTAGTCGAGCCGGTCGAACAGCGTGACCACCTGGGCGTAGCTCTCGGTCTCGCAGAGCTTCTCCGAGCCCCGGTGCAGGTAGCCGATGTGCGGGACCACCTCGACGACGCGCTCGCCGTCGAGGGTGAGCACCATGCGGAAGACGCCATGGGTCGCCGGGTGCTGCGGACCCATGTTCAGCATCATGTCCACGGTGTCGTGCTGCTGCTCCGTCGTACCTGGCCGCTGCACTACCGCACCTCGTCCAACAATCGAAGGTACTCTTCCCGGCCCATGCCTGCCGTCCTGAGGTTCGTCAGGATATGCGTCACCGGGACGGCGCGTGTGGCCGCCTTGATGACGAGTGCCCTCGTCGCCCCAGGTCTCGTCATGATGATGTGATCACCGCGCTGCCTCACGACTCTAAACCCTGCACGCTCGAATACTCTGACCAGCACCCGCGTCGGCTGTGGCGTGACCCTCCGCTCGGTCATGCCTGCGCAACGAGAACCTTCATCGCCGCAGGCTCGCGCGTGACCCACGTATCGGCATCGCGGCGGAAGCCAGCTTCTTCGAGCACGTCATCCAACGTGCCCAACGACTGGCACCCCTCCACGAACGCCTCGACCGCCTCCCGAAGCGAATCCTCCGCTTCGGTCACGGAATCCCCGAAGCTGGAAACGTCGAGCTCGGGACAGACAGCGACGTAGTCGTCGCCCTCCTTGAAGACCTCGGCCCTGAACCTGATCGAGACTTCGTTCGTCATCTCACCACTCCTCGTAGTCGTGCAGCGGGAAGCTCTTGAGCCCCGGGTGGCCCTCGAAGCCCTCGTAGAGCAGGAGGGGGGAGAGGTCCGGGTTGCCGGTGAACTCCACGCCGAACAGGTCGTGCGTCTCGCGCTCGTACCAGTTCGCCGCCTCCCAGAGCCCGCCGACGGTATCGATCTTCGGCTCGACGGGCGGCAGGTCGACCTTCAGGATCGCCTTGCGGTTCCCCGCAAGCGAGAAGAGCACGTAGTCGAGCTCGATGCGCTCGACGTAGTCGACCGCCAGCAAGCAGTGCAGCAGGTCCATGCCAAGCGCCGTGTCGTCGCGGCAGCGCCGGGCGGACTCCACGAGGTTCTCGGGCGCCACGCGGACCCAGGGGATGTCGTCGCGGCCTCCCGCGTCGAGGACGTAGGTCGCGACGACGTGCTTGAGCAGCGCCGCCGTCTCCTCGCCGCGGGCGTCCAGCACCTCCACCGCGACCTCGATGGGCGGGCCTCGGTGGGCGGGCGCAGCGGGGGCCGCGTCGGCGCCCGGCTGCTCGCCCTGAGGCTCGGGCGGCGTCTCAGGCGTCTCGGCCATCGCCCTCAGCCTTCTGCGCAGCCTCGCGGGCCAGCGCGGCCTCGGCCGGACCCTCTCGCGCGTCGCGCTTGATCTTGTCCTGGAGCTTCATGATGCCGTCCATCAGGGCCTCGGGCCGTGGCGGGCAGCCGGGGACGTAGACGTCGACGGGCACGATGTGGTCGACGCCCATCACCACGCTGTAGGAGCGGTAGTACGGCCCGCCGGAGGTCGCGCAGGTGCCCATCGCGATCACCCACTTGGGGTCGGGCATCTGCTCGTACAGCAGCCGGATGGGGTCGGCCATCTTCTTGACGACGGTGCCGGCGACGATCATGACGTCCGATTGGCGGGGCGACGGCCAGGTGACCACGCCGAAGCGGTCGAGGTCGTGGTGCGCCATGTGCGTGGAGATCATCTCGATGGCGCAGCACGCGAGGCCGAAGGTGAGGGTCCACAGCGAGTTGGCACGCCCGAGCGCGGCGAGCTGGTCGAGCTTCGCCGTGATGACGCCGGGGGTGGCGCTGGGGATCAGGTTGGGGGCGGCCCGGTTGCCCTTGCCGGTCGAGACGGATGCGCCCTCGGGCGAATCGAGGTAGCGCCCTCCAGCCGGCCTGTCCCACCGGCCCGGCACGAACAGCGGCAGCGCAGCGGGGTCCTGCGCGCTGGGGGACTGCGGCCCGTCTACCGCCATTCGAGCGCCCCCTTGCGCCACGCGTAGGCGACCCCGAACAGCAGGATCGCGATGAACATGATCATGGCGTAGAAGACGTAGGCGGCCGTCTCCAGGAACACGAGGGCCCACGGGAACAGGAAGACCGCCTCCACGTCGAAGATGAGGAAGAGGATCGCGAACACGTAGTAGCGGATGTTGAGCTGCGTCCGGTTCAGCGGCGTCGGCAGGATCCCCGACTCGTACGGGATGCGCCCGACCTCGGAGCGGCGCCGGGGGGCAAGGATGGCGGCCGCGGCGAGCATCGCGCCGAGCGCAGCGACGCCGACCACGAACGCAAGAACGATGGCCGTCCAATCGACCGCATAGCCTACAGGGGGCATTCAGCTCCTCGGGCAGGGGCGCCTTGGGGCGCCGCACGCCCAGACAGACCGGGGCCGGGGGTGGTCGGGGGCGTGGGCACTATCATCCACGGGGCACCGCGCCGGTGTCAACGCGCCCCGGCGGCCTCGTCCGCCTCCCTGATCGTCCCCATGTCCTTGTCGCCACGGCCACTCAGACAGACCAGCACCGCCTGCTCGCGGGGGAGGGACGGTGCCAGCGTGTCGACGACGTAGGCGATCGCATGGGCGGATTCCAGCGCGGGGATGATCCCCTCGAGCGTCGAGACGAGCTTGAACGCCGCGACGGCCTCGGGGTCGTTCACCGAGACGTACTCCGTGCGCCCCAGCTCCTTCAGCCACGCGTGCTCCGGGCCCACGCCGGGGTAGTCGAGGCCCGCCGAGATGCTATGGGTGTCGAGTATCTGGCCGTCGTCCGTCTGGATCACGTAGGACATGCTCCCGTGCAGCACGCCGACCCGCCCGCCGCCGATGCTCGCGGCGTGGCGTCCGGTCTCGATGCCGTCGCCGCCCGCCTCGACGCCGATCAGCCTGACGCTCGCATCGTCGACGAAGGGCACGAACAGCCCGAGGGAGTTCGAGCCGCCGCCGACGCACGCGACGGCGTACTCGGGCAGGCTTCCCGTGGCTTCGAGCATCTGCGCGCGCGCCTCGCGGCCGATCACCGTCTGGAAGTCGCGCACCATCATGGGGTAGGGGTGCGGGCCGACCACGCTGCCGATGATGTAGTGGGTATCGGCGACGTTGGTGACCCAGTCCCGGATCGTCTCGCTGACGGCCTCTTTGAGCGTGCGGGCCCCCGCCGTCACCGGCCTGATCTCGGCGCCGAGCATCCGGATGCGATGGACGTTCGGCTCCTGGCGCCGCATGTCCTCCTCGCCCATGTACACGACGCAGTCCATGCCCAGCATCGCGCACGCCGTCGCCGCGGCCACGCCGTGCATCCCGGCGCCCGTCTCGGCAACGATGCGCCGCTTGCCCATGCGCTGGGCGAGGAGCGCCTGGCCGAGCGCGTTGTTGATCTTGTGCGCGCCGGTGTGCGCCAGGTCCTCGCGCTTGAGGTAGATCTGCGCCCCGCCGGCGTGGGCGGTGAGGCGCGCCGCGTGATAGAGCGGCGTCGGGCGGCCCACGAAGCTCTTCAGGAGCGCGGCGAGCTCGGCCTGGAACCCATCGTCGTCGCGCGCGGCCACGTACGCGGTGGTCAGCTCATCGAGCGCCGCCATCAGCGTCTCCGGGACGAACCGGCCCCCGAAGTCGCCGAAGCGGCCTGCGGCATCGGGCAGCTCGCTTCTCGTCGTGGCCACCGTTCCCTCCCTCTCAGATCGTCCGGCGTGCGCCGGCTACCACGGCATCAGACGGCGCCAGCCCCGGCGCTTGGCGCCCGCGCGGTCGGCCTCGCGCACCGCCTCGACGAAGGCGCGCACCCGCTCCGGGTCCTTCTCGCCATCCGTCTCGACGCCGCTCGATGCGTCCACGCCCCACGGCTTCACGCGCCGGACCGCCTCGCCCACGTTCTCGGGCGTGAGCCCCCCGGCGAGGCTCATCTCGAAACTACGGGCGAGCTCGTCGGCGAGGCTCCAGTCGAGGCGCTGCCCCGTGCCGCCGTACTCCCCCGCGACCTTCGTATCGATGACGATGCGGTGACCGGCGAGCGTGTGCCGCTGCTGGAGCACCATGATCTTCGGCATCTGCGCGCCGATGGGCACCTCCGGGTCGATGGCGATCACCTTGGAGACGGGGACGCGCATCGCCCTCGCGTAGGCCATCCCCTCGGCGCCGCAGAGCTGGACCGCATCGAGACCGAGGCGCTCGACGGTGCGGTTGACCTCGTCCTCCGGCTGGTCCGCGAACAGCCCCACGATCTCTGGCATCGCGTGGCCCGCGTGCTCGCGGGCCACGTGCGCCCGCACGGCGCCCAGCAGCTCCTCGGCCGCTTCGAGGCTCAGGCAGCGTCGCGCCGCCGGGACGAACACGAGGCCGATGGCGTCGACGCCCGCATCGACCGCCGCGATCGCCGCCTCGGCCGACCCGAACCCACAGAGCTTGATATGCGTCATTTCCCTGCGCACCTATTGCTCTCTGAAACCGGCGTCCACCGGCCTCACTTTGAAATACTCCGCAGTCGACTCGAAGCCCATGGCCAGATAGAAGCCCCGTGCCCGCCTCGTGGGTACTGTGACCTCCACCGCTCCGCGCTGGCTCGCGCCCCGGACCGCCGTCCCGACCAAGCTTTTCCCAATGCCTTCACCCCTGGACG
This sequence comes from Chloroflexota bacterium, assembly GCA_022561985.1. Taxonomy (GTDB): domain Bacteria; phylum Chloroflexota; class Dehalococcoidia; order Lucifugimonadales; family Australimonadaceae; genus JADFRC01. Next base: position 19,851 of record JADFQE010000026.1, read on the forward strand.
AGGGCTTCACGTACAGCTCCAGCAGCTCCGTCACCGGGCCGTTTGCGAACAGCGTCGCCATGTCGGCCGCGAGAATGTACCCAACCACCCCGCGGTTGTCCTCCGCCACCAGCAACTCTCCCTCCTGCCGCGCCACGATAGCCGGGTACGAGCGGTCGAAGGCGGCGCGCTCCGGGACGTAGCTTGTGGCGAAGTCCCCAAGCATCTCGAACACGGCCTCGGCATCCTCGTTCGTGGCAGGTCTGACAAGCATGCGCTACACCCCCGCCAGCTCGCGGACCTTCGCGGGGCGGTCGGCGGCCGTGAGCAGCGCCTCGCCCACCAAGACGGCGTCGAAGCCGGCGCCCTTGAGCCGGCGCACGTCGGCGGCGCCCGCGATGCCGCTCTCCGCGACCAGCACGTGTCCCGCGGGCACGAGCGGCCGGAGCCGCAGCGACAGCGACAGATCGACCTCGAAGGTGCGCAGGTCGCGGTGGTTCACGCCGATGATCTCGGCGCCGGCCGCAAGCGCCGTCTCGAGCTCGGCCTCGTCGTGCACCTCGACGAGCACCTGGAGCCAGATGGTCTGGGCCACGGCAAGGAGCTCGCGGAGCTGGCCGTCGGCGAGCGCGGCGACGATGAGCAGCACTGCATCGGCCCCGGCGGCGCGCGCCTCGAAGATCTGGTAGGGGTCGAAGATGAAGTCCTTCCGGAGCACGGGAAGCCCCAGGGGGCCCACCACGGCTTTGACGGCTTCGAGGTGCGCGAGGCTCCCCTGGAAGTGGTCGGCCTCGGTGAGCACGGAGATGGCCGCGGCGCCATTGGCTGCGTACTCCGCGGCGATGGCGGCCGGGTCGTAGTCCGCGACGATCACGCCCTTCGAGGGCGACGCCTTCTTCACCTCGGCGATGAGCCGGACACTCTCGCCCCAGAGCGCGCCCGAGAGGTTCAGCGGGAACGGGCCGGTCTTGGCGCGCTCCTGGAGCTCGGACAACGGCGTCTCGCGCTGGGCGCGCTCAAGCTCGGCGCGCTTCGCATCGAGGATCCGATCGAGGATCGTGCCTGTGGTCATCCGGGCTACTCCAGCGTCTGACTCAGCGTGGCGAGTGCCGCCAGCGTGCGGGCGGCCGCACCGCCGTCGATGGCCTCGCGCGCCGTCGCCACGCCCGCCCGCAGGTCCGCGGCGCGCCCCACGACCACGAGCGCCGCGGCCGCGTTCATCATGACGATGTCCTTGGCCGCCGACGCGCCCTCCCCGAGCGCCGCCCCGAACGCGGAGCGGTGCGCATCGACGCCGCTCACCTGGACGTCGGCGAGCGCCGCGCGGGCGAGACCCGCGTCCTCCGGGCTCACCTGGAAGTGGCGGATCTTGGTGCCCGCGACCTCCCACACCTGGGTGGTGGCCGTGGTCGTGAGCTCATCGAGCCCATCGTCGCCGCGCACGACCCACGAGTGCTTGGTGCCGAGGGCGCGGAGCACGCCGGCCATCATCTCGGCGATCCCAGGCAACCCCACGCCGAGGACCTGGTACGCCGCGCCCGCCGGGTTCGTGAGCGGGCCCAGGATGTTGAAAACGGTCCGCACGCCGAGCTCGCGGCGCACCGGCCCGGCGAAGCGCATGGCCGGATGGAAGGCCGGGGCGAACATGAAGCCGATGCCGACCTCCTCGATGCACCGCCTCACGGACCCCGGGGTGAGCTCCAGCTTCACGCCGTTGGCCTCGAGGATGTCCGCGCTGCCGACGGTGCCCGAGGCGGCGCGGTTGCCGTGCTTGGCGACCTTGACGCCGCAGGCGGCCGTCACCACCGCGGCCGCGGTCGAGATGTTGAAGGTGCCCATGCCGTCGCCGCCGGTGCCCACCACGTCGACCACGTCGCCGCCGGTCGCCACGTGCAGCGACTTGGCGCGCATGACCTCCGCCATGCCGCTGATCTCCTCGACCGTCTCGCCCTTCATGCGCAGCGCGATCAGGAAGGCCGCGATCTGCGCGGGCGTCGCCTCGCCGGCCATGATCTCCTCGGCGGCGGCGGCGGCCTCCTCGCGCCCGAGGGACGTGCCCGTCACGAGCTTCTGGACTGCCTGCTGCACCATCAGCGTCGCTCCTTCGATCCAACTGCGGCCTGCGCGCCCGCTGCCCCCGTGCCCGCTAGGAAGTTCGCGAGCAGCTCCTTGCCCGCCTGCGTCATGATCGACTCCGGGTGGAACTGGATGCCCTCGACGGGGTGGACCCGGTGCCGCACGCCCATGATGACGCCCGAGTCCGTCCGCGCCGTGACCTCGAGCTCCTCGGGCACGGTCTCCGGCACGATGGCGAGCGAGTGGTACCGGATGGTTTCGAGCGGCTCGGGGAGCCCCGCGAACACGCCCCTGCCGTCGTGGTGCACGGTGCTCATCTTACCGTGCATGATCTCGCCCGCGCCCGCCACCGACGCGCCGTAGGCCGCGCCGATGCACTGGTGGCCCAGGCAGACCCCCAGGATCGGGATCGTGGGCCCGAAGCGCCGCACGACGTCCGTGGAGATGCCAGCCTCCTCCGGCGTGCGGGGGCCCGGCGAGATGACGATGCGCTCCGGCGCCATCGCCTCGATCTCATCGAGCGTCACCGCGTCGTTGCGCACGACGCTCACCTCCGCACCCAGCTCGCACAGGAACTGGTAGAGGTTGTAGGTGAAGCTGTCGTAGTTGTCGATCAGGAGGACCATTCGTTCCTCTCACCCCACGGCGCCGATTCTAGTGGGCAGGGCACAGCCCTGGTCAAGCACCACGCCCTTGCCCCTGTGCGTCCGCGATCGCCCGGATCAGCGCGTCCGCCTTCTGCAGGGTTTCGAGCCGCTCGAACTCCGGGTCGCTGTCGTAGACCACGCCGCCGCCTGCCTGCACATAAGCCGTGCCGTCCTTCACGACCATCGTCCGGATCCCGATGGCCGTGTCCATGTTCCCCGAGAAGCTGAAGTAGCCCACCGCACCGGCGTAGAGGCCGCGCCGCTCGCCCTCGAGCTCCGCGATGATCTCCATCGCCCGTATCTTCGGCGCGCCGGAGACCGTGCCCGCCGGGAAGCAGGCGCGCAGGGCGTCGTAGGTGGAGACGCCGTCCGCGAGACGGCCGGTCACGTGGGAGACCAGGTGCATGACGTGAGAGTAACGCTCCACCTCGAGCATCTGCGTGACCTGCACGGTCCCCGGCTCGGCGACGCGCCCGATGTCGTTGCGTCCGAGGTCGAGCAGCATGATGTGCTCGGCGCGCTCCTTCTCGCTCCCCCGGAGCTCGGCTTCGAGCGCGGCGTCCTCGGCCGCGTCCGCGCCCCGCCGGCGCGTCCCGGCGATCGGGTGCGTGTCGACGACGCCGTCCTCGACCCGCACGAGCATCTCCGGCGAGGCGCCGACGACGTCCACGTCGTCGAGGTGCAGGTAGTACATGTACGGCGACGGGTTGATGGCGCGGAGCGACCGGTAGACGTCGAAGGGGTCGCCCGGAAGCGGGAGCGCGAGGCGCTGCGACGGCACCACCTGGATGACGTCGCCCGCGACGATGTACTCCTTGGCCCTGACGACCATGGCGTGGTACTGCTCGTGCGTCTTGTTGGACGTCGGAGCGGACACCTCGCCCCCGCCCACCACTGAGCGAGCGCTATCGAGCGGCTGGGCGAGGCGGGCCACGAGCTCGTCGACGCGCGTGCAGGCCGCCGCGTACGCACGGTCGGCGTCGCCGTCGACGTGCGCATGCGCGACGACCTGGATCCGGTGCTTCAGGTGGTCGAAGACGAGGAGCGAGTCCGTGAACAGGAACACGGCCTCCGGGAGCCCGTGGGGGTCGATGGCGGGCACGGGCACGCGCGGCTCGAAGTAGTGGGCGCACTCGTACGCGAGGTAGCCGACGGCGCCGCCCAGGAAGCGCGGGAGGCCGTCCACGTGGCCCGGGCTGAAGCGCTCGAGCTCCGCCTGCACGCGCAGGAGCGGGTCGCCGTCGCCGTCCGGCTCTCCCGGGCCGGTGCGCAGGACGCGGTAGGGCTCGGTGCCCATGAAGCTGTAGCGCGCCAGGCGCTCGCCACCCTCGACGCTCTCCAGCAGGAAGGAGTACGCGCCACGGGCGATCTTGAGGTACGCGGAGACGGGCGTCTCGAGGTCCGCGACCACCTCCCGGTAGACCGGGATGAGGTTCGCGCCCCCCTCCGCCAGCTCGCGGAAGCGCTCGATCGTCGGCTGATACCCTGCCATCTCCCACTCCCAGTGCCCACGTACGCACGCCCAGCGCACGCACGAAAAAACCCCGCTCCCAAAGGGGCGGGGCTCCGCGGTGCCACCCTTCTTTCCTCCCCACGTGGGGAAGGACACTCACCGGCACGTCCTTCTCCCTGGCCCGTTGGCCCGTCGAAGGAGCATGCCACCCGTCTGTACCGGGACGGACCCGGCGGCGCCTACTGGGTGCCCGATGGATCGGGCGGCCGTTCGGGCCGCGGCTCAGGGGACCATTCGGCTCGTCGCGCAGGCGCCGGTTCGCAGCTACCCCGGCTCTCTGATGCCCCGCCTCACGGCGTACTCTTCCCCGTCACAGCCAGCTATCGCAAGCCATTGTCCCGACCGGAGCCCACCCCTGTCAACCAGGGCCTTGCCCTGCCTAGAGCGTTGGCAGGTAGCGCTTGAGCTCGTAGTCGGTGACGGCGGCCCGGAAGCTGTCCCACTCGATGCGCTTGTTGCGCAGCAGGCTCTCGAAGGTGTGGTCGCCCAGGGCGCGCCGCAGCACGTCGCTGCGCTCCGCCAGCTCCAGCGCTTCGAGCAGGCTGCCGGGCAGCTTCACGATGCCGCGGGCGGCCCGCTCCTCGTCCGTCATGAGCGTCACGTCCGACTCCGCGGGCGGCATCGACTCGTACTCGTGCTCGACGCCCTCCAGACCCGCCGTCAGCATCGCCGCGAAGGCGAGGTAGGGGTTGCACGCCGGGTCGGGCAGGCGGAACTCGATGCGGACCGAGGCCTCCTTGCCGGGGCGGTAGGCGGGGACGCGGACCAGGTCCCCCCGGTTCACGGGCGCCCAGGAGGTGTAGGCAGGGGCCTCGAAGCCGGGGACGAGGCGCTTGTAGGAGTTCACCCACTGGTTGCAGACGCACGCGATCTCCGGCGCATGGCGCAGCAGCCCCGCGACGAAGCGGTGCGCCGTGACCGAGAGCTTGTACGGGTCGTCGGGGTCGTAGAAGGCGTTCTGCTCGCCGGTGGAGAGCGACATGTTGATGTGCATGCCGTTGCCGTTCTGGGCCTCCAGGGGCTTGGGCATGAAGGTCGCGTAGACGCCGTGGCGGTTGGCGACCTCCTTGACGACCTGGCGGTAGGTGACGACCGAATCCGCCATCGTGAGCGCGTCGGTGTGGCGGAGGTCGATCTCGTGCTGGGAGTTCGCGACCTCGTGGTGGCTGTACTCGACCGGGATGCCCATCTCCTCGAGCAGCAGCACCGTCTCGCGGCGCAGATCGGAGCCCGCATCCAGCGGCGTGGTCAGGTCGAAGTAGCCGCCGACGTCCAGCGGCTCCGTGCCGTCCGAGGACCTGAAGTAGAAGTGCTCGATCTCGGGGCCCACCTGGAACTCGTACCCGAGCTTCGCCGCGCGCTCCAGGGCGAGTTTGAGCACGTAGCGCGGGTCGCCCTCGAAGGGGCCGCCGGTGGGGCGCAGTATGTCGCAGAACATGCGGGCCACGGCGTTCTGGCGCGGGCGCCAGGGCAGCACCGAGAAGGTCGTCGGGTCGGGCATCGCGACCATGTCGCTCTCGTCGCGGCGCGCGTACCCCTCGATGATCGAGCCGTCGAAGGCCATGCCGTACTGGAGCGCGCCCTCAAGCTCGGCTTCGGTGATGGCGAAGCCTTTCAGGTTGCCGAGGATGTCGGTGAACCAGAGGCGGATGAACTTGACGTCGTTCTCTTTGGCCAAGCGCAGCACGTACTGCCGCGCCTCGTCGAGCTGGGGGCTGGACATGCGTTGGACCTCGATGGGCTGGCCTCGGTGGGCCGCGCGCCGCGGCCCCTGCGCCAGCACCAAGACCGCCGGGGGCTCCCCCCGCGGCCGGGGGGAAATCGTAGGTGACGCCCCGATGCGTGTCAACGAAGCCGTCCGCCCGTTGCAGGCGGAGACGGGGGGGACTAGTCGCCGGGGGTGAGGATGCCCAGCGCACTCTGCGCGGCCGCCAGGCGGGCGACCGGCACGCGGTAGGGCGACGCGCTCACGTAGTCAAGCCCCAGCTCGTGGCAGAGCGCGATGGACCGCGGGTCGCCGCCGTGCTCGCCGCAGATGCCGATGGGCAGCCCAGGATTCGCGGCGCGGCCCTCCTCCACGGCGATCCGCATGAGCCTGCCAACGCCCTTGCGGTCGAGGCTCGAGAAGGGGTTCCCCGGCAGCACGCCGACGTCCACGTAGTGCCCGACGAACTTCGCCTCGGCGTCGTCGCGGCTGAAGGCGAAGGTCATCTGCGTGAGGTCGTTGGAGCCGAAGCTGAAGAACTCGGTGTTCTCGGCGATCTCGCCCGCCGTGAGCGCCGCGCGCGGCACCTCGATCATGGTCCCGAACTTGTACGTCATGGGCACGCCCAGGGCTTCGCGGGTGGCCGAGGCCACGGCTCGCAGGCGCGGCCGCAGCCACTTGAGCTCGTTCACGTGCGAGACGATGGGGATCATGATCTCCGGGTAGACGACCGCCCCCTCCTGCGTCAGCCGGCAGGCGGCCGTCACGATGGCGCGCACCTGCATCTCGTAGATCTCGGGCATCGTCAGTCCGACGCGGCAGCCGCGGTTGCCCATCATGGGATTGGCCTCGCGCAGCAGGCCAACGAGCTCCCTGGTCCGGAGCGCGTCCTCCTGCAGCTGGGCGATGCCCTGCCAGTCCCGCTCGGCGAGACGGTCGATGACCGCCAACACCCGCTTCGGCTCATCGAGCCCGCCGATGCCCTTGCGGATGCTCTCGGCGAGCCAATCGGCCGCGTCCTCGCCGTGCTCGCCCGCCTCGGCGGCGATCGAAAGCGTCAGCTCCTCCACCAGCAGCTCTTCCCAGTGCGGGAGGAACTCGTGCAGCGGCGCGTCCAGCAGCCGGATCACGACGGGGAGCCCCTCCATCGCCTTCATGATCCCGTAGAAGTCCTCGGCCTGGTAGCGCTCCAGCCGCGCCAGCTCCGCGTGGAACTCCTCCACGCTGGAGGAGTCCGCGACCGCCTTCTTCGCCTCCTCAAGCCGCCGCGTGAGCTCCTCGCGCTGCGAGGCGGGCGCCGCCTCCAGCGCCGTCTCGGCCACGCCCGCCTCGCGGATCAGACGCGAGGCGTAGGGCCCGACCTCCAGCAGATGGCGGATGTGGGGCAGCCGCTCCTCGGCGAAGAACATGTGCTCCGTCCGCACCAGGCCGATGCCCTCGGCGCCGTTCCTCCGGGCGAGCGCGGCGTCCTCCGGGTTGTCCGCGTTGGCCCACACGCCCAGGCGGCGGGCGTTGTCGGCCCAGCCGAGCAGGATGTTCAGCTCCGCCATCTCGTCCGCATCGGGCGCCTTGGTGGCGACCTCGCCCACGAACACCTCGCCGGTGGCACCGTCGATGCTGATGACGTCGCCCTCGGAGATCACCTTCCCGCGGGCGGTCGCCGTCCCCGTCAGGGCGTCGAAGTGCAGCTCCTCGCATCCGACGACGCACGGCTTGCCCATGCCGCGCGTGACGACCGCCGCGTGGCTCGTCATGCCGCCGCGGCTCGTGAGGACGGCCTCCGAGCGGATGATGCCGTGGACGTCGTCGGGGCTCGTCTCGTGGCGCACCAGCACCACCCGCTCCCCGGCCTCGGCCCGCTCGACCGCCCGGTCCGGGTCCATCACCACGATGCCGGAGGCGGCGCCCGGCGATGCGCCGACGCCCTGGGCCAGCAGCCTGCCCTCCTCCACGGCCTGGGCCTTCGCCTCGGGAACGAAGCGCGGCATCAGCACCTGCGTCACGTCTTCGGCGGCGATGCGCCCGAGCGCGTCGCTCTCGCTCAGGACGCCCTCGTGGACCAGGTCGACGGCGATGCGGACCGCTGCGGGGGCCGTGCGCTTGGCGGTGCGCGTCTGGAGGATGAAAAGCACCCCGCGCTCCACCGTGAACT
>JADFQE010000109.1 GCA_022561985.1 Chloroflexota bacterium
CGGGCGCATCGGGGGCGGCGTGCAGCACGTCGAGCGCTACGGCAACCTCGTCACGAACATCGCCGAGGCGGCGCTGGCGGGAGCGGGCGCAGAGCTCACGGTCGAGGTCGGCGGACGCGAGGTCGCGGGCCTCGGCACGTCGTTCCAGAGCAGCGAGCCGCTGGTCGCGGTCATCGGCAGCGGCGGCTGGCTGGAGATCGCGGTGCCGAACGGGAGCGCGGCCCACGAGTTGGCGGCCGGGATCGGCGATGGGGTGGCCGTACGGCTGGGGCCGCTTTAGCCAGACGCGCTCGGCCCAACGTCTCTCGATCCGGCGATGCCCTGGAGCCACGCCCGCGTCTCCCGCGGCGACCGGTGCCGCACCACCGTCAGGTGCGCGTGCTCGGACTGCGCAAATGCGGCCGGGTAGGTCGCGCGTCGGCGCCCATGCGTCTTGATCACCCACAGAAACATGGAGTTGCGGCTGAGGAACTGCTGTCGGAACGTCTCTGTGTTGCCCTGCCACAGCGGCTCCTTCGTGACGATCCGCGGTATCGTGCGCTTCGCCATCCGCCACAGGTTCAGCCACAGCGGATAGTCGAGCCACACGACCGCCGTTGCCTTCGGCCATACGAGGTCGCGGGAGCTCGTGTAGTTGCCGTCCACGACCCACGCGTCGCCGGCCACGGCTTCCTTCACCCGCCTGAGGAACACGTCGCGGTTGGTCTGGTTCAGGTCGACCCAGCCGGCGTCCCAGTTCAGCGCGTCCAGCTCGACGTGCGTCACGCCGAGAATCGCGGCGAGCTCGCGAGCAACGGTGGTCTTCCCGGAGCCGCTGGTGCCAACGACGACGACGCGGGGGCCTAGCTCGGCCCGCTCATCTTCCACGTCGTGCCCTCCGCCGAGTCGGTCAGCGTCACGCCGAGGGCCGCGATCTCATCGCGCACGGCGTCGGCGTCGGCGAACCGCTTGGCGGCGCGCAGCTCGCTCCGGCGCTCCACCAGCGCCTCCACGCGCGCGGCGAGCTCGTCGTCGATCCCGCCGCCGCGCTCCTCGAAGGTCAGGCCGAGGACCTCGCGCCCGAGCTCGAGCAGCGTGGCCTGGGCGCCGGCGACGTCGCGCCCGGCCTCCGCGTCGCGGTTCACGTCGTGGGCCAGGTCGAACAGGACGGCCAGCGCCTGGGGCGTGTTGAGGTCGTCGTCCATCGCGGCGATGAAGCGCTCGCGGTGCGCCGACGGGTCGAGACGCTCTTTTTCCGGCGTTGCCGCAGAGGGCGGCGCGGCCACCGGGCGCGCGAACGCGGCCTGACGCAGCCGCGCGGCGGCCCGCTCGGCGCCGGCCAAGGCCTCGTCGGAGTAGTAGCCGGGGCCCCGGTAGTGGGCGTTCAGCACGCTCAGGCGGATCGCGTCGGAGGAGTAGCGGGCCAGCGCGTCGCGGATGGTCACGAGGTTGCCGAGCGACTTGCTCATCTTCTCCGCGTCGAGGTGGAGCAGCCCGTTGTGCACCCAGAAGCGGGCGAAGGGCTCGGTGCCGGAGAAACCCTCGCTCTGCGCGATCTCGTTCTCGTGGTGCGGGAAGACGAGGTCCTGCCCGCCGCCGTGGATGTCGATGGAGTCGCCGAGATAGCGCAGCGCCATGGCCGAGCACTCGATGTGCCAGCCGGGCCGGCCGGGGCCCCAGGGGCTCTCCCAGGACGGCTCGCCGGGCTTCGCCGCCTTCCACAGCACGAAGTCCATGGGGTGCTCCTTCTCGACCCCCACCTCGACGCGCGCCCCGGCGCGCATGGCATCGAGCGAGCGGTGGCTGAGCTTCCCGTAGGAGGGGACGCTGCGCACGCGGAAGTAGACGTCGCCGCCCGAGGGATATGCGTACCCCTTCTCGATCAGCCCCGAGACCACCTCGACGATCTTGGGTATCTCCTGGGTTGCGCGGGGGTACACGTCAGCCTCCAGCACGTTGAGGGCCGCCATGTCCTCGAAGTACTCGGCGATGTGCCGCTCGGCCAGCTCCTGCACGGTCGCCGACTCGGCGGCGGCGCGGGCGATGAGCTTGTCGTCGATGTCCGTGAAGTTCTGGACGTACCGGACGTTGTAGCCCTTGAACTCCAGGTACCGGTGGAGGACGTCGAACACGATGTAGCTCATCGCGTGGCCGACGTGGGCGGAGGCGTACGGCGTGATGCCGCACACGTACATGCGGACCGTTGAGTCCAGGGGGACGAAGTCGCGCTTCTCTCCGGTCAGGGTGTCGGAGAGTCTCATGGGGCCGCAGCCGGGTCGATCGAAGCGACGGCGATGGCGGCGATCCCCTCGCCGGTGCCCGTGAAGCCCATGCCGTCCTCGGAGGTAGCCTTGATACTGACGCGGCCGACCTCGATCCCGAGGGCCGCCGCGATAACGCTCCGCATGGCCGCTACGTGCTCCGCGAGGTGCGGGCGCTCGGCGACGATTGTAGCATCGACGTTCTCGACCCGCCATCCGGCCTCGCGCACGAGCGCGGCGGTGCGCTCCAGCAGCGCGATGCTCGACACGCCCTCCGGCACCGACGGATCGCCCGGCGGGAAACGCGTGCCGATGTCGCCGAGGGCGGCCGCGCCGAGCAGCGCGTCGATGATGGCATGGGTCGCCACGTCGCCGTCGCTGTGGCCCGCGAGGCCCTGGCCGTGGGGCACCTCGACCCCCGCAAGCACGAGGCCCCGGCCCGCCGAGAACGGGTGCGCGTCGTAGCCGATACCGAAGCGCGTGCTCATGCCCCGGCCCGCTCGCGCGCCGCCGCGAGCAGCGCGCCTGCCACCGCCAGGTCCGAGGGCGTCGTCACTTTCACGTTCGCGGGGTCGCCGGGGAAGATGCGTACCTCGACGCCCAGGCGCTCGACCATCGCCGCGTCGTCCGTCACGTCGTCCGTGACCTCGCGGTGCGCGCGCTCCAATACGTCGCGCCGGAACACCTGCGGCGTCTGCGCGATGACGAGCTCGCCGCGATCGAGCGTCTCGACCACGCGGGCGCCGCCGGCGACGCGCTTGATCGTCTCGGCAGCGGGCAGCGCGGCGACCGCGGCCCCGGTGGCCGCGGCGGCGGCCAGCCCGGCGGCGATCAGCGCGGCGTCCACCAGCGGCCGCGCGCCGTCGTGCACGACCACCCAGTCGCCCTCCGGCAGCGCGGCGAGGCCCAGGCGCACCGTGTCCTGCCGCCGCTCGCCGCCGGGGCAGACGCCAGCGACCTTCGCCCAGCCCCGCTCGGCCGCGAGCTTGCGCACCGCCTCGACGTTGCGCTCGGCGACCATGAGCACGACGCTGCCGACGTTGGGGCTGCGCTCGAAGACCTCGACCGTCCGCGCGATCAGCGGCTCGCCGGCGAGCGGTGCGAGGGTCTTGTCGAGCCCGCCCATGCGCGAGCTCGCGCCCGCCGAGGCGATGATGGCGCCGACGCGGCGGGGGTCGGGGAGGCTGCCCGCTGCGGCCACGGCTAACGCCACCAGTGCTTCGAGCGACGGCGGCTTGCAGCATCAGCAAGCGCGGCGTGCTGTGATTCCGTCAGCCGCCAGCCGGAGGCGGCGCAGTTCTCGTCGACGCGCGCGACGTGGTTCGTCTTCGGGATGGTGACGACGGCGGGGGAGCGCAGCACCCAGTTCAGGACGACCTGAGCGGGCGTCTTGTGCGTCTCGGCGCAGACCCGGTCCATCACCTCGCTCAGCACCTCGTTCGCCCTCAGCTCGGCCACGAACCGGCCCCGCTCCAGCGAGCTGTACGCGAGGACCGTGACGCCGTTCTCCTCGCAGTAGGGGATCACCGACTCGGCGAACTCGCGGTCGAACAAGCTGTATTTGATCTGGTTCTCGACGACGCTCCCGGACCCCAGCGCATCCTCGGCCTCCTTGAGCTCCTCGACGGAGAAGTTGCTGACGCCGACGAAGCGCACCTTGCCCGCGGCGACGAGGTCGTCCATGGCGCGCATGGTCTCGCCGATCGGGACCTCGTCGCTCGGCGCGTGGAGCTGGTAGAGGTCGATGCGGTCGGTGCCGAGCGCCTTCAGGCTGCGCTCGGCCGCCGCGAGCACGTCGGCGTGCCGGAAATGCTCGGGCGAGACCTTGGTCGCGATGAAGTAGTCGTCCCGCCTGCCCGCGATGGCCTTCCCGACGTGCTCCTCCGTCTTGTAGTTCTCGGCGGTGTCGATCAGGAACGAGCCGAGCTCCAGGGCGCGGCGCATGACGGCGGGGTCGCCCTCGTAGTCCCAGGCGCCCATGCCGATCTCCGGTATGTCCACGCCGCTCCGGCCCAACGGTTTGGTGTCCATGTGCCCCCCCTCGCGGTATCCGCGCGCAAGGATAACGTAGGGGCGCACGGCGTGCGCCCCTCGGGCTCCCCCGCCGCCGCCCGCCCGCATGCCGCGGGAACTTTCGCCACAGGCCTTGCGTCGTAGATAGGGCCGGCCCCATGAGCGGGACAGGACCGTCCTGGGAACGGTTCGCACTTCCCACGCATACTCTGTTGTGAAGGCGCCTGCATGAACGAGGAACGGATGGGACCAACGGACGAGCAGGAGGCGGTCCGGCGCGCCCAGGCCGGGGAGCCGGATGCGTTCCGGTACCTGGTCGAGCGCTACGGCGACACGCTGCACGGCACCGCGTACCTGATGACTCAGAACGCGGCGGCGGCCGACGACGCCGTCCAGGACGCCTTCATCGACGCCTGGCGGGGGGTGCGGGGCTTCCGGCTGGGGGCGCCCGTGAAGCCGTGGCTCGTGCGCATCCTCGTGAACCGGGTCCTCGCGCTCCAGCGGCGGCGCTCGCTTCCTACGGTGGTCATCGAGGACGTGAGCGAGCCGGGCGCCGAGGACCCGGCGGAGGCCCAGGTGGACGCAGCCGACGCCGTCGGCCGAGGGCTCGCGGCCCTCTCGGCGGAGCACCGGCGCGTCGTCGTGCTCCGGTACTACGGAGAGCTGACGGTGCCGGAGATCGCCGGCGTGCTGGGATGGCGGGAGGGGACGGTGAAGTCGCGGCTGCACCGGGCACTGGCGCAGCTGCGTGAGGTGGTGGGGGAGAGGTCATGACGGAGCGTCCGGACACACACGACGAGCTGCCCGACGAGTTAGAAGAGGCGCTGACGGCCCACCTCCGCCGGGAGGCGGCCCACGCGCCGGTGCCCGGCGACCTCTGGGCCCGGGTGCGCTCACGCCTCGGCGCGCCGGTGCGGGAGCCGTGGGGCCTTGGATGGCCGAGGCGATGGCTCCGGCCGGTACCCGCCTTCGCGATAGCGGGCGTGCTGGTCGTGGCCGTCGGGGCCGCGGCGCTGCTCACGACCATCCCGTTGGCGCGCGGAGGGCTCCCGCTGGCAGGAGGCTCGGACCCAACGCCCACGCCCGCGCCGACCGAGGATGTTCCTTATGTACCCAATGGAGACCCTCTGCAGAAACTTGACATCTTCCTGCCAGCAGAGGCCGACGGGGGGCTCCCAACCGTATTCATAGTTCCCGGCCAACATTTAGGAAGCATGATCAAGAGAGACGCCTCTGCCCGCCGATTAGCGAAGCATTTTGTTGAATTGAATTACTCGGCTGTCCTGTTTAGCTCTCGACACAACTACCCGGAAGCGTATCAGGATATGTTCTGTGCGCTGGCCTGGACGCGTGCCAACGCCGATGCCTATGGTTTTGATCCGGAGCGTATCGTCGTATTGGGTGACGTTACAGCCGCTACTTATGCTGCCATGCTGGGGACTGTAGACGACCCGACTCTGTACCTGGAAGGTTGCCCTCATCCGCTGCCTGAAGCGGATTGGGTTCAAGGCGTAGTGGCCATCAATGGACTATATGATTTTACGAGCGACAACGTTGGCGCTCTGGCGAAAAGCGTGATACGTCTCTTTTTGGGAGGCAAGTTAAGCGAATTCCCAGAACTCTGGTCCGAAGCGTCTCCGATAAGCTGGTTGGATGGCAGCGAGCCGCCCTTCTTGCTCATCCATGCTTTACAAGACCCGGAAATCTCGGCCAGCGGGGCAGAGAACTTTGCAGCTGCACTGGAAGGGGCAGGGGTAGAGGTGGAACTGATGCTGGTTCAGGCAGGCCACGACTTCTTTGCGAGTTCTAACCCGGCAAGTGCGTTAGCTCTCGATGCTGTGGACGCTTTTCTGACGGCATTGTTTGAGGGCTAACGCGTAGTTCTATCCCCTTGCCGAACCTAGCCGGGCTTTTGCCGGGAAGGAGTCGGCAGCCGCGAGCTTAGAAGCGGTATTGACCTAGCCTCGAGAATGGGCAGTATTAGGCCGTGCCGTGGCCTGGCTCCTACGACGGCAGATCTAAACTAGAAAAGATGGACGGGAGTTTGACATTGAAAAGCGGCCTAACCACTCGCTGGAACGGACCGGGGATGCTGCGGCAGAAGCAAGAGGAGATTGAGATCCGAGTTCCTGGAAAGGCATGTGAGGGAGCGATCCCCGGCCGCTCAGCTCGCAGCCGTTAGGTGGCGCTTAGATATTCAATGTTTCAGTTGTATGGGCGCAGAGACTTATTGTCAAAGGAGGAGACACGATGAGTCGCATA
>JADFQE010000001.1 GCA_022561985.1 Chloroflexota bacterium
TGTGCGCAAACCGACCAGATTCACGATCATATCAAAACCAGTTAGAGACATGGGAGTGTTGCATGGCCGTTGAGAGCCAGACCGAGGTTGAACCCGAGGAAAAGAGGTCGCTGTTTAAAATACCGCCAGCGCTTCGGTATCCGGCTTACCGATCATACTGGTTCGGCACCCTCGGCTCGGTCGTCGGGTTTCAGATGCTTCAAGCCAGTCAGTTCTGGCTGGTCCACACTCTCGAAGATTCGCTGCTATTCCTCGGGTACGTAGGGCTCGCCAACGCGGCTCCAGCCATCTTGTTAAACCTGTTTGGGGGAGTGTTCGCGGACCGGTGGAACAAACGGCGACTCATATGCACTACTCAAACCATCCTCGCGAGCCTGATATTCCTGCTGGCCACGCTCACGCTGCTGGACGTCCCGGTCGCCGACGTGCTGCCGCCTTCCGGGGAGGGCCGCCGTGCCGCGAGCGACGTGATCGAGGTCGGCGGGGCGCGCGACGGGGTGACGGAGTCCGGCGTGCGGCTGAGCCGGCCCGTCGAGGTGCGCATCCGTGTCACGCCGGAGATGCGGGATGCCGCCCTGGGCGATCTGTCGAACATCATCGTTCAGCAGCTCGATGAGGCCACGGGGCGCTGGGTCTCGATCTCCACGCGTATCGACGAGGTCAATGGACATGTCATCGCCGAGACCGACCTGCTGTCGCCGGTGGTCGCCAGCGTGCTGGGCCCGCCGCCGCGCGCCGGGGAGGCGCTGGCCATCATGAGCCCCGAGCGGGAGACGGTGCTGGCCCCACCGCTCGTCTCCGCCGCGGCCCCTCCGCCGGTCCTGAGGGTGAACCCAGGGACCGTCGGCCGTCTCGGGACGCTGGTCTACGTGCCGCGAGCACCGCAGCAGCTCCCGCCCACCACGGGCGGCGAGGTGCTCGTGGGCCAGCCTTTCCTCCTCGAGGTCTACGAGCTCGACCAGCTCCAGCCCGACTACCGGTTCGAGGTCCCACTGGACCTCTTCATCCCCTTCACGCGCGAGCTGCTGGACCTGGTCGGTGGAGACCCGGAGGCACTCACGCTCAAGTTCTACGACGAGAGCGTGTCCCCACCCACGTGGACGGAGCTCCCGACGGAGATCATCGGCGACGGCCTCTACGCGGCGGTGGACCACCTAACCGTCTTCTCGCTCACCGTCGAGCAAAGTGTCCTGGGGTCCGTGGACCCGGCCCCGGACGGCGGGGTCATCCGGACGGGCTCCCTCCACCTGAGCTCGCTCTACGGACGGAGCTTGCCCCTGAGCGTGGGCGACGTCGTGTCGGTCTCGATCATCGTGGACGCCGGAGGGGATGCCGCGGGTGGGTTCGATGTGACGCTGCTCTATCCGACCGGCCTCCTGGAGCTCGTGGACGTCGACTTCACGGGGTCGTACTGCGATGAGCCGGCGGTGCCGGTGCACCAGGCGGGCAGCGTGAAGCTTGGGTGCCAGGTGGTCGGTCTGGGATACGTGGGTGCCGGAGGGGTGCTGGCCGAGCTGACCATGCGTGCCGTGGGCAGCGGGCTGGCGACGCTCTCCTTCGGCCCCGGCACACGGCTGCTGTCCGCCTTCGACCAGGAAGATATCCTCGGCTTCGCGCCGCCGCTGGTGATGGCCATCGACACCGCGATCCCCGCCGTGACGCTCCCGGAGCCCATCGCCGTCCAGCTCGCGGGCCGTGAAGGGATATCCGCGTTGGCCGTCGTGATCGCCGCCTTCCTCGTGGTGCTCGCGGCCTCCGGCGCCGGGTACGCGCTCCGATCTCCGGTCCGGCGGGCGCTCCTCCGTAGGCGCCTGCGCTAGCGGCGGGCTCCCGGCTCGGGCGCGGCCGCCCGGCCGGGTGGTATCCTGCCGCTGCGATGAACAGCGGCGAGTTCCCGACCCCGTCGATGGAGCTGACCACCATCCTGGTCTCCGGCGACGTCGAGCGCTCGCGCGACTTCTACCGGGACGTGCTCGGCGCGCGCGTGCACGACGACGGGGGCGCGGGGGCGTGCGTCCTCCAGTTCCAGGGCGCCTGGATCCTGCTGGTGACCGGCGGCGAGCCCACCGAGGACAAGCCGGGCGTCACCTTCGCCCCGCCCAGCGATCCGGACCGCGTGAGTGCGTCGTTCACCATCCGCGTGCCCGACTGCCGCGATGCCTACGACGTGCTGCGCTCGCGTGGCGCCGCGTTCCTGACGCCGCCGCTGGACCGGGGCCGCGAGGTGCGCTGCTTCTTCCGCGACCCGGACGGGCACCTGCTGGAGATCAGCGAGCTCACCGGCTAGACCGCGTCCCTGTCCCACCGACCACAGCCAGAGAGAGGAGGCCCTCATGGCCGAGCCCACGTTCTTCGACGTCGTCCGCTCGCAGCGCGGCGTCCGTCTCTACCGCTCCGACCCCGTCTCGCAGGAGGACGTCGACCGCATCCTGCGCGCAGCCGTGCGCGCTCCGAGTGCCGCCAACCGCCAGCCGTGGGTCTTCATCGTGATCCGCGACCGCGAGGTGAAGCGCAGCATCGGCGAGCTCTACCGCCAGGCGCAGTCCCCGGACAGGCCGCCCCCTCCGCCCGGACACTTCACCCGGGAGACGGAGGAGGTGCCCGTCATCATCGTCGCCTGCGTCGACCTCGGCGACCGGCCGAACGGGCTCGATCTCCCCCGGGCCGCGTCCATCTACCCGGCGGTGCAGAACCTGCTCCTCGCCGCCGCCGCCCTGGGCCTCGGCACCCGGCTCACCATCCCCTTCCAGAACTCGCCTGAGCTGCTGACCGAGTTGCTGGGCATCCCGGAGGGCTACGCCGTGGCGGCGCTCATACCATTGGGGTATCCCGCGGAGCCCGACCACCTCGGAGGCAGCATCCGCCCGCCCATCGCCGACGTCACCTTCGACGACCACTGGGGCAACCGGCCGGCAGCGGGAGCGGGCGCGCGATAGCGGCACGTGCGAGGCGGCGGCCGCCCCGGGGCACGCTCGATTGAGCGTGTTGCATATTTCTTGGGACTACGCTACCCGTGCGCGCTAGGCAGCACCACGTCGATGACCTCGGTCATGGGGAAGCCCACACTCACCGGTTCCCTCATCTCTGCCTTTGCCTGTAGGTACTCTTCCTCGCTACAAACGAGCACCGTACGCTCCCCTACTGCTACCACACGACGCACGAGGGTCTCTCCACCGTAGGCCCGCAACGCAACTTGATCACCTGTCTGCATCTGACACCTCCTTTGCACAGGAGGCTACCTATTCCAAACACCATTCTCAAAAATGCTCCAAGCGTGGCTTGACAGGCAACGGGCTGATTCCATACCATGTATGCCAAGTGGAATGCAGTGTTTCCGATTTGGAATAGAAGAAAGGACGGCACGGAATGGCCGAAAGCAACACTCAAGAGAGGCAGCTGAGCTCCTCAGGGGCTCCTCAGCAGCTCACCGCTCCGTATGTTCCCTTCAAGACCTTCCTCACAGCGATCGAGGTTTTGGAGCAGGGGCTGCCGCCTCGACTCGACCGGTCAGTATGGCCCACGCTTGCTGGCACCACCCAAGGAGCGCTCTTGGTCGCATTCCGCTTCCTTGGGCTCGTCCGATCCGACGGAGCTGTGACCGGGGAGCTATCGGAGTTGGTAGCGGCGAAGGAAGCGGGGAGGAAGCCTGTGCTCGCCACGATACTGGTGCGCAGCTATTCTGCGTTGCAGCCATTGGCTGAGCAGACCGCCTCGTTCCAGATGCTTCAGAACTCCATGCGCGAGCATGGCGGCGTCCAAGGAGGGACGCTCGACAAGGCGATCAGATTCTACCTTGAGGCAAGCTTGTTCACCGGCCTCAAGCAGTCCCCTTTGTGGGAAAAGGCACGCAAGACTAGCGGCAGCGGCCAACGCCGGCAGCGAACTCGACGGGACGCGAACCCCGCGTCCCCAACCCCCACCTCGCCAAGCGGGGGCTCGACGAAGACCGTCAAACTTCGGAGCGGTGGCTCGGTGACTCTCAGCATAACCGTGGATGCAATCTCGATGTCGACGGGGGATCGCGATTGGGTGTTCGGGCTTGTTGACACCCTGAACGCCTACGAACAGCAGGACGAATTGCCGCTAGAGACATAGCCCCCGGTGGCCCACGAAAAAAGGGTGACGTGCCTTGCTTGGAAGGCCGACACGTCACCCAGCGCAATCAGACCCCCCAGTGAAGGAGAAGCCTTTTGCAGTCTCATCTTCCGCCCATCCGAGGGCCGCCGTCAAGCCAAGGATTTCCGTTATGCCTGGCCGATATCACAAAAAAGCGGAGACGCAGGTGTTTGTGGCACCCACGTCCCCTAAGCCAACCAGGAAGGTTTGGTCTTCCCAATGGCCTCCATCAATGCTACCGCTGACGCGGCAGCCGTTCAAACGCCCCCTGTCGTCGCGGACCTCACGGCCGTGTTCGCGGCGCTGGAGGACGGAGAACTGCTCGCCGCACTCGCTGGCCCCCGCCGTCGCGGCCCCAAGGGGCATCCGCTCCGGGCGCTGTGGCGGTGCTTCGTCGCCAAGCACCGTCTCGGTCTGCACTCGACCGACGCGATGATTCGGGCGCTCCACGACAATCCCTATCTGGCCGCCGTCTGCGGCATCGACTCGCCCGAGGCCATCCCGCACAAGAGCACGTTCAGCCGGTTCTTCGCCAAGCTCGCGCGAGATCGGATGAGCTTGAGCATGGTCAAGGACGTGTCCCGCCGTCTGGTGCGCCACCACTACGAGACGCTGCCGGGCTTCGGAGAACGCGTGGCGCTGGACTCCACGACGCTCAAAGGATGGGCGAACGGGGGGAAGGGGAAGAAGGTGGACCCGGACGCTGGCTGGTCGGTCAAGCGGGGTACTCAGGGAGTCAAGGAGTACGTGTTCGGCTACAAGCTCCACCTACTCGTGGACTGCGAGTACGAACTGCCCATCGCGGCCCACGTCTCCGCTGGGAACGTCAACGATTCCGTGCGTGCCTCCAATGTGCTGTCCGAGGCGCGGGTCGCCGCGCCGGGCTTCCACCCGCGCGCGCTCATGGCGGACGCGGGATATTCCGGAGCCGCGTTCCAGGTGCTGCTCACACGCCAGTACGACATCCGCCGCCCGGTGATCGACATCAACAAATCCCACCGGCGCCTGCTGGAGCGCCTAGAAGGCTGGTACGGCTCGCCGGAGTGGAAGGCGCTGTACTCGCAGCGCCAGGCTGTCGAGCGGGCGTTCTCACGGCTCAAGGGCCAGCGGTCGCTGAATCACATCACCGTGCGGCGCAGGCGCAAGGTCACGGTACACTGCTACCTGTCGCTGATCGCAATGCAGGCAGGCGCAACCCGAATCGGTGCCAATCTTGCGGGGGCCATGGTACACTCCGTCGAGGCTTGACAAACGTTTGGCAACCAAATGGATGTGCGGAGCCTCCCCTCATGGCTGATTCCAGAGACATTATCCTCCGATGCTACGCGTACCGGGCGGGTTCCACTTTTAGAGGCGAGTGCATAGACCTTGACCTTCTGGTCGAGCGCGACTCGCTCCCCGATGTGGTGCGCGCCCTCTCGGAGGCAGTCGTCGGCTATGTAGACACGGCTAACGAGCAGGGTTGGGTGGATCAACTGATCCCTCGCCCCTCGCCAGTCTCACGTCGGCTGAAGTATCACTGGTTGACGTTTCCACCTCGATTTAGACGGTTCCTCGGTGGGTTGGTAGAGACCGACCACATCGTCAGTCTCAGCGACGGCCACGCGAGCGTTGCCTAGGAAGTACCCCACCCTCAGCCTCCAAGAAGTGCGCGCCATCCTCACGGCGCGCACTTTTGTTTTGGGCAACACAGCAGGCAGTCATGAGCAATGGGCAGGGCGGTGGAATGGGGAACCACGGATCGTGACCGTCGATGCTCACCACAAAGACTTCAGCGTCGAAATACTCAAGTACATGATCCGACAATCTGGCATGACAAGAGAGCAGTTCTACGAATCGACTCCGCGCACAGCTCGGAAGATCGCCTAACGCCAGCTAGCCTCTGGAAATGTGCAACACGCTCGATTGCGGGCGGGCGCGCCGCGCACTAGACTGGCATGCATCCTGCGTACAGGAGGGGCAGCATGGCCGCCATCAACCGCGTTGGGCACGTCGTTCTCTACGTCTCGGACGTCGGGGCCGCCGTGGACTTCTATCGGGACGCTCTTGGCATGGAGACGGTCCGCTACGACGATGAGCGGGGCATGGCCTTCATGTCCTTCGGCGCTCAGCACCACGACATCGGTCTGTTCAGGGTCCGCGGCGAGGCGACGCGCGGCAGCCTCGGCCTGGCCCACGTCGCGCTCGTCATCGACGGCGGCCTGAAGGAGCTCGAGGAGCTGCACGGGCGCCTCGTGAGCTGCGGCGCGAAGATCAAGAGCCTCACCGACCACGGCATGACCAAGAGCGTCTACTTCGAGGACCCCGACGGCAACCGTCTGGAGATCTACTGCGACACCATGAGCCAGGAGGAGGGCAAGCGCTTCCTGGGCAGCCGGCCCGGCCGTGGCGGCGAGTTCACCTTCGAGAAGGCCGGGGCCACGGGCTAGCGCCTCGCCTCGCCCCGCATCGCTTGCGCGCCAGACGGACGCGCCCCGTTCGTCTTGGCGGGATCGTTCCACCCGCTGCGAGCAGGCAGCGATGCGCTGGAGGCCGATAACCCGTCGAGCTTGAGCGCGGTCTGACGATCTGGAACGGGTTGCCCCGATGGCGGAATAGTCCCTCACGTCCGCGGGACCGGCCGGATACCGCCATATGCGATGGGAACTCCTTCTCCGGGGGCGTGAACCCCCATAACGCAGTCATGGGCCGCAGACGCAACCCTCGCGTCGGGGGCCGATATCTCAGGTCGGCTCCCCCCGGTCGTGGTGTCGATAACACCGGGATCGGGCGCGCCCGACCCCACGTTGCTGTTTCAGCAGTGGAATGCCATTGCGGCGGTGGAAATCGGAGGTTGACACTCCGTCCGCCGTGCCGTTAGGGTTACGCGACTTTGCTGGCCCGGGTGCTTGGTACCAGCGTCCGGTGAGCAGGAGCCATCCTGTTTTCCGGGTCTACCGGCCCCGGTGTCCATCCTCCCCTTCGTGTCTCCACACGAGCCGATCTATGCCCGCCGCACGGTGATCGAACACGATGATTCATGTCTTTCGTCGAACCGCCGTCCGCGAAACCCGCTGTGAGATGCAGGGGGCGCTTTGCCCGTAGACGCAGGTGCGCAGGTGCGAGGCCCCTGGCCCGGTCCCCTGGCCTGGCCGAGAGATGTATCCGGACGACGTCCGGCTGAGGCGACACCCCGGTTCTCGGGAACGAGGAGCGCCGGTCCCCACGAGGAGACGGGCGGAGGGAGCGCGCCGGTGAAACACGGAATGACTCGGGAGGGCACTCGATGCGACTGAGCAACGGCTCCGTGCGGCTTCTGATGATGATCGCCCTGGTGGCGGTGATGGGCGCGCTGATCGCGGCGTGCGGTGAGGACGAGGAGGAGGGGTCGAGCCGCACGCTGCGGATCGGCATGCTGGCCGACTACGACACGCTGGACCCGCCGAAGCTGCTGGGGTTGCCCGGCACCATCACGGTCGAGGCCACCTACGACGTGCTGGTCATGCGCAACCCGGACCTGACGCTTCAGCCGATGCTGGCGACGAGCTGGGAGGCCAACGACGACGCGTCGGAGTGGACCTTCAAGCTCCGCGAGGGCGTGAGATTCGCCCACGGCAAGGAGTTCACCGCCGAGGACGTGATCTACACGTTCAACCGGATGTTCGAGGTCGAGTCGGCCCTCGCGAGCGTGATGGCGAAGCCGACGGCCATCGTCGCGGTGGACGACTACACGGTGCGGTTCGAGTTCGGCACCCCCAACGCCGTCCTGCTTGAATCCATCGTCAAGTACCACGCGCACATCACTCCCTCCGACGTGGACCCGGCGAGGTTCGCCCTCGAGACCTTCGGGACGGGCCCCTTCCGGATGACCGAGCTCGTGATCGGCGAGCGCGCGGTGTTCGAGAGGAACGAGGACTACTGGTGGGAGGGCCACCCCCTCGTCGACAAGATGGAGTACATCTTCCTGACGAGCCCCGAGGCCCGGGCCGAGGCGCTCAAGGCCGGCACCATCGACGTTGTCTTCGACCTTGAGATCTCCAGCATCCAGACGATCGAGGACCACCCGGACACCAAGGTGATCGTCGCGCCCAGCGGGAGCTACATGGCCCTCGCCATGGACGTGCGCGAGGCACCGTTCGACGACATCTTGGTGCGGAAGGCCATGCAGGCCGCCACCGACCGGGAGGCGATCTTGCAGGGCGCGCAGTTCGGCCGGGGCGACATCGCCTACGACCACCCGATCCCGCCCACCGCCACCGTCTTCAACGACGCGTGTCTGCCCCCGGGCTACGACCCGGAGCTGGCCAAGAGCTTGCTCACGCGGGCTGGATACCCGGAGGGGCTTGATGTGACCCTCTACACCTCCACGGCCGGAGCGGCCATGGTGGAGATGGCCACGGTCTTCAAGGAGAGGGCGGCCCCGGCCGGCATCAACGTCGAGATCGTGGTCGTGTCCGAGGACAACTACTGGGCGGACACGTGGATGAAGAAGCCCTTCACCACGGTCTGGTGGGGCGGACGTCCTCCCTACGAGGGGATCAGTGTGGTCTACGTGACCGGCGCGGCGTGGGGAGAGTCGTTCTACTCCAATGCGCGGGTGGATGAGCTGCTGGAGATCGCGTTTGGCCAGGGCGACCTTGAGGACCAGAAGGAGACCTTCGGCGAGCTCCAGTGCATCATCGTCGACGAGGTCCCGCGCATCATCCCCGTATTCCGGCCCGTGTCCCTGGGCCTGCGCAACGACGTGCAGGGGATGGACCCCATGTGGGACGGGACGATGACCGTCCACCGCGTCTACTTCGAGTAACGGGGGGTTCCGTGGACCGGATCGCAGTGAGCGAGAGGAGCCGAGGGGGTGCAGGAGACGGCCGCAGCGGCCGGCCCCTGCACCCTCCGGACCGCTGACGTGGAAAGAAGCGCTCCACCGGTGACAGGTGATCGATGCTGCGCTTCCTGATCGCGCGCCTGAGCATGATCGGCGTGACCCTGCTGGTGGTCTCCGGCGTCATCTTCGTGGTGACCGAGATCCTGCCGGGCGACGTCGCGCAGATGATGCTCAAGCAGGAGGCGACCGAGGAGCGGCTCGCCGCCCTTCGCGCCGAGCTCGGCCTGGACCGTCCCGCCCATGTCCGGTATCTGGACTGGATCGGCGGCGTCGTCCGAGGGGACTTCGGCGACTCCTACGTTCAGAAGCAGCCGATCAGCGAGATCCTCCCTCGCAGGATCGGACACTCGCTCGTCCTGGCCCTCTTCGCCCTCGCACTCGGCGTGCCTGTCGCCGTGGCCGCGGGCGTCTGGGCGGGCGTGCGTCCCGATACGCTGTGGGACCGGGTCGTGAGCACCGTCGGGCTGGTGGGCATCTCGCTCCCCGAGTTCGTGACGGGCGTGCTGCTCATGCTCGTCCTGGCATCGACGCTGCACTGGCTGCCGCCCTCGAGCCACATCATCTCCGGCTCGACGCCGTTGACGCGCCCGGAGATCCTCGTGATGCCCGCGCTCACCCTCACGGGCGTGCTGTTCGCCTACATCATGCGCATGACGCGGGCCAACGTCATGGAGGTGATGCAGACCCCGTATGTGCGCACGGCGGTGCTCAAGGGGCTGCCCATGCGGCAGGTCATCCTCCGTCACGTGCTGCCCAACGCCATGCTCCCGACCATCACCATCATCGCCACCAACTTCGGGTGGATGCTCGGCGGGCTCATCATCGTCGAGAACGTCTTCTCCTACCCGGGGCTGGGGCAGCTGCTGCTGCGGTCGATCCAGACGCGCGACGTCCCCCTGCTGGAGGCGCTGTCGCTGCTCATCGCCGCGACCTACGCTCTGAGCAACCTCCTGGCCGACCTTGCGTACACGGCGCTCAACCCGCGGATCAGGTACGCCTGATGGCTGCTACCGTCGTCGTCAGGGATCCCTGGACGGACCTGCTGCGGCGGGTCGCGCGGGCGCTGGCCCTGCCAGCACAGCGCATCGCGAGTGCCCTCCGCCTGGTGCTGCGGACGCCGTCGGGCCGCATCGGGCTGCCCATCCTTCTGATGCACCTCATCCTGGCGACCGTCGGACCGTGGCTCGCGCCGTACTCCGCGACGGAGTTCCAAGAACCCCTTGCGGAGTACCAGCTCCAACCGCCCTCCTGGCAGTTCTGGATGGGCACGGACCAGTTCGGGCGGGACATCCTGAGCCGGGTCATGTCGGGGGCGACGTCCCTGATCGCGGTGTCCGTGTCCGGCGCGGCCCTGGGCATCGCGCTGGGGACGGCGATCGGCATGAGCAGCGGGTATCGGGGCGGCAGGATCGACGAGTTCGTCATGCGCGTGATGGACGGGCTCATGTCGTTCCCGTCGCTGCTGCTGGCGCTCCTCGTCATGTCGATGCTGGCGAACCGGCCGGCCCCCCTCGAGATCCTGCAGTCGAACTGGCAGAACATACTCATCGTCGTCACGATCGGGGTGGTCACCCTGCCACGGGTGGCTCGCGTCATCCGCAGCGTGACGCTCTCGCTCAAGACCTTGGAGTTCGTCCAGAGCGCGCGGCTTCGGGGCGAGCGTGCCCCGTACATCATCTTCCGCGAGATACTGCCGAACACCCTCCCCGTCCTCGGCGTGGAGGCGTCCGTGCGGCTCAGCTACGCCATCCTCACCATCTCCTCCCTGGGATTCTTGGGATTGGGCGTCCAGCCCCCATCTCCCGACTGGGGCCTGATGCTTGCTCAGAGCCGGCAGTTCCTCGGTTCGGCCCCCTGGGTGGCGCTGGGGCCTGCCGCCGCCATCGCGTCGCTGGTGGTCGGGGTCAACCTGGTCGCCGACGGCGTCAAGCAGGCGAGCGGCCTGCCGCGGGAGAAGGCGGCGACGTGAGTCATCAGCCGATCGAGGGAGCACCCCTGCTCGAGATCGAGGACCTCGCGGTCACCTTCTACACGCCGCGTGGGACGGTCCGAGCGGTCCGCGACGCTTCGCTGACCCTCCACCGCGGCGAGCTCGTGGGCCTCGTCGGCGAGTCGGGCTGCGGCAAGTCCACGCTCGCCTTCGCCGTCATGGGCTATCTGCCCGGCACGGCGGAGGTCGGCGGATCGCTGCGGTTCGAGGGCCGCGACATCGCAAGGATGTCCGAGCCCGAGCTGCGCGAGCTCCGGGGGAACCGCATCGCGATGGTCTACCAGGACCCCGCGACGTCGCTGACCCCGACGATGCGCGTCGGGGCCCAGATCGCCGAGGTGCTGCGGGAGCACCTCGGCATGAGCGCCGAGCAGGCTCGCGAGCGCACCGTCGAGCTCTTCGAGAGCGTCCGCCTCGCGGACCCGGGGGCCGTGGGCATGCGCTTCCCGCACGAGCTCTCCGGCGGGCAGCAGCAGCGCGTCGTGATCGCGATGGCGCTGGCGTGCGACCCGGACCTGCTCATCATGGACGAGCCCACCACCGGCCTCGACGTGACCACCGAGGCAACGATCCTCGACCTGATCGCGGACCTGAAGACGCGGGTCAACGCCGGCATCCTGTACGTCAGTCACAACCTCGGCGTGATCGCGCGCGTCGCCGACCGCGTCGTCGTCATGTACGCGGGCCAGACCATCGAGGAGGCGGCCGTCAGGGACCTCTTCAAGAACCCGCGTCACCCCTACACCGCCGGCCTGCTGAGCTGCGTGCCGAAGCCGCTCGCGGAGAGCGGCGCGGTCACGAAGCTCACCGCGATCCCCGGCTCCGTGTACCCGGCGGGCGAGGAGGGCGTGGACGCCTGTCTGTTCGCCGACCGCTGCCCCTCGGTGCGGGACGCGTGCCGCTCGGAGGCGCCGCCGATGGCTCCCACCGACGTCGGCTCCTCGTCGCGCTGTCTCTTCTGGGCCGATGTGCGGCCGGAGATATGGGCCACGGGCGAGGAGCGAGAGGAAACGCCCGCCGCCAACGGAGCCGAGGAGGTGCTGACGGCCAAGAGCCTCCGCCGGTTCTACGGCAAGTGGAAGCGCAAGTACATCTTCTTCGGCCCTCGCGTGCAGCCGCCCGTGCGCGCGGTCTCCGATGTTGACTTCAAGGTCGGGCGGGGGCGGACCCTGGGCATCGTCGGCGAGAGCGGCTCCGGCAAGACGACCCTCGCCCGGGCGATCGTGGGCCTCGTCCCGCTGACCGGCGGTGCGACCGTCTTGCACGGAGAGGAGCTGGAGCGCGACGTCGACGACCGGACCCGCGGCCAGCAGGCCGCCATGCGCATGGTGTTCCAGAACCCGACCGCCTCGCTCAACCCGAGGATGCCGGTCCGGCACGCGATCCTCCGCTCGCTGAAGAAGTTCACCGGCTTGAACAGCCGCGAGCGGCGCGAGCGCGCGGTGGAGCTCATGGAGGCCGTCGGCCTGAGCGCCGTGTACCTCGACCGCCGCCCCGACGAGCTCTCCGGCGGCCAGCAGCAGCGGGTCGCGCTTGCGGGCGCGTTCGCGGGCAACGCCGACGTCATCGTCGCCGACGAGGCCGTCTCCGCGCTGGACGTCTCGGTCCAGGCCCAGGTGCTCAACCTGCTCAAGGAGCACCAGCGCGAAAAGGGCGCTTCCTACATCTTCATCTCCCACGACCTCGGCGTCGTGCGCTACGTCTCGGACGAGATCCTGGTGCTCTACGCCGGACACGTCGCCGAGTGCGGCCCGGCGGACGACGTCCTCGCGGCGCCGTCCCACCCATACACCGAGGCGCTGCTCTCCGCGGCGCCGGTCCCGGACCCGGATGCCGAGCCGACGCGCATCCGCCTCGAGGGGGCCGTGCCGACGCTGCGGGAAGCCTTCAAGGGCTGCTGCTTCGCCGGGCGCTGTCCCCGGAAGATCGGCCCGATCTGCGACGACACGCCGCCACCCGCGCGCGTCGGCCCCAGCTCGCCCGAGCACCTGATCTACTGCCACATCCCCGTGGACGAGCTGGCGGAGATGCAGCGGTCCGGCGTGGGTCTTCGCTAGCATGCCGGGAGCCACCGCATGCGGGTCCTGATCGCCGGCGCGACCGGCTACATCGGCCGGGCGCTGACGCGCTCGCTCACCGCGGCGGGCCACGAGGTCGTCGGTCTGTCGCGATACCCCCTCGGCGCCGCGCACACCGTCCCGGAGCTCGTCGCGGCCCACGGCTGGGCGCCGACGGAGGCGGAGCCGCCGGAGGAGGCGTGGGCCGGCATCGAGGGCGTCGTGAACCTCGTCGGCGAGCCCATCGCCGGCCGGTGGACCGACGCCAAGAAGCGCGAGATCTACGACACGCGCATCCAGGCGACGCGCAACCTCGTCGACGGCATACGCCAGCTCACGCACCGTCCCGCCGTGCTCGTGAACGCCAGCGCCATCGGCTACTACGGGGACCGTGGCGAGGCCGAGCTGGCCGAGTCCGACCCGCCGGGCGAGGGGTTCCTCCCCGGCCTGGTCCGGGACTGGGAGGCCGCGGCGGCCTCCGCCGAGCCGCTGGGGGTGCGCGTCGTCCGCCTCCGGGTGGGCTTCCTGATCGGGCGGGACGCCCCGTTCCTGAAGCCGCAGATGCCTCTGTTCAGGCTCGGACTCGGTGGCCCGCTGGGCTCCGGGAACCAGTGGTGGCCGTGGGTCCACCTCGACGACGTCCTCGGGCTCTACCGCCGCGCCCTGGAGGACGGCGGCATGAGCGGTCCGGTGAACGCGACCGCGCCCACCCCGGTGCGCCAGCGCGACTTCGCCAGGGCGGTCGGCCGCATCGTGGGGCGCCCCGCGCTGCTGCCCGCCCCGCGTTTCGCGCTCCGGCTCGTGCTCGGTGGGTTCGCGGCCGAGGTGCTCGATTCCAGGCGCGTCCTGTCCCGCGCCGCGGAGGCCGCCGGCTATGAGTTCGCGTACACGGAGCTCGAGCCGGCGCTGCGCGAAGCGCTGGGCGGCCCGTAGGCGCGCGCCCGCCTGACGCGACCGCCTGACGCGACCGACGGGTGCCGGTGCTATCATGCGTACGTGGCTGGAGCCCCATCTCCAGCCACGTTGCGTGGGCCTGTGGCGCAGCTGGGAGCGCGCCTCAATGGCATTGAGGAGGCCGAGGGTTCGAATCCCTCCAGGTCCACCAGCAGGGCACAGCGCCGCACCCACTCGGCAGGGCGCGGCCCATGGTATCGACGAACGCTCATGGGCGCTGGCCGGCCCGCTATGAACGACAGAGGTGCGCCCTTGTCAGCGACGCTACCCCATGTGGGTCAAGGGCAGTGCCCTTGCGAGGTACCCGACGCATGAGCCCACTCCCTGACTGGTACCGGGACTTCGTCGCGGCGGTCGTCGCCCACCTTCCGAGCGAGATCGACGAGGCGGCAGCCCGGCGGTGGATCAACGACCCCGGCGGCCTCGATGACGTGCTCGGCGCCCTGGCTGGCTCCGGCGGCGGGTCGCAGATAGCGGGCACCTTTGAGCACGATAAGACGAAGGACGGCTGGGTGCTCGTCGGGGACGTGACCGAGCCTTCGACCATCGCGGGCGACGTTATCGAGATCACGCCGTTCAAGGCAGAGGGCGAAGAGGACCTCTTCGGGGACGAGGTGGTGGAGCGCGTGCTGGCGCTCGAGGGGGTGCTGGGACAGCGCCACGCCGAGTTCCTGCTGGCCCATCCCGGCGAGATACCGGAGGAGTTCCAGCGGTACTCGCTGATCTTCCCCGGCACGATCTGGCGCAGCCCGGAGGGCAACCACCAGGTGCCCTGCGCGAACTGGCGGCAGGGGGCTTGGGAGCTGACCTTCGGGATCGTCGAGGGCGGCTTCGACGCCGGCGACCGTCTGGTCCGGCTGCGCGCTTAGGCGCCCAAGACTGCGCGCTAAGGCGCGCGGGCGCTAGAGCGGCGGGCGGCGCTCGTGCCAGTCGGTCCGCTGCTGGTAGGCGTACCCCACCCGGAACAGCGTGTTCTCGTCGAAGGGCCGCCCCGCGATCTGCATGCTGATGGGCAGCGCGCCTTCCGTGAAGCCGCAGGGCACCGCCATCGCCGGCACGCCCGCGAGGTTGAAGGGGCTGCGGTGCGAGCGCGACCCGAAGAACTGGCGCATCACCGCCTCCTTGCTGGTCAGCCCCGTCTCCGTCGCGATCTTGGGCGCCGCCTCCGGCTGCGTCGGCAGCACGAGCACGTCGAAGCGCCCGAGCGCCGCCATCACGTCGCGCCGCATCAGCGCGCGGAAGCGCGTCAGCTTCACGTAGGCCGCCGCCGGTATCAGGCTGGATGCCAGCAGCCGCCGTCGCGTCGCGAAGTCGTAGTCGGCCGGCCGCTCGCGGAGCCACCGGCGGTGGACGTGCGCCGCGTCCACGTCCGCCAGCACGTTGGCGATCAGCCCGCCGTGCGCGAAGAGCGGCAGCGTCGCGTCGGCGACCTTGGCGCCCGCCTCGCGGAGCACGCCCAGCGCCGCGTGCACGGCGGCCGCCACCTCGTCGCCCGCCGCGCCGTCGTCGATGGCCTCGCGCACCAGCCCCACGCGCAGCCCTTCTAGCCCCTGCTCCGGCGTCCAGTCGATGGGCTCGACAGGCCGTCGCGACGTGGACGGATCGCCGGGGTCGTGACCGGCGATGGCCCCGAAGACCAGCGCCGCGTCCTCCACCGTCTTGGCCATCGGGCCGACCGTGTCCATGGACCACGCCATCGGGAAGGCGCCACGGCGGCTCACGCGGCCCCACGTCGGACGCAGGCCGACGATGCCGCACCAGGCCGCCGGACTGCGGATGGACCCGGCGGTGTCGCCGCCGAGGGCCGCCGCGCAGAGCGACGCGGCGACCGCGACGCCCGAGCCGCTGGAGGACTGGCCGGCCTGGCGCTCCTCGTCCCAGGGGTTGTGGGGCACGCCGAAGGGGTGCTCGATGCTCCCGCCGAGGGCGTACTCGCTCATGTTGAGCTTGCCCAAGATCACCGCGCCCGCCTCGCGCAGCCGTGCGACCGCGCCCGCGTCCTCCAATGCCACGTAGTCGGCGATCCGCCCGCCGAGGGTGGTCCGCAAGCCCTTGACGTCGAGCTGATCCTTGACCGCGACCGGCAACCCGTGGAGCGGGCCGCGCGAGCTCCCGCGCGTCAGCTCGGCCTCGGCGGCGCGGGCGGCCCGGAGCGCGCCGTCGGGATCCAGCGTGATGTAGGCGTTGAGCCGCGCGAGCTCCCCGGCGCGCTTGAGGTACGCCTGCGTGAGCTCGACGGGCGAGAGCTCGCCGCGCGCGATCAGCGCCGACTGCGCGGTGGCCGAGGCGAGCGTGGGGTCGCTCGGGATATCACGGCTGGGCATGCTACGGCTGCTCCTCGGCCGGCCAGGCCACCGGCAGCGGGTCGATCCGGTCCACGTCGGGGTGTTCGAGGGCCAAAACGGCCTCGTTGATGGCGTTGATCCGGTGCGTGACCTCGGCGAGGTCGTCATCGTCTTGGGGCGCGAGCCCGAGCGCCCGGAGCTGGGTGCGGACCTCTTCTGGGCTCAGATCGGCCATGCGCGCTCCTCTCCCTCAGGGATGGCAGCATCTTGGGGGCGGTGGCCCCCTCGGGCGGCAGCCATTCTAGCGCGCGGGCCGCTGCCCGTGCGTGCGCGCTCTGGTATGCTCGTAGCCTGGTTGGAGGGGTCGCATAGTGGCCTAGTGCACCCGCCTGCTAAGCGGGAGGGCCGGAAGGCTCACGCGGGTTCGAATCCCGCTCCCTCCGCCATCCCGGCACATCCCGCGAGGGGCTCGATGAACCGCTACCACGTCTGGACCGTCGGCTGTCAGATGAACAAGGCCGATTCCGAGCGGCTCGGCGCCGGTCTCGAGCAGCTCGGCCTCGTCTGGACGCCCAAGGCCAAGGACGCCGACGTCCTCATCCTCAATAGCTGCGTCGTCCGGCAGAACGCCGAGGACCGCGTCGTCGGCATGCTCACGAGCCTCAAGCCGTGGAAGGAGAGCAACCCCGGGGTGACCCTCGCGCTCATGGGCTGCATGGTGGGCCCGAAGAGCGACGAGCTGCGCGCCCGGTTCCCCTACGTCGACGTCTTCATGGCGCCCCAGCAGTTCGAGCCGCTGATCCGGCTCGTCGGCGACAAGGCCGGCATCGACCCGGACGGGTGCGTCGGGCCGCTCGTCCCCGGCCACCCGAACGTGACGACCCACGTGCCCATCATCCACGGGTGCGACAAGTTCTGCACCTTCTGCATCATCCCCTACCGGCGCGGGCGTGAGGTCTCGCGGCCCCTCGATGAGCTCGTCGAGGAGTGCCACAAGCTCGTGGCCCGCGGCGTTCGCGAGGTGACGCTGCTCGGGCAGAACGTCGACTCCTACGGCCACGACCTGCCCGGCGCGCCGGACCTCGCCGACCTGCTGGAGGCCGTCCACGACGGCGTGCCGGAGCTCGTGCGCATCCGGTTCCTGACGTCGCACCCCAACGACATGAGCGAGCGCATCATCGACGCGGTCGCCCGGCTCCCCCGCGCCATGGAGTGCATCAACCTGCCGTTCCAGGCGGGCAGCGACGAGGTGCTCTCGAGCATGCGCCGGGGGTACACGAACGCGCAGTACCGCGAGCTCGTCGCTCGCGTCCGCGCCTCGGTCCCCGGCGTCGCCATGGTCACCGACCTCATCGTCGGCTTCCCCGGCGAGACTGAAACGCAGTTCGAGGACTCGCTCGCGATGGTCCAGGACCTCCGCTTCGACAAGGTGCACGCGGCCGCGTACTCGACGCGTCCCGGCACGATCGCCGCGCGCAAGCTCACCGACGACGTGGGGCACGAGGAGAAGCAGCGCCGCCTGCACGCCATCGAGGCCGTGCAGGAGAGCGTGCTCACGGAGATCAACGCGGGGTACCTCGGCTCCACGCAGGAGGTGCTGGTGGACGGCCGCTCGCGCGGACGCTGGCAGGGCCGGACGCGCACCGACAAGCTCGTCTTCTTCGACGACGAGCGCGACCTGCTGGGGCGCCTGATGCAGGTGCGCATCACAAAGACGACCCCCTGGTCCCTCCAAGGCCATCTTGACGAAGCGCCCGCCTGAACCCGTCCCCTGGCGCCTGAACCTGGCACGGGCGCCCGCTCGGCGATAAACTGCAACGCATGCTTCACCACTGGCACGGCACGATCCACTTGATCCAGCAGGCGCTCGCCGAAGACGAGGCCGCCTACGACCCCACGAGCTCGCTGCTCCCGGACGACCTCACCTCCGAGGCGCTCATGATGCCCAAGGCCGACGGCGTGCTCGCGGGCGTCGACGTGGCGCTCGCCGTCTTCCGCGAGGTCGACCCCGGCCTGGAGACCACCGTCATGGTCCCGGACGGGTCGCGGGTCGAGAAGGGCATGTACGTGGCCTCGATCCGGGGCCGCATGGCCTCCATCCTGCGGGCCGAGCGCACGGCGCTCAACTTCGTCCAGCGCATGAGCGGCATCGCCACGGCCACCGCCGAGTTCGTGAAGGCCGTGGAGGGACTCCCGGTACAGATCATCGACACGCGCAAGACCGTGCCCGGCTTCCGGCTGCTCGACAAGTACGCGGTGCGGATGGGCGGGGGGCACAACCACCGCATGAGCACGGGCGACGGCGTCCTCATCAAGGACAACCACATCGCCGCCATGGCCACGCGCGGCGAGTCCATGACGCAGCTCATCAAGCGCGCGCAGTCCCAGGTCCCGCACACGATCCGCATCGAGGTGGAGTGCGACACGCTGGAGCAGGTGCGCGAGGCCGTGGACGCGGGCGCCGACATCATCCTGTTCGACAACATGACCCCGGACCAGATGCGCGAGGGCGTCGATATCTGCCGGGGCCGCGCGATGACCGAGGCCTCCGGCGGCATCACCATCGACAACGTGCGCGAGGTCGCCGAGGCGGGCGTCGACCTGCTCTCCTCCGGCTCCATCACGCACTCGACCAAGGCGCTCGACATCAGCCTAGAGGTCAGGCCCGACCGGCCCTCTTCGTGATGCGCGCTGGCGCGCTGGGCCCGCTCCTCGCAGGCGTCCTCCTGCTCGCGGCCGGCTGCTCGCTGCTTCCGTCTTCCGTTCCCCGGGCGTCTACACCGGAGCCCACAAGCGAGCCGGCCGTCCCCCAACGGGTCGTGTTCGTGGGGCCGGGCTGGGACGTGGGCACGGTCCAACGCGACGGGAGCGGCCCGCGAACGATCGTGGCGCCGAGCGAGCCTGGCGAGGAGCCCGACGACCCCAGCGCGCCGAACGAGCCGCTCGATGGCGTGCCGGTGGCGTTCGTCGAGGGGCGCGCGGGCGTGGGCGCCGTCCGAGCGGCGCTTGCCTACACCTGGCCGACGTGGTCCCCCGATGGACGCCGCGTCGCGCTCTCGCGCATCCCCGGCCCAGACGCGGGCCAGATCGCCGCGCTGGTCGTGCTTGATGCCGACGGCTCGAACGAGCGCTTCATCCACACGACCAGCGACGGGCTCGTCAACTTCGTCGCGGACGGCGTCCCGCACTACGCGTACTGGTCGCCCGACGGCCGGCGCCTCTCCTTCGTCGCGCCGACGGCCGATGCCACGCGCCTCGGCCTCTTCGAGACGGCGATGGCTTCGGCCGACCCGTACCTCGTCGCCGAGGACGCGCCGCTCTACCACGCCTGGTCGCCGGACAGCTCCGCCATCTTGGTGCACCGCGGCGCGCAGCTCTCGGTGTACTCCGTGGGCCGGCGCTCGCCCACGGAGGTCATCGGGCGCGACTCCGCGAGCTACCGCATGCCGGCCTACAGCGCGAGCGGCACGTGGATCGCGTACGTGGCGGAGGCCGGAGGCGGCGAGCAGCTCATCGCGTCGTCGCTGGAGGACGGCGCGGAGCGCGAGCTGTGGGCGCTGGACGGCGGGGTCGCCTTCGCCTGGTCGCCCCGCGAGGATGTCCTCGCCGCGACGCAGCGGCCCGGCCCCTCCTCCCCCGACCGCGGCGGCATCGTCCTGATCGACGCCGCGAGCGCCGAGCGCAGGCGCATCTTCGACGGCAGCGTCGTCGCATTCTTCTGGTCCCCCGACGGCTCCCGGATCGCCGTCGTTTCGCCTGGGCCCGACGGCGACGCGCTCCGATGGATCGTCGTGGACGTCGACACGGGGGCCGCGACGGAGCCCATGCCCTTCGCCCCCGCGCCGGAGTACCGGATCTTCCTCCAGTTCTTCGACCAGTTCGCTCCCTCGCACCTGGTGTGGTCCGCGGACTCCCGGTACCTCGTGTTCGCCGGCGCCGTCTTCCCCGAGAACGAAACCCGGCCGGAGGCGTGGGTCGTGGACGTCACGGGCGTCGAGGAGCCCCGGGCGTTGGCGGCGGCCCGGCTGGCGTTCTGGGTGCCGCCGCTCGCGCCCTAGCGCCCGCAGCGGTGAGGGTCGACGTATACTCGCCGCGTCCTCCTGCTCGCTCGCCAGAAGGAGCCAGCGTGACGCAGCACGACCCCGCCGAGCTCAGCCCCGAGACCTTCGCGGCGCTGGCCGCGCAGCTCGGCGTGCGCCTGAGCGCCGAGCGCCTCGATGAGCTCTACCCGGACGTCCGTGCGCTGCTCGCGCGGATCGCGCCGCTCTGGGACATCGATGTGTCCGCGGTCGCGCCCGATGAGATCGGGGAGACCGCGCGGGACGTTGGCGGTGCGGCGTGAGCAGCGACGGCACCCTGACCGGCGGGACGCTCGCCGAGCTCTCCGCGCGCATCCGGCGCAGGGAGGTCTCGGCCACCGAGGTCGTCCAGGCGTTCATCGAGCGCACCGACGAGCTCGAGCCGGCCCTCGGCGCGTACATCACGCGCATGTCCGGCGAAGCCCTCGCCGGTGCTCGCGCTGCCGACGCCGAGATCGCGGCGGGGAAGTACCGCGGCCCGCTGCACGGGGTGCCGGTGGCGGTCAAGGACATCTACTGGACCGAGGGCGTCCGCACGACCTCAGGGTCGGTGATCGACGCCGACTTCGTGCCGGAGCGCGACGCGACGGCCGTGCGGCGGCTCCGAGAGGCGGGCGCCGTGGTCATCGGCAAGACGAGCACGGTCGAGTTCGCCTTCGACCCGACGGGCCGCAACGCGCACTACGGGATGCCCAAGAACCCGTGGGGGCCCGACCGCATGCCCGGCGGCTCCAGCAGCGGCTCCGCGGTCGCCGTCGCCTCCGGCATGGTCCCGCTCGCCCTCGGCACGGACACCGGCGGCTCCATCCGCATCCCCGCCGCGCTCTGCGGCATCACGGGCATCAAGCCGACCTTCGGCCTCGTCAGCCGCTCCGGCATCACGCCGCTCGCCTACTCCCTCGACACGGCCGGGCCGATGGCGCGGACCGCCGAGGACGCGGCGATCGCGCTCTCGGTGCTCGCCGGCCACGACCCCAGCGACCCGGCCTCGGCCATGACGAGCGCCGTCGACTACACGCGCGGGCTCGATGGGGGCGTGCGCGGCGTGCGGATCGGGGTGCTGTCCGAGTACGTGTGGGAGCTGATGGACCCGCAGGTCGAGGCGGCGTTCCGAAAGGCGATGTCCGTCTTCGAAGACCTCGGCGCGTCCGTCGAGGAGGTCTCGGTGCCCGAGGTCGAGTGGACGGCGGTCGTCTCGGCCGCCATCACGACCGCGGAGGCGGCCGCAGTCCACGGAGACCGCGTCCTCGCCGAGGGCGAGCGCTTCGACCCGGCGGTCCGCCGGCGCATCGAGTCCGGCTTCTTCGTGTCCGCGGCCGCCTACGTCCGGGCCCAGCGCGCACGCGTCCTCCTCACGCGTCGCATGAGCGAGGCGCTGGAGCGGGTCGACCTCATCGCGATGCCGACGGTGCCGATGCCCGCGCCGCTGCGGGAGGCCGAGTCCACGGTGATCGGGGGCGTCGAGACGCCGGTGCGCGAGGCGCTGCTGCGCATCACGCGCATCTTCAACGTGACGCGGATGCCGGCGGTCTCGCTCCCCTGCGGCTTCTCGGACGACGGTCTGCCGGTCGCTTTCCAGATCGGCGGCCGCGCCTTCGACGACGCAGCGGTGCTCCGCGCCGCCCACGCGTACCAGGGCGCCACGGATTGGCATACGAGACGCCTGCCAGGGGCGTAGCGTTCGTGGGCGGCCTTGGCGTGCTGCAGGTGGACCTCGGGCCCATGGGGCGCTGGCCGGAACGCCATGGCCGCGCGGTGAGCATCCGGGCAGCCGTGCTGCAGCGCGGCAGCGAGTGGGTGCAGGGCTGTGCCCTGCCTGTGCCCGGCCTATGCCTTTTTGAGGCCTGGGACCAGCGAGCGGAAGTATTCGTAGGCGTGCGGGGCCCGGCGGTTCCAGTCGGCCGCGAACTCCTCGACGTACGCCGGGTCGAGCGCCGTGGGCTCGCCGACGAGGTGCGCGATCACCGTCATGATCGCGGTGCGCTCCAGGTAGATCGTGTTGCTGACCGCATGGTCGATGGACTCGCCGACGACCACGACGCCGTGCCCGCGGAGCAGCGCGGCCGTCCGGTCGCCCAGGCATGCGGCGACGGCGTTGCCGGCTTCCAGCGTGGTGATGAGCTTCGGGTCCGGGAAGATCGGCGTCTCCGGCGCGAAGGGGAGCGCCTGGTTGTAGAGCGCTTTGATCGGCACGTTGCCCACGCCGACGGAGGTGGCGACGAGCTGGTGCGTGTGCACCACCGAGCCCACGTCCGGCCGTGCCTGGTACATGGCCACGTGCAGCATCGTCTCCCTCGGCGGCACCGGCGCGTCGATCACGCGGCCCTGCTGCTCCTCCGGGCTCCACTGGCTCCGGTTGGCCGACATGTACTCGTCCATGTCGACCGTGAGGATGTCCTTGGCCTTGATCTGGTTGTGCGGCCGGAGGACGGGCTTGATGAGGATGGAGTTGGTGCCGGGGATGCGCGCGCTCACGTGGCCGTGGTAGTCGACCAGCCCCTCGTGGAACAGGATGTGCGAGCTGTCGGCCACCTGCTGCGTGAGCCGCCTGATCTCGGTCTTGGTTGCCAAGGGGACCTCCAGGTCTCTCACGATGTGTAAGACACGCATCGCCGGGGACGGTTAGCGAGTGGCGAGGAACAGCGCGTAGGGGGCTTCGGCGAGCTCGCGGGCGTGCTCCTCGGGGCCGCAGGCCGCGCCGACCCAGACGGCGCCGTTCTCGAAGAACTCCTTCTTCCAGACCGGCACGATGTGCTTGATGCGGTCCACCGCGTACTGCGCGGCGAGGAACGCTTCGAGCCGGTGCGGGGCGGCCGCGGCCACCACCAGGCTCACGTCGCCGATCTCGAGGCGCCCGACGCGGTGGCGCGCCGCCATGTCGCTCACGCCGAAGCGCGTCACCGTCTCCTCCATGACCTGCGCGAGCACCTTCTCCGCCATGCGCTCGTCGGCCTCGTACTCCAGGTGGAGGACGCGCTCGCCGCCCGTCTCGTCGCGCGTCGTGCCCTCGAACGTCACGACCGCCCCGTTGCTCGCGCGGCGCACCGCGTCGGCGATCTCGCGGGCGTCGATGGCCTCGTGCACGACGCGCACGTCCACGCCGCCGCTCACGGGCGGGTAGAGCGCGATCTCATCGCCATCGTGCAGCGGGTACGCCAGGTTGGCGAACTCGTCGTTGACGGCGATCAGGTGCGGCTTGAAGTCGGGTGGCAGCGACGGCGCGTCGGCGACGAGCCGGCTGATCGCGTCGGCCACCGTCCCGCCGTCGGCGAGCGCGACGTCGAGCCGGTCGCGGCCGGCCTGCTCGCGGTAGGAGGCGTACAGACGCACGTGGACGTTCATGGTGCGGATTATAGCGGCCCGGCCGGCGCGCGACCGCGGATGCCCAGAGCCGCGATCTGCGCGAGCGAGTGGGTCCAGGGCTGTGCCCTGGTAGACTCCCGGCATGGCAGCGAAGCGCGGCGGTGAGACCCTGTTCGAGCACCTCGGCAAGCAGCGCGAGGCCGGGTCAGCGCCGCTCGCGGCCCGGATGCGGCCGCGCACCCTCGAGGAGTTCACGGGGCAGGAGCACATCCTGGGCCCCGGCCACATCCTCGAGCGCGCCATCGCCACCAAGCAGGTGCCGTCCATGATCCTGTGGGGCCCGCCCGGGTCCGGCAAGACGACGCTTGCCCGGCTCGTCGCCGGCCTGACCGGCGCGCACTTCATCGGGCTCTCGGCCGTCACCTCCGGCGTTGCGGACCTGCGCAAGGGCGTCGAGGAGGCCCGCGAGCTGCGGGCGATGGAGGACCGGCCCACGATCCTGTTCATCGACGAGGTCCACCGCTTCAACAAGGCGCAGCAGGACGCCATCCTGCCCCACGTCGAGAACGGCACGGTCACGTTCATCGGCGCCACCACGGAGAACCCCTCGTTCGAGGTCATCGCGGCGCTGCTCTCCCGCACGCGCGTCCTCGTGCTCAAGCCGCTCACCGACGAGCACATGGCCGTCATCATCGACCGCGCGCTCACCGACACCGAGCGCGGCCTGGGGAACGAGCACCTGGAGCTTGAGCCGGAGGCCCGCGCGTTCCTGCTGACGGTCGCCTCCGGCGACGCCCGGGTCGCGCTCAACGCCCTGGAGCTGGCCGCGCAGATCGCGCAGCCGGACGCCGGCGGCGTGCGGCGCGTGGGGCGGGCGTTCATGGAAGATGTCCTCCAGCGGCGTGCGCCGATGTACGACAAGGCTGGCGACTCCCACTACGACACCGTCTCGGCCTTCATCAAGTCGGTGCGCGCCTCCGACCCGGACGCCGCCGTGTACTGGCTCGCGCGGATGATCGAGGCCGGCGAGGACCCGATGTTCATCGCGCGCCGCATCGTGATCTCGGCTGCGGAGGACGTCGGCATGGCCGACCCGAACGCGCTCGGGATCGCCGTCGCCGCGCAGCAGGCCGTCCACTTCGTCGGGATGCCGGAGGGCGCGATCCCGCTCGCCGAGGCGGTCGTCTACCTGGCCACGGCGCCGAAGAGCAACGCCTCCTACGTGGCTCTCAACCGTGCGCTGGAGGAGGTGCGCAGCGGTCAGCAGTACCCGGTGCCGCTGCACCTGCGCAACGCCGTCACCGGCCTCATGCGCTCGTTGGGCTACGGGAAGGACTACAAGTACGCCCACGACCATGAGGGGAGCTTCGCCGGGCAGCGGAACCTGCCGCCGGAGATCGAGGACAAGCGCTTCTACGAGCCGGGGGACCAGGGCTACGAGCTGACGGTGCGGGAGCGGATCGAGACGTGGTGGCGGAATACGAAGCAGAAAGACGAATAAATGCCTGATACAGATGCATCCTATAGACGGTATCGGGAAAGTTGGAGACAGTAGCTCTGATACTCGCCGGAACCCCTTGCACGCTGCCGGTGGGAGGCGTACCATGGATATGCGGGGGTCGGAAGGGAGGGGCTGCGGCGTCTCCACCAGGCATCCACCGCGGTAGGATCGTCAGGAGGTGGCAGTGTGAAGAAGGCACTCTACGTGCTCAACCACCGTTGGCACTTCCCTAGGTGGGGCCCTTCGGAGGCGTGTGGCTAACGTCCTCTGAAGGGGTGCAGGGCCGGACGCTCCGCCATGATTCTCAGATGAGCAATCCCGGGGGACGGGACGACCATCACCTTGGGTCTAGTAGGCCCAGAGCAGCGACGGAGCAGAGGCACGGTCCCGGCGTCACGAGCGCCGGGGCACAATCGGACGCCGGGGGGGCCGCAAGGTCGCTCCGGCGTCGTTGCGTTCGCCTCAGAGCACGCCGTGGGGCGTGGACGTCAGCGCACGCTTGCGCTCGCGCGCACGACCGTCGAGATGGCATCGAGCGCTTCGTCGATGTCCTCGGACGTGATGCCGTAGTGCGTGACGAAGCGCACCCAGTTCTGCCGTCCGTTCGCCAGCACGCCGCGCTCCTTGAGCGCCGCGGCGAGGTCGCGCCCCTCGCCGTCTGCCAGCTCCACGTAGCAGATGTTCGTCTCGACGTCCGCCGGGTCGAGCACGAGCCCCGGCAGCCCAGCGAGCCCGCGGGCGAGGCGCTGCGCGTTCGCATGGTCATCGGCGAGCCGCTCGACCATCTCCTCCAGGGCGACGACGCCGGCCGCTGCGATGATGCCGGCCTGGCGCATGCCGCCGCCCGCCATCTTGCGCACGCGCCGGGCCCGCGCGACGAAGTCCGCGCTGCCGAGGACCAGCGAGCCGACGGGACACGACAGACCCTTCGACAGGCAGAACGTGACCGAGTCGGCGACCGAGGCGAGCTCGGCGGGCGGCACGCCCAAGGCCACCGATGCGTTGAAGATCCGCGCGCCGTCCATGTGCACCGCCATGCCGTGCTCGGCGGCGGTCTCGGTCAGCGGACGGAGCTCGTCGGCGGAGAACGCGGCGCCGTTGCCGCGGTTGTGCGTGTTCTCCAGGCACAGCAGCGCCGTGCGCGGGAACATCCCGTCCGGAGAGACCGTCGCCTCGATCGCCGCGGCGTCCATGAGGCCGCGGCGGTCGCTCGGGACGGGGCGCAGATGCACGCCACCGAACGCGGAGACTGCGCCCATCTCGTTCACGAGGAGGTGGTCGTCCATGCCGAGGATGGCCTCCTCCCCGCGCCCGCACCACGCCAGCACGGAAACCAGGTTGCCCATGGAGCCGCTGACGACGAAGAGGCCGGCCTCCTTGCCGAGGCGCTCCGCGGCTGTGCGCTCGAGCAGATTGACGGTCGGGTCCTCGCCGTAGACGTCGTCGCCGACCTCGGCTTGGGCCATGGCCTGGCGCATGGCGGCCGTCGGCTGTGTCACGGTGTCGGAGCGCAGGTCGATGGCGATGGCGTGCTCCTTGTGGGTGGGCTACGAGGCGATTCTAGCGCAGCGTGCGCGGCGCCGTAGGGCTGTGCGCTGTGCCCTGCTAGACTGGCGAGGCCATGATTGCGTTCCAGCAACGCCACCGTTTCGTCGTGCTCGTCGCTGCGGCGCTGTTCGCCCTCGACCAGGGCACCAAGGCCGTCGTCGTGCAGAACCTTGCCCTGGGACATTCGTGGCCGGGCGAGGGGTTCTTCCGCATCACGCACATCGCCAATTCGGGCAGCGCCTTCGGGCTGCTCGACGGGCAGAACGTCCTGCTCACCATCGCGTCGGCGGTGGGGATCG
The DNA here is from genome assembly GCA_022561985.1 of Chloroflexota bacterium. Classification (GTDB taxonomy): domain Bacteria; phylum Chloroflexota; class Dehalococcoidia; order Lucifugimonadales; family Australimonadaceae; genus JADFRC01. The sequence continues at coordinate 26,997 of JADFQE010000001.1, forward strand.
GCGTGCTCGTGCTGTTCTACCGCTCCCACGCGAACCCCGGCCTGCTGGTGCGCCTGAGCCTTGGCCTCATGCTTGCGGGGGCCTTCGGGAACCTCACCGATCGGCTGGTGCGCGGCTACGTGACCGACTTCGTCGACATCGGGCCCTGGTACATCTTCAACGTCGCCGATGCCTCCATCGTCACGGGCGTCATCATCCTGGCGGTGAGCATCGTTCGCCCGGAGCCGGCCCCGGCATCCGCAGAGCCGGAGCCGGCCGCCGCCGTCTCGCCAGCCGATGACCAGCCTGCAAGCTGACCCCTCGCGCTCGCTGGAGGTGGACGCGGCCTCCGCGGGAGAGCGCGTCGACCGCTTCGTCCACTCGCGCTGCCCCGACCTCAGCCGCTCGCGCTGCGCCGCGCTGGTGCGCGAGGGCTGGGTGACCGTCGACGGCGCGTCCGTGAAGCCCTCGACGCTCGTCCATCCGGGACAGACCGTCCGGGTCGTCGTGCCGCCCCCCGTGCCGCTGGACCTGGTCGCCCAGGAGATGCCGCTCACCGTCGTCTACGAGGACGGCGACATCCTCGTCGTCGACAAGCCCGCCGGTCTCACCGTGCATCCGGGCCCGGGGCATCCCGACCGCACCCTGGTCAACGCGCTGCTGGCGCTCGTCCCGGACCTGCCGGGCATCGGCGGCACGCAGCGCCCCGGCATCGTGCACCGGCTGGACAAGGACACGTCCGGGCTCATGGTCGTGGCGAAGACCGACCGCGCCCACGCGAGCCTGACGCGCCAGCTCAAGGAGCGCCGCGTGCGGAAGACCTACGCCGCGCTCGTCGAGGGGGTCGTCAAGCGCGACGACGGCGAGCTCGACGGACCGATCGCGCGCCATCCGCGGAACCGCAAGAAGATGGCGGTGGTCGAGGGCGGGCGCGAGTCGCTGACGCGCTACCACGTCGTGCGCCGCTACGAGCGCGTGACGCTCATGGAGGCCTACCCCCACACCGGGCGGACCCACCAGATCCGCGTGCACTTCGCGGCCCTCGGCCACCCGCTCGTGGGCGATGCCGTCTACGGCAGGCGATCGCCGCTGATCGAGCGCCACTGCCTCCACGCCGCCCGCCTCGCGTTCCACCTGCCGCCGGACGAGAGCGAGCTGCGCGAGTTCGAGGCGCCGTTGCCGGAGGACATGGCGGGCGTGCTCGCGGTGCTCGACGCGGCCTGAAGGGGCCGCGGCCTGAACGGCGGACCCTCGTGGGTGATGGGCCTTCTCTCGGCGCGTCTGCGCCACTACCATTGCGGGTGTGAGCGTCCGCGTCAGATATGCACCGAGTCCCACCGGCGAGCCCCACGTCGGCAACATCCGCTCGGCCCTGTTCAACTGGCTCTACGCCCGGTCCACCGGCGGCACCTTCATCGTGCGCATCGAGGACACCGACCGGGCGCGGCTCGTCCCCGGCGCGGAGGACGCGATCCTCGACGCGCTGGAGTGGCTCGGGCTCGACTGGGACGAGGGCCCGCGCAAGGGCGGGCCCTTCGGCCCCTACGTCCAGTCGGAGCGCAAGGCCCTCGGCATCTACCAGGAGCACGCCGACCGCCTCGTCGCCGACGGCGCCGCGTACCCCTGCTACTGCACGCCGGCGCGGCTCGATGCGATGCGCAAGGAGCAGCAGGCGGGCGGCCGCTCGCCCGGCTACGACCGGAACTGCCTCGACCCCACCAAGGCCGAGCGCGCCAGGGCCGAGAACCCGGTGGGGGTCGTGCGCTTCAAGATGCCGGTCGAGGGCACGATCGTCGTGCACGACCTGGTGCGCGGCGACGTCTCCTTCGAGGCGTCGCTGCTCGACGACTTCGTCCTGCTCAAGTCCGACGGCTTCCCCACCTACCACCTGGCGAACGTGGTGGACGACCACCTGATGGAGATCACCCACGTGATGCGCGCCGAGGAGTGGCTGCCGAGCGCCCCCCGGCACCAGGAGCTCTACAAGGCGCTGGGCTTCGAGATGCCGCACCTGGTGCACCTGCCCATGATCCTCGGGCCCGATCGCTCCAAGCTCTCCAAGCGCCACGGCGCCACGTCCGCGCTCCACTACCGCGACGACGGCTACTTGCCGCAGGCGATGTTCAACTTCCTGGCGCTCCTGGGCTGGTCGATGGACGATGCAACGGACGTCATCTCCCGCGAGGAGCTGGTCGCGCACTTCAGCATCGAGCGGATCCTCGCCAGCCCGGCTGTGTTCAACGCGGAGAAGCTCGATTGGTTCAACGGCGTCTACATCCGTCAGATGGCGACCGAGGAGCTGGCCGAGGCGATCCTGCCCTGGCTCACGGCAGCCCTCCCGGACGCAGCTATCGACCGCGACTACCTCCAGCGCATCATCCCGCTGGAGCGCGAGCGGCTGCGCAAGCTCTCCGAGGCGCCGGAGATGCTGTCGTTCTTCTTCGAGGAGCAGCCCGCGCTCGACCCGAAGAAGCTGGTTGGCAAAGGCATGGACCGCGACGGTGCGCGCGGTGCGATCGAGGGAGCGCTCGCCGTCGCCGAGGGGACCGAGCCGTGGACGGCCGATGCGCTGGAGCCCGCCTACCGGGCGCTGGCCGAATCGCTCGGCGTGAGCACCGGCGGTCTCTTCGGCGCGATGCGCGCCGCCGTGACGGGCCGGACCGCCGCGCCGCCGCTGTTCGACACGATGGAGGTGCTCGGGCGGGACCGCTGCCTCGCGCGGCTGCGGCACGCGCTCGGCGTCCTGGGCGGCTAGCAAGCTGGCGTTTGCCCGGCCCGGCGCCTCTTTGCTAGCATGGTCATGCGCGTTGGGGATTCGGCTAGTGGTAGGCCGCCTGACTCTGGATCAGGTAACCGAGGTTCGAATCCTCGATCCCCAGCCACTTTTCCACCAGCCGACGGCCTGATGCGCCGATCGGGGTCGTCCAGTCGGCGAGTGGGTGAACTCCCTGCTCGAGGGGGCCGCGTGGGACCACGGCAAGACGATGGACCGAGTCGTGGCTCTCTCCGATCGTTGCTCCTGCTGACGGGTGGCATCCTCGCCGCGGCGGCGTGTGTGCCGACGGGCGGCGTCGAGACGCAGGCTACCGTCGATGCTGCCATCGCCATCATCGCGACGGCGGAGGCGCGGGACGCCGCGCGGGCGAGCGGCGCCGGGGGAACGCCAACTCCGCCATCGACGCCGGCGCCGACCCCGACGCCCACCCCGGCCGCACCGCCGGCTCCGGAGTTGACGCCGACGCCCAGCCCCATGCCGACCTCGGCGCCCACGCCGAGCCCGACGCCCACGCAGGCCCCCACGCCCACGCCTACCCCGAGCCCGACGCCCACCCCGCCCCCCACGCCCACGTCGTTCGGGCTCGAATTCGTGGCGCAATGGCTCGGTCCCGTCACCCATGAGCTTTTCGACTTCCCGGCCGGCGTGGCCGTGTCCCCGTCCGGCGCGGTCTACGTGCTCGATTTCGGGGCCAGCCGCGTGCACCGGTTCGACCGTGACCTCGCGTTCCGGTTGAGCGAATGGGGCTCCGAGGGCAGCGGCAGTGGCCGATTCGATCAGCCCTTGGGCATCGCGGTCGGCGAGTCGGGGCGCGTCTACGTGGCCGACACGGGCAACCACCGGGTCCAGGTATTCGGGCCCACCGGCGAGTTCCTGGACGCGTGGGGGTCGCAGGGGGTGGCGGACGGCCAGTTCGAGGCGCCACGCGGGATCGCCGTGGGCCTCGACGGCGACGTCTACGTGGCCGACACCGGCAATAGCCGGGTCCAGGTGTTCACGTCCACCGGCGAGTTCCTTCGCACCTGGGGCAGGGCTGGCGCGCTCGATGGCGAGTTCCAGTTCCCTGAGGCCCTCGCGGTGAACGGCGACGGCGATGTCTACGTGGCCGATACGGGGAACCACCGCGTCCAGGTCTTCGGCGGCCGTGGCGAGTTCATGGCCAAGTGGGGTGTCGAAGGCTTCGGGATCGGGCGGTTCGCCAAGCCCCGTGGTATCGCGACGGACTCGAGCGGGCACGTCTACGTGGCCGATTCGGACAGCGCTTGGCTTCAGGTCTTCGACTCGGTAGGGAACTTCGTGGCTGTCCGGGGCGGGCTTGAGGCTCCGTGGGGTGTGGCCGTGGATCCAGAGGGAGACGTCTACGTGACCGAGACCGGCAGCCGCCGGGTGCTGCAGCTCACCGGCATCGGGGACGCCGCGAGCATATGGGGTACCGAAGGCGTCTTGGCCGGCGAGTTCGGCTCTCCCGGGGGAGCTGCGGTGGGTGGCTCCGGCAACGTCTATATCACGGACACGGCCAACAACCGTGTGCAGGTGTTCGACAGCGAAGGGGTGTGGTTGGACGAATGGGGGGGCGAGGGTAGCGGGGCCGGTGAGTTCCGCTCGCCCGCCGGCATCGCGGTGGACGCGAACGAGTACGTCTACGTCGCCGACATGGGCAACCACCGGGTGCAGATCTTCGACGGCCGGGGGACATTCCAGGCTGCATGGGGCAATCTTTCGAGCCAGGGCTGCGCGCTGACCGCGCCATGCCCCGGCACCGGCGCAGGCCACTTCGACCGGCCTTTCGGCATCGCCGTCGGCCCTGAGGGGAACGTCTACGTCGCGGACACGTTCAATCACCGGGTCCAACGCTTCAGCCCCGACGGCACGTTCCTCGGTGTGTGGGGTACGGCCGGATCGGGCGACGGCCAGTTCGCATCGCCTCGCGCCATCGCCGTCGGCCCCACGGGCGACGTCTACGTGGCCGACACCGGCAACGACCGGATCCAACGGTTCAGCTCGACCGGGGTCTTCGATCGTGCTTGGCTCTCCGGGGGGGTCGAGCTCGGCCGTTTCCAGAATCCGCAGGGGATCGCCGTCGACCGGCTCGGGACCGTCTACGTGGCCGACACGGGCAATTCGCGCCTTCAGGCCATCGATGCTGCCGGCAGCTTGGCGATCCCGGTCAGTGTGGGCGGCGCGCTCCGCTCGCCCGTCGGGATCGCCGCTGACGCCGAAGGGAACGTGTACGTCGCCGACGCGGCGGCGGATCAGATCGTGGTGTGGAAGCCCGCCCTGCGGCTGATTCGAGATCGAGGCAGTGCGGACACGGGGGTGCTCGCGTCGCCGCAAGACCTCGCCGTGGGTCCGTCGGGGCTCATCTACGTGGCGAACACAGGCCTCGGGCGAGTCCACGTCTTCGACAGAGAGGGGGCGTTCGTCGGGGGATGGGCCCTGGAGGCGGGCGGATCTCCAGATCCGATCTCGGCAGAGGGGATCGCCGTCGATGACGACGGGGACGTCTACATCGTGGATGCGGCCAACCATCAGGTCCAGGTCTACGACTCGAACGGGAGATTTCTTCGTGCGTGGGGCTCCGAAGGCCAGATCGAGGGTAAGTTCATACGTCCCAGCGGCGTAGCGGTGGACGCGGCGGGCGACGTGTACGTGACTGAAGCCGGCAGGAACCGGGTCCAGGTGTTCACGTCCACCGGAGACTTTCTCCGCAAGTGGGGCACGTCCGGTAGCCTCAGGGGCCAGTTCCAGTCCCCGCAGGCCGTGGCCGTCGACGCCCAGGGGAGGATCTACGTCGCCGACAGGGACAACCAGCGCGTCCAGGTCTTCAGCGCAGCCGGCGAGTACCTCGGCGCGTGGGATGGGACGAGCCAACGCCCCGGAGGCGTCGCCGTGGATGCGCAAGGCTTCGTCTACGTGGCGGACACTCCCAACCACCGGGTCCAGGTGCTGAGTCCCCTGCTGAGCTCGATCGGAAGATGGGGTGGCGAAGGCGGTGGCGACGGCGAATTCCTGTTCCCCGGGGGGATCGCGGTGGACGGGTCAGGCCGTGTATACGTGGCCGACTCGGGCAACAACCGAGTGCAGGTCTTCGTGTTGGTCCCGGTGCCGTAGGCCTGGGTCATGGGTGCGCAGGCCGCCCGGACGTGAGCGCGGACCGCGCTCCGGCTAGCTGCGCGGCGCGGTCCGTGCCCCAAGCAGCTCGCCTGCCTCGTCGTACTGATGGACCCGTCCGTCGGGATCGGCCGTGTAGCACCAGATGGCGCCCGTGAAGCGCACGTAGCTCTGGAGGAAGTCGGTCTGCTGGTTGTTCGCGACGACGTCGTGGCCGACCAGCACGTAGCCGTCCCTATCGCCCCCCTCGTAGGCGCGTCCGAACGGGTCCGTCAGCTTGTCGGCCGTTCCCGCGCCGGACGCCGTGTCCGGGAAGGCGCTCATGTCCCGGGTGCCCGTGGTGCACGGCGCCGTGTCGGCGGCGACGGGGTTGGGGATCGACCCCAGGCCTGCGTGCCGCATCAGCAAGCTGACCGCATCGGAGATCTCTACCAGCTCACTCGCCCGCAGCCCCCGGATCAGGTCCGCCGGCACGGTCGGCGTGGGCGTCGGCGCGGGCGTCGGCGTGGGCGTCGGCGTGGGTACCGGCGTTGGTGTCGGCGTGGGGCGCGGCGGGCGCGGGGTCTCCACGCCGGCGGGGTCGAGCTGGTGCACGTAGCCGTCTGAGTCGGCGACGTAGCACCAGGACGTCCTCGCGAAGCTCAGGTAGTCGACGGAGCCCGACCTCAGGCCGTCGGCCGTGCGGTCGTGTCCGACGAGCACGTAGCCGCCCTTGTCCCCCAGGAAGTCGCTCCGCGCCGCGAGCGCCCACGGGACGCCATCCGTGTACGCGTTCCCGCTCGGGTCGATCAGCTTGTCGGCCGTCTCGACCGCCGAGGTGACATCCGGGAAGGCGGTCATGTCCTGCGTGCCCGTGGCGCACGGCGCCTCGTTGGCCGTGACGGGATGGGGGATGCGCGGCAGGCCGTTATCCGCCATGAGGGCGGCGACGGCCGCTGAGACGGCCTCCAGCTCGGGCGCGCTCGGGGGCAGCCCCGGCGACCCGGTGGGCGGCGCCGGGGCCATCGGGGACGCCGTGGGGGAGGGAGCGTCGGCCGGCCCCGGGGTCTGCGAGCCATCGGCTCCGGCGGGGGGCGTGGGCGTCGGCGTGGGATCGGGCGTTCCATCGAGCGCGGCCGCCGGAGGGGTGGCGGCCGAGGATGGCCCGGGCGTCGGTGTCGGCGGGAGCGTGGAGGCCGCCGCTGCGCTCGCTGCCGATGCCGCCGCCGCGCGGGCGACGAAGGCATCGATCGACGCGAGGAGGTCTTGGTCGTCCGCCGGGACGCACGCCGACGCGGCGAGCGCGATGGTGCTCGCGAAGAGAGCGAGCACGCGGGCGGACCGGAGCCGCACTCCGCTTCGTTCGAGAGGGCGCACGGGAGGTCTCCTCGGTTCGTGTTGCGGCCCAGGGCTGTGTCGCGGCCCAGGGGCCGCCTTCTAGAGCATCGCGGAGGATGGCCGCCGCATCAGCGTCCATTGGTGCGGTCCCACCCCGAACCTTCGTCCGGAGGTGCTCCCACCGGCCGCTTGGCCGCGCGGCCCATGGCCCGCTATACTGGGCAGTGGCCAGGCCGCGGCCTCCCGTGTGGCGCATTCGTCTAGCGGCCCAGGACATCGCCCTCTCAAGGCGAAGATCACGGGTTCAAATCCCGTATGCGCCACCACCAGGGCACAGCCCTGGACCCACTCGCTCGCGGCAGGGCGTCGCCCTGCACCTACTCGTTCGCGCCAACTGCCGGTGCCGCCGGACCGCGGTTCCCATCCAGCAGTGCTCACCATGTAGAATCGCGGCGCTGCTGTTGCCACGCGGCAGCGAGCGCCCGTGCGGCGAGCACCTTCGAGGAGAATCACCCATGACCGAGCTGCCACGGCTGAACGGCGTCATCAAGGCCCTGGAGGCCGGCGGGACCGCCTTCGCCACCTTCGCCAGCGCCGAGATCGAGAACGCGGTCAGCCTGGCCACCTCCGGCTACGACGCCGTCATCTTCGAGATGGAGCACAACCCCTTCGACGTGAAGGGGCTGCGCGACAGCCTCCAGTTCCTGATGAACCGCCAGCAGATCGTCGACGGCGGAACGCTGGCGCCGACGGTCACGCCGCTTGTCCGCATCCCGCCGAACGGCGGCGAGATGAACCAGTGGCTCGCCAAGCAGGTGCTGGACCTCGGCGTCTACGGCGTCGTCTGGCCGCACGTGAGCACCGTCGAGGAGGCGCGCAACGCCGTCGCCGCGTGCCGCTATCCGCGCCCGGCGGACCGCCCGTACCTGGAGCCGCGCGGCCAGCGAGGCGATGCGCCCGTCGCGGCCGCGCGCTACTGGGGCATCGGGGGGCAGGACTACTACCGCGTCGCCGACGTCTGGCCGCTCAACCCCCAGGGCGAGATCCTCGTGACCATCATGTGCGAGGAGGTCCGCGCCATCGAGAACCTCCCCAAGATGCTCAAGGAGGTACCGGGCATCGGGGTCGTGCTCATCGGGGAGGGAGACCTCTCTCAGGACCTCGGACACCCTCGCGACTACGACCACCCGGTCGTGGTCGACGCGATGAAGCGCATCCGCGAGGCCTGCGCCGAGGCCGGCGTGGTCTGCGGCCATCCGCACGGCGGCACCGACAACATGGAGATGCTGGTCGAGCACGGGTACCGGTTCATCGTGGCAGCGCCCACGCGCACCTACGCCGCGCTCAAGGACGGCCGCGAGCGGACGGCCAGCAGCTAGGGCGCGGCTACGGCGCGTCGAACGGCAGGTTCCCTTGAACGGGCGCCGCGCTCAAGGACGGCCGCCGGCAGCTAGGCGCTACTCTTCGCCTTCCGGCGCTTCTCGATGATCTTCTTGGCGTGCGGGTAGATCCGCATCGCGTTGTCCTCGAACAGCTTCTGGCGGTCCTCCGCGGTCAGCCAGTCGATGCCCTCGATGATCGGCTTCGTGTCGTCGAACCAGCGGCCCGTCTCCGGGTCGATCACGTTCACCGCGCCGATCATCTCCGAGGCGAACATCACGTTGTCCACGCCGGCGACCCGGAGCAGCATCTCCATCGCGGGCTGGTCGTAGATGGCCGTGTCGAAGTAGATGTTCTTGAGGAACTCGTCGAAGGGCTCGAAGCCGTCGCGCAGGGCGATGCCCCGGTAGCGCGCGAACTGGTAGGGGATCGCGCCCCCGCCGTGCGGCACCACGATCTTGAGCCCCGGCAGGTCCTTGAACACCGAGGACTGATGGAGCTGCGCGATCACCGTGGAATCGGCGGTCATGTAGTGCGACGACGTGCTGTGGAAGTTCGGGTTGCAGGTGGCGCTCACGTGGATCATCGCCGGCACGTCAAGCTCGATCAGCTTCTCGTAGAGCGGGTACCACCACTCCCGGTCGCTCATGGGCGGGTCGGTCCAGAAGCCGCCGCTGGGGTCGGGGTTGAGCACGCAGCCCACGAAGCCAAGCTCGTTCACGCACCGCTCGAGCTCCGCGACGCAGTTCGCCGGCGAGACGCCGGGCGATTGCGGGAGCTGGGCGACGGCGAGGAAGTTGTCCGGGTAGAGCTCGCACACACGCGCGATGAGGTCGTTGCAGTGCTCGGTCCAGTACTGGGAGATCCGAGCGTCGCCGAAGTGGTGGGCCATCGATGAGGCGCGAGGCGAGAAGAACATCACGTCCGTGCCGCGCTCGCGCTGCTTCTTGAGCTGCCCGCCTTCGAGCGACTCCCGTATCTCGTCGTCGCTGACCTTGACCACGCCCTTCTTCGGGTTCGCCATGTCCGAGATCTGCAGCCCCCGGTAGGCGACCAGGGGCGCGGGGACCGTCGTGTAGTGTCCGTGGATGTCGATGATCATGCGCTTCTCACCTCGTGTTCTGCGGCTCTAGATGCCCAACGCCGAGAGCGCGCGCTCGGCGTCGGCCGAGAGCTTGAGCCCACCGCTCACGCCCGCGTCGTGCATCCGGTGCAGCGCCCGGAGCAGGTGCGGCGGCGGCTTGAGCCCCTCGGCCAGGTGCTCGGTGAGCTCCGCGAGCGAGTCGTAGGTGCGGTCGACGTGCCAGTAGAACGACAGGAGCCACGCCAGCTCGCGCTCGTCGTTGGGCGCGGGTATGTCCGTGAGGTCGAGGAGCGTTTCCGTCACCTTCGTGTAGCGCAGGATGCCCGCCTTGTCGGCGCTGTCCTGGCCGTAGTAGCGCCGGCGGCGCAGGCCGACGACCCGCTCGCGGTAGTCCGCATCGTCGTAGATGCGGCTGGGCAGCCACCCATCGCGCAGGTCCAGCACCTCCCGGCCCTTCGCGTCGACGATGGACACGGCGACCTCGGCGCCCATGATCGCGTCGTATTCGAAGCGCACGGCGTCGCGCAGGATCGCCTCCTGGAGCATCAGCGTCAGCTCCCGTGGGATCTTCCGGTAGTGCTCGCCCGATGCCTCGGCGTTGGTATCGGCGCCGACGCCGCCGGTGTTGAACGCGTAGAACTCTTGGCGGAGCCCCCCACGCTCGAGCTGATGGAGGATGTAGCCGAGGACGTTGGCGTTCTCGTCCTCCAGCCCGATGATGAACGGGTCCGAGAAGTATTCGACGTAGGGCCGCCCGATGGCGCCGGCCGCAGCGCCCATCTGCACCGCCTCCCCGTACATCAGCACGCGGACGTACTGCTCGAGGCGGAGGCGCCGCAGCGGCGGCACCACGGTGTTCTGGCGCATGACGCCCTGCCAGAGCACGCGGTCGATGTCCTCCATGGGCACGTGCACCGCGTCGGTCAGGCGCCCGCCCGTGATCTTCTTCAGCACGTCCTGCGCCCCCTTGCGGGCGAGCAGTCCCTGGCGCGAGAGGATCATGCGCATGTTGCGGGTCGGGTTCTGGAGGAAGTCGGGCGCGCCGGTCTCCAGGTCGACGACCACGTTCTCCAGCGTTTCTTGGGCATTGGGTGCATCGGGTGGGCCGCGCAGCACGTCGTGCGTGATGGGGTCGGTTTCCTTGGTCAGCCCGGCCGGCACCGCGTAGAAGTTGTTCTCGGTGCCGTCGATCCCGTGGGAGATGCGCAGCCGGTGGCCGCCGCGTGTCGTCTCGATCGGCTCGGCGAGCGGCTGGATCAGGACGATGTCGTCGTTCATCGGGTAGACCCCCTCTTCGGGGTCCGCCGTGAGTCCCAGCAGTCCGGCGAGCTCGCTGTCCTTGAGCTCGATCATGATGGTGAGCGTGCTCTTCCCGTGCAGCGACGGCCCTGCCGTGATGACGGCGGAGTTCTCCATCCGGCCGTCGATGGTCCTCGTGCGGGCGACGCTGAGCGCCGCCTGGAGGGCGAGGCCGTTGGCCTCCTTGACCTTCGCCATGGCGATGGAGAGCGGCCCCATCTTGTGCTCGCCGGAGTAGTCGAAGCCGAGGTGGAGCGAGAGCCCCCGCGTCGGTGCCTTGAACACGAGCTGAGTCAGGCCGGCCTCGGCCACCTTTGCCTTCAAGGCATCGGGCAGGCCGAGGTCGTCGAGCCAGCGGGGGACAGACAGCTCGATGATGTCGGGCTCGTCTGCCTGAGTTGGGCCGGGCACTTGCGCGGGGCCGGGCATCGGGAACGTGAGCTGGCGCCACAGGTAGGGGAGCTGCATGTAGCGCGTGCCCACCACGAGCTGGCGCACGTGGAACGACCGGCCGGGGACGTCGCAGATGCTGCGGTCGGACTGAACGACGGTCTCGCCGGCGGCGAAGCTCTCGGTGAGCTTGCGGGTCAGATACGGCAGGACCTCGGCGAACAGCGCCTGGCTCGATGCGCTGAAGGCCAGCGCGTCGCGGTTCTTCAAGAAGCCGTCGATGAAGTACTGGGTCAGGTCGGGACGCCGGGCCACGCCGAGCTGGCTGTAGAACGCCAGCCCCCCCGAGTCCAGCCGGACGACCGTCTCCGGCCCTGAGCGCGCTGCCGCCTTGCCCTGCGCGTTCACCGCCTCGCCGTCGGCGCGGATGGCGTCGCGCTCCTCGACGATCCGCGCGCGGTCTTCGGGGGAGCGCTCGCCGAAGATCTCCATCTGGCCGACGATCCATTCGTCCGGCGGGTTGAACAGCGTGCTGCTGGGCTTGTGGCCCTGGCGGGCGGCCGCGACGAGGTCGTCGAGCGCTCCGGCGAAAGCAGCGTTGATGGGAGGACCGGCGAGGCCGGCGTCTTGTTCCGCCATGGACTGTTCACCCTCCTGGATAGACCCGGCGTGGCTGAGAGACCCCGCGTGGCCCCGCCGGGATAGCGACACGGTGGACGGGGGCCGGGGTCAAGACTATCTTAACCGCTGGCCGCGCGGTCTTGGCCGCCGCGGCGCTGCAGGCACATCTCGCAAAGGGCGAAGGGAGACCCCTCATGGCGCCACTGTCACTGAAGATCGCCACCGGCAACTACGGGCACACCGTGCCGATGAAGGACGGCTCCGTCACCTCCGAGAAGATCGCGTTCGAGCACGTCGACGTCCCCGTCATCATCACCGCCTTCCGCCGCATGATACGTGGCCTGGAGTTCGACGTCTCGGAGATGGCGTTGTCCACCTATCTGTGCGCCCGGGCCCACGGCCTCCCGATCACGGCCATCCCGATCTTCCTGGTGCGGGCCTTCCACCACGGCTCCTTGGTCTACAGCACCAAGTCGGGGATCGCCTCGCCCAAGGACCTCGAAGGCCGCCGGGTCGGCGTCCGGGGGTACACCGTCACCACCGGCGTGTGGGCCCGCGGCATCCTCGCCTCGCAGTACGGCGTGGACCTGGGCAAGGTCACGTGGGTCGTCGCGGGAGACGAGCACGTCGAGGCGTACAAGGCGCCGGCCAACGTCGTGTCCGATCCCGGCGACGGCGACCTCGGCCGCATGCTGGATGCCGGAGAGATCGACGCCGCGGTCGCGGCCGTCAAGTCTCCGGACGTGAAGCCGATCATCCCGGACCCCGCGGCAGCGGCGGCGAAGCGCTTCGGCGAGGACGGGGTCTACCCGATCAACCACACCGTCGTCGTCAAGAACGAGCTGCTGGCCGCGAACCCCTGGCTGGCCCAGGAGCTCTTCTCGCTGTTCAAGGCGGCCAAGGGCAGGTATCTGGAGAGCCTCGCAGCGGATGGGCCCGCCGAGGACGACATCCAGGCCCGCACCCGCGAGGTCGTCGGCAACGACCCGCTGCCCTACGGGGTCGAGGCGAACCGCAAGACCCTCGAAACGTTCTTCGCGTACGCGCTCGACCAGAAGATCATCCCCCGGAAGGTCGACGTCGAAGAGGTCTTCGAGCCGAGCACGCTCAAGCTGGAGGGCTAGCGGGTCGTGGGGGAGGCGGGAGGTCACGAAGCCTGATACAGTGATTCGAACTTGACGGCGGTACCGAGGCGCAGCGTTTCCTTTTTCTTGAAGGAGGGATCCCAGTGGCAACCAAGCAGAAGATACAGCTCGCAATCATGAACGCGATCCACGACCTCCCGGTGCTGGTCGCTCGCGACGAAGGGTTCTTCGCCGACGAGGGGCTGGACATCGAGTTCGTGACGACGCCAGGCATGGCGCAGACCACCACGACCCACCACGTGGAGTGGGACGCGATCTTCGAGCGGCCGCTGGACACCGAGTACAACGAGGGCGGGATCGACCAGTACCGCATGTGCGAATGGGGCATCGTGAAGCGGGCGGTGGAGTGCTCGGCGCAGGGGTTGCGTCCGCGCAAGATCGTGGCCCTCGGAGGGGCGATGTCGACGTTCGCCATCGTCGTCCGCTCGGACTCCGATGTCTTCGAGCCGGAGCAGCTCAAGAACCGGGCCATCGCGGTCACGCCCTTCAACGGCTCCAACTTCACCACCCTCAAGATGATGGAGGGCTTCCTCGCCCCGGAATTCATCAAGACGACCGAAGCGGGGAACATGCAGAAGCGGCTCGAGGCCCTCAGGAAGGGCGACGTCGAGGCCGTCAGCCTCATGGAGCCCTGGATCAGCTACGCGCAGACACAGGGGCTCCGCATCGTCATCGAGTCCCACACGACCCGCGCCGAGGCCGCCGGCGACGAGCTCGACGGCCCCACGCTCGCGGCGATGTTCCGCGCGCAGGCCCACGCCTCCGAGGTCCTCGAGAAGGACCCCACCCCGTACATCCACCACCTGGTCGCGGAGACCGGCGGACTCCTCAAGGAGGAGGACTTCCAGACCTGGCGCCTCCTCAACACGGCGCCGCAGCCCTACACGCGCGAGCGGTGGGACGACACCTACAACTGGACGGTGAAGTGGGACATGGTCATCGAGGGCGCGACCTTCGAGGCCGTCGTCGACAACCGCGCCTGGGAGTAGGAGCCTGACTGTGCGCCTACGCTTCGCTCCGGCTCCGGACTGAAGCGGCACGCGCTGCTCCGGCCCTCTTGCTGGGCAGGCGCATGCCCAAGACTGTGCGCCTACGCTTCGCTCCGGCTCCGGACTGAAGCGGCACGCGCTGCTCCGGCCCTCTTGCTGGGCAGGGCCTATAGCGGGCGCAGTGGCGGGATAGGCGCGCCCTTGATGTCGCGCCCCTCGCGCACGTCCTCTGCGTACGCAGTGATGGCATCGAGCAATGTGCGGGCGACGTTCGCGTAGCGCTCGCCGTCGTTCTCGAGGGCGCCAGCCATGTAGCCGGCGGCCGCCCACGCGACCCTGATGCGCCCGTCCAGCCACGGCCCGCCGCCCACGCCGCCGATCACCGGGATCGACACCGCGCCGACCACCTCGGCCCCCGCCACCGGCCCGCTGTTCTGGAAGTCCAAGATCGACGCGCCGCACTCCTCGAGGAGCTGCGCGCCGCGCACCAGCTCGTCCTTGAGCTGGAGGGCGAGCTCGGTCCCGGCGACGCCGATGCCGCCGTAACGCTGGGCGGTCTGCGGCGTGATGCCGAGCTGCCCGAAGACGGGGATGCCGGCGCGGACGATCGCCCGGACCGCGTCGGGGAAGTCGGCGGCGCCGTCGAGCTTGACGAGGTCCGCGCCTCCCTCCTTGACGAGCCGGATCGCGGCACGCACCGCCGAGTCCGTGCCCTCCTGCAGAGGGCCGAAGGGGAAGTCGCAGCTCACGAGCGCCCGCCTGATGCCGCGCCGGACGCCCTGGCAGGCCAGGACCATCTGGTCCATCGTGACCTCGAGCAGCCCCGACTGGCCCCAGAGGTTGACGCCGACGGAGTCGCCGACCGAGACGAGGTCGACGCCGGCGCGGTCCACGACCTGCGCCATCTGGTAGTCGTAGACGACCGACGCGACGATCTTCTGCCCATCACGCTTCATCTGCTGCAACGCTGGTATGGTGACCTTGTCTGCCATGGTTCTCCTCAAGGGGCGGCCGGGTGCGGACGAGAGGGTGCCACAAAGACGCCCGAAGCGCCAGGGTACAGTGCAGGAGCAGGCAATGGCTCAGAAAGTCGTGGCGGCGACCCTCGTGGCACCGAAGGAGTTCGAGTTCCGGGAGTACGAGCTGCCCGATATCGCTGCGGACGACGGGCTGCTCAAGGTGGAGGCCGTGGGCGTCTGCGGTGCCGACGTGAACACGTACCGCCGGGAAGTGCCCAAGCCGCGCATCATGGGGCACGAGAACGTCGGCGTGATCGCGGGCATCGGGAAGCAGGCGGAGGAGCGCTGGGGGGTGAAGGAGGGAGACCTCGTCATCCCCGAGGAGTACATCCCCTGTTTCCATTGCAAGTACTGCTACACGGGCCGGTACCGGTTCTGCAATCAGACCGACCGCGGCTACGGACAGATCCTCCGCCACGGGCAGACGACGACGGACGTTTGGCCCGCGCTCTGGGGCGGCTTCGCCGAGTACATGTACCTGCCGCCGAACACCGTCATGCACAAGATCGAGGCGCCGGTGCCCCCGCACGTGCTGGCGCTGTATCTGCCGCTGGCCGACGGCATCGAGTGGGCGTGCCGGTACGGCGGGGCGCAGCCCGGCAAGACCGTCCTGATCCAGGGCCCTGGCCAGATGGGCCTCTCGGCCGCCTTCGCCGCCTCCCAGGCGGGTGCGGACCTCGTCATCGTCACCGGTATGTCCCACGACGCCGTGCGCCTGGACATGGCCCGGCGCTTGGGCGCCGACCACACCATCGACGTCGAGACCGAGGACTTCGCCGAGCGCATCCGCGAGATCACGGGGGGCGACGGCGTGGACGTGGTCGTGAACGTGACGGGCGGCGGCAAGCACGCGACCGCCGACGCGCTGGAGGTCGCCAGCAAGGAGTGCACGATCGTGCTGGCGGGAGCGGGGGATGAGCCCATCTCCTTCGGCATCGCGGGCAAGCGGCCCCGCCGGGACCTCACCGTCAAGACGGCGAACGGGCATTCGTACGCGTCGGTCAAAGAAGCCATCGGCTATCTGACGTCGGGGAAGCATCCCGAGCTCCTCGACATCGCGACCCATCAGTTCCCGTTGGAGCGGGTGAAGGACGCGCTTGATACCGCCGGTGGCGACGGTGAGCCGGGCGCCATCCACGTGACGCTGCTCCCGTAAGCTTTCGGGCTGCCGCAGGCCTGGGACGGGCGCCAAGGGCGCCGCCCGGCGGCGCGGGGCTTTACAGTCGTCCTGAGCACGGGTAGTTTGTGTATTCGAGTTCCAAGAGTTCCTGGTGGAGGTGACCCAGTGGCGGAAAGCTCACTGACCATGGTGAAGGTCGGGGCGGGCAAGATGGAGCCGCGCGAGTTCGCGGTCCCGGAGATTGACGAGGACTCGGCTCTCCTGAAGATGGAGGTCGCCGGCATCTGCGGGAGTGACGTCGGCAACTACGCCAAGCCGTTGACCGCCGGTCCGATGATCATGGGCCATGAGAACGTTGGCATCATCGCCAAGGCCGGGAAGAAGTTCTTGGAGCGCAAGGGCGTCAAGGAAGGCGACCTCGTGCTCCTGGAGCACTATCTGCCCTGCATGCAGTGCGAGTGGGACCACAAGGGTGAGTACCGCCACTGCGAGTCCACCGACTGGCACTACAACCCCGACGCGATCCGCTACGGGTACACCTCGGCCGACCTCTCGCCGCACCTGTGGGGAGGCTTCAGCCACTACCTCTACATGCCCCATAACGCCGTCGTCCACAAGGTGCCCGACGGCGTGACCGCGGAGCTGGCCGGACTCGCCACCCCGATGGGCAACGGCGTGCAGTGGTCGCTGATCGAAGCCGGCATCGGCTACGGCTCCAAGGTGCTGATCCAGGGCCCCGGCCAGCAAGGCCTCTGCAACCTGGTCATCTCCAAGCAGGCGGGCGCGGACCTCATCATCGTCACGGGCACCACGCGCGACGCCAAGCGGATGGAGGTCGCCAAGGCCCTGGGCGCCGACTACGTGATCGACGTGCTCAAGGAGGACCCGCTCGAGCGCATCAAGGAGATCACGGGCGGGGTGGGCGTGGATGTCTCCATCGACTGCACGGCGGGGGCCGGCACGGCGGCGATAGACCTCGGCGTGGAGGCCGTGAAGCGCCGGGGAGGGACGCTCGTGATCCAGGGCAACGAGGACCCCGTCTTCAAGGACTTCCCCATCGGCAGGATCACGCTCAAGTACATCACGCTCAAAAGCGCGCGCGGCCACAGCTACCGCGCCTTGGAGCTCGCGCTGGCGCAGCTCGCCTCGCACCGCTTCCCCCTGGAGAAGATGACGACGCACACCATGGGGTTGTCCGAGGTGGACTACGCCATCAAGTCGGTCGGCGGCAAGGGCGCGGCGGACGTCATCCACGTCTCCGTCCTGCCCTGGAAGGAATAGGCGGCTGCGGGCTGCGGCTCGCCGGCTGAGGGACGTAGGGAACGAGCGCCCGCGCGGATCATCGACCTGCGCGGGCGCTTCTTGGAAAGTCGAGGGAGGTCCGTGCATGCTGTCTGAGCGTCTGAATGAGATCGTCACGCGGGTCGGACCGGGAACGCCCATGGGGGAGCTCATGCGGCGGTACTGGCAGCCCGTGCTCCTGTCGTGGGAGCTGCCGGGCCCCGACTGCCCGCCTGTGCGC
Source organism: Chloroflexota bacterium (assembly GCA_022561985.1). Lineage (GTDB taxonomy): Bacteria > Chloroflexota > Dehalococcoidia > Lucifugimonadales > Australimonadaceae > JADFRC01. Next base: position 44,749 of record JADFQE010000001.1, read on the forward strand.
GTGCGGCTCCTGGGCGAGGACCTCGTGGCCTTCCGCGACACCAGCGGGCGCGTCGGGCTCCTTGAGGAGTGGTGCGCCCACCGCCGGACCTCCCTGTGGCTCGGGCGCAACGAGGAGGACGGGTTGCGGTGCGTCTTCCACGGCTGGAAGTACGACGTGACCGGCCAGTGCGTGGACATGCCCAACGAGCTGCCCGAGTACGACGTGAAGGACAAGGTGCGGGTCGTCTCCTACCCGACGCAGGAGCTGGGGGGCGCGATCTGGGCCTACCTGGGCCCGAAGGAGGCCCAGCCCCCCGCGCCCAACTTCGAGTGGACCCGCCAGCCGGAGAGCCACCGTCACGTCTCCAAGGGGCTGCAGGAGTGCAACTGGCTCCAGGCCCTGGAGGGAGGCATCGACTCGATCCATACCTCCTTCCTGCACCGGCGCTTCACCGGTGGCCGGGCGGGCCTTGAGGGCCTCCGGGCGAAGGCGACGGCCGCCAAGCTGGAGGTCAACCTGACCTCCTACGGCTACACCTACGCCTCCATCCGGACCCTGGACGAGGGGGAGGGCAAGTACGTCCGGACGTATCACTACGTCATGCCCAACCACCAGATCCGCGCGATCCAGGGCTACACCGCCGACACCAAGGTGCAGAAGTTCAAGATCGCCGGGCACGTGTGGGTGCCGGTGGACGACGAGCACTGCATGACTTGGAACTGGTACTACAGCCTGGACAAGCCCCTGGACGACGAGGAGCGGGACGAGGGTTTCTGGGGCAACGGGCCCAGCTACATCGATGCCAAGAACGGCTTCCGCGGCTACTTGAACAAGGCGAACGACTACAAGATCGATCGTGAGGTCCAGCGGATGGAGACCTTCACCGGCATCGAGGGGATCAACCAGCAGGACCGGGCGGTCCAGGAGGCCATGGGGCCGATCGTCGACCGCCGTGGGGAGCATCTCGGGCAGACCGACAAGGCGATCATCGCGTCCCGCAAGCTCCTGCTGGCCGCCGTCAAGACCGTCGAGGACGGCGGGGTCCCGCCGGGAGCCGACGACTCCTACTACGACCTCCGCGCCATCGAGCAGGTGCTGCCGCAGGACGCCGACTGGGTCGAGGCGCTCAAGGACCTGATGTACCCGGCCGGCGTCCCGACCTAGCGTTGGCCACGCCCGAGCGGACCGTCATCGGCTACCTGGGCGGACGGGAGGCCCGCGCGCCGCACTTCGACGCCCTCGCCGCGCTCTTCCCCCCCGGCGTCGAGCTGGACACGGAGCCGCTGAGCCTCTGGCGCGACCCGCCCGCAGACCCCGTCCAGGGCGAGAACGCGTATGTGGAGAGCGCGATCGAGCGGGCTCTGGCGCACGAGTGGGGCGCGCTCGCCCTCACGGGCACGCCCAACGAGGTGCTCTACCCCGGCGCGCTGGCCCGCATCCGCGAGGCCGCCGGCATGCCCACCACCGCGTCGCTCGCCGCGAGCGTCGCCGCCCTGCACGCCCTGGGGGTCGGGCGCACGCTGCTGCTCACGCCGTTCGATGCGGCGATGAACCGCGGCGTCGAGGCCCTCTTCGCCGCCGCGGGCATCGCCACGGTGCTCCCGGCGAGCGGGTTCGGCAGCATCGACGAAGCGGGCGCCCTCGGCCCCGACGGCGTCTACGCCTACACGCGCGATGCGCTCGCGGCGGCCCCCGACGTGGAGGGCATCTGCTTCCAGGGCGCGCGCCTCGATCCCGTACCCCTGCTCGACCGGCTCGAAGGCGACCTGGGCAAGCCCGTGGTCGCAAGCAACACGGCGATGGCGTGGCAGCTCCTCAGCGAGCTGGGCCAGCGCCACCACATCGAGCGCGGTGGTAGGCTGTTCCGTGAGTGGCCGCCCCTCAGGTCCTGAGCCAGGGTCCTGAGCAGGGGCCTGAGCGCGGCCCGGACATCCCACCAAGGTGATGAGCGCATGCTGTCCATCGAAGAGAACGCGAAGCTGAGCGAGGTTGGCCGTGGCACGGCCATGGGCGAGCTGATGAGGCGCTACTGGATCCCCTTCCGCCTGTCCTCGGACCTGCCCGAGCCCGACGGCGACCCGGTGAAGGTCACGCTGCTGGGCGAATCGCTCGTCGCGTACCGTGAGACCAGCGGCAAGGTCTGTCTGATCCAGCGCCACTGCGCGCACCGGTGGTCCGACCTCTTCTACGGACGCAACGAGGAGGGCGGCCTGCGCTGCACCTACCACGGCTGGAAGTACGACGGTTCTGGGCGGTGCATCGACATGCCGACCGAGACCGAGGACAGCTCCTACAAGGACAAGATCAGGATCACCGCCTACCCCGTGGAGGAGAGTGGCGGCGTCCTGTGGACGTACATGGGGCCGCCGGAGTTCGCCTCCGAGATGCCGCGGTTCGAGTACCTGAACGTGCCGGAGGACCACCGGCACGTGTCGTGGAACTGGCAGGAGAACAACTTCGCGCAGGCGATCGAGGGGGGCATCGACTCGGCGCACTCCAACTTCCTGCACGCGACCCTCGACCAGTACCACCGCACGGAGAAGTGGGTCGAGGAGGGACGGCGCACGCAGAACCTCCGGGACCTGTACCACGCGCGCGACCAGCACCCGAAGTTCTTCTCGGAGGACACGGACTACGGCGTCATGACCGGCGCCCGGCGCGACACCGGCGAGGGCCAGCACTACTGGCGCTTCAACCTGTTCCTCATGCCCTTCTACACGATGCCGCCGTCGGCCAAGACGCTGAAGTTCTTCCACGCATTCGTGCCCATCGACGACGTGAACGTCCAGCGATGGACCTTCACCTGGTCGCTCGATGCTCCGCTGAGGGGCGATCAGGTCCAGGAGTGGCGCAAGGGCTCCGGCCTGCACGCGGCGCTCGAGCCCGGTCCCGACCACATCCCGCTGCGCCGCCTGGCGAACGACTACCTGATCGACCGCGGGACCCAGCGCACGCGCAACTTCACGGGGATCACCGGCACCGGGGAGCAGGACTTCTCCGTCCAGGAGGGCATGGGCCCGCTCACGCCGCGCCACAAGGAGCATCTGGGCACCACGGACGTTGGCATCATCAAGATGCGGCGCCGGCTGCTCCGGGACGCCACGGCCCTGGAGGACGGCGATGCGCCGCGCTCGGCGGCCGACGGCGGGGTCTACCACCTGCGCTCCGGCGACATCCTCCTGGAGTCCAGCGCGCACTGGATGGACGACGCTCGGGTCAGGGAGATCATGACCGCGACCTGGTGAGGTGCCTCCTCCACCCTCGCTCCCCCGCTGCGCGCTAGAATGAGGTTCCGGGCAGTGCAAGCCGGCGCCCCGCGCTCGGCTCGCTTCCGGTACCACCCATGACGAACAGACGACAGCAACCTCCCCAGCAGCCGGAGCCCGACACCGAGGCCATCGAGCGGGCCGTCGGCGAGCTCCGGCGGCGCCTGAAGCAGGCGGCGAGTCCGCGGGAAGCGGAGGGACTCCGGCGCTCGCTGGGCGCCGATGTCCCCGTCTACGGGCTCAAGGCGGCCGACTCGCACCGCATCGGCCTCGAGCTCGTGCGCCGGCTGCGATCGGCCCCGCCCGCGCTCAGCATGGACATCGCCGATGCGCTGTTCACCACCGGCAACCTGGAGGAGGGTCTGGTCGGCGCGCAGCTCCTCGGCGCCATGGCCCGCCACATCGGCGGTGGTGACTTCGCGCGCTTCGACAAGTGGGCCGGCGCCCTCACGAACGCGCAGACAGCGGACGGACTCGCCATGAGCGGCATCGCCAAGGCGCTCGCCGCCAAGCCGTCGCTGGCCGCGCAGCTCGTTGTGTGGGCAAAGTCGACGACGGTGTGGCGGCGCCGTGCGGCCGTCTCCTCCTTCATCCCGCTGGTCCGTGAGGGGCGCTTCCTCACCGACGCGCTCACCGTGGCCGAGGTCGTGATGACGGACGCCCACGAGGAGGTGCAGCGCGGGGTCGGCACGCTGCTCCTGGAGGCGAGCCGGCTGCAGTCCTCCCGTGTCGTGGAATTCCTCCAGACGTGGAAGGGGAAGGCTCCGCGGCTCGTCCTCCAGATCGCCGCGACGAAGCTGGCGCCGCAGGACCGATCGGCCGTGCTCGGCTCGTGAGCAGCGCCGAGCCTGCGCCGTCCCCGCCGACGACCGGCCGGCGGCTCTACCGTGGCCTCCTCTTCGCCATCCTGATCGCTTTGGCGGGGGCGGCGGTCTCGGCCGTGCCGGGGCTGTTCCTCCAGTCCGTCTTCGTCGGCGAGGCGCAGCGCTGCCTCGAAGCGCAGCGGAAGGACATCGCCGTGGGCGGCGAGATCATCACCGACTGTGGGGAGGCGAGCGCCGACGCGCCCGTCTGGCTCCCGGCCGTCATGACCGCCGCCGGTGGGGCCGTGGGCTTCGTTGGCGGCTTCGGCTACGGATTCTTCCAGCCGCCGCGCCGGAGCGGGGCGTCCGTGCGCGAAGAGGCCTGGCTCCCGTTCTAGCGCGTGAGCGAACGCCTCGCGCGTGGCGAAATGGCCTGAACCGTACCTCCGAACCCGATAGGCAGCTACGGGGGTTCCTGCTAGCTTGTACGGGCGGTCCCGTCCGTCCGTTCGTCCATCGATGGGCCCGTTCATCCAAGGACCGCTTGTTGTCTGATGCATGCCGCTTCTCTGAACAGCCGAAGAGGGATCGTAGCGCTGCTGGTGGGCGCGGTCGCGTCGCTGGCGGGCGCCTGCGGCCTGTTCAGCGAGCCCGGCCTGGTCGTGTACACGGCCGGGGAGGAGGGGCAGCGCGACATCGTGATCGTCGGGACCGACGGGGCCGAGGTCGCGACGAGCCTCGCCCACGAGGCCGACGACTTCGGGCCGGTCTGGTCGCCGAACCGCCAGAGCATCGCCTTCCTGAGCGACCGTGACGGCAACGTCGAGCTCTACATCGCGGGGGCCGATGGCGGCAGCGTGCTGCGCGCGACGAACACCGGGGTCCCCGAGTCCCAGCCCACCTGGTCTCCGGAGGGCGACCGCCTGGCCTACACGTCTCCGGATGGAGACGGCAAGCCGCAGATCTACTGGCTCCGCCTCTCCGACCTGATCCCCCACCGGCTCCAGTTCAGGAGCGAGAGCGAGTCGGACCCCGCGTGGTCGCCGAAGGGCGTCTGGATCGCCTTCGCCTCGCTGGACGCGGACGGGCGATCACTGGGGCTGTCGCTGCGGAACCCGGACGGCGTGGACGAGCTGAGGATCTCCCAGTCGCCCGATCGCTCCCCCGTGTGGTCCCCCGACGGCAAGAAGCTGGCGTTCGTGTCCGAGCGGGACGGCGACGAGGAGATCTACGTCCTCGACGTCGACGAGCGCGGGCCGGTCGGCGAAGCGCGGAACCTCACCAATCACCCCGGGCGCGATTTCGCACCCCAGTGGTCCCCCGACGGCAGGCGCATCGCGTTCCTCTCGGACCGTGGCGAGAGCCTGGACATACTCACCGTTTCCGACGGCGGCGAGGACCTTCGCGAGCTGACCCGCAACGACATCGCGGAGGTCGCCGTCCGCTGGGGCGCCGACGGCCGCATCGTGTTCGAGTCGCAGCCGCTCGGGCTCTCGGCGCTCTTCATCGTGGAAGCCGACGGGACGCAGCAGCAGCTCACCCATGGGACCGCATCAGCCTCGCAGCCCAACTGGTAGCCCACAACCGGCAGGCGGCCGCCTCAGCCGGCGATGCGCACCACCGCGTAGAGGTGCCGGTACAGCTTGAGCGACTCCCTCAGCAGCCCGATGGGCCCCACGCCCACGCCCGGGTCCACGTGCGAGAAGAACGAGAACTCCGTATAGACCGTGTCGCCCCGGTCCGCCACCGCATCGGCGAGGCGGCGCGACTCCTCCACGGGCGCGAGGGAGTCCTCGCGGTCGTGCATGATGAGCAGCCGCGCGCTCACCCCGTCCAGGTGCTTGCTCGGCGAGAGTGCGTCGACGGCGTCCAGGAGCCGCTGCGGCACCTCGCGCAGGAGCGCATCGGCCTCCTCCAGCGTCGTGCCGGAGAGGAGACCGTGGACCGCCTGAGCTTCGCGCGAGAGGTCCCGGACCTCGGCGGCGGTCAGCGTCCGGCCGCCCGAGAAGTGGCCTTCGAGCACGTCGCGCTCCGAGGGCAGCGAGAGGCTCTCGATCATGAGCAGGCTCAGCACCTCGGCCGTCAGCGGGTCCGGCTCCCAGGGCTCCTCGGTCCCGTCGTAGAACGTCCGGCGCGCTGCGAACTGCTTGATGTAGTCGCGCCCGTCGTAGAAGCCGCTGAAGAAGTTGATGAAGGAGACGTCGGCGCTGATCCGTGGGTCGGACGCCGCCACGACGAGCAGCGACGACCCAACGCAGAAGCCGGCGCCGCCGATCCGCTCGGGGTCGACGCGGTCGAGGCTGCGGAGGTACTGGAACGCCGCCACCAGCATCTCGACGTCGGCCGGCGAGACGCGCTTGCTCATCATGTTCTCGGACCAGGGCACGAGCACGACGAACCCGGCGCGCGCCAGGGCCGAGGCCAGGTTGACGACGCGATCGTCGTCGCGTCCGGCCGGGTTCACGCCCAGGAACAGGACCACCGCGGCGCGCTGCTTGCGGTCGGGGATGCGGTAGATGTCCGCCTCCACCGACTGGGTGCCCGCGGAGTATTCGACCGCCGTGCGCACGGGCTCCTTCGTGAACCAGCCGAGAGGCTGGATGGGGAAGCCGGGGACCACCTGGAGCACGAAGCCGGCGGTCTTGGCCGATGCGCGGCCTTGGGGCGTCACGACGGCGGCCAACGAGAGGACGGCCAGCGCGGCTAGGAGCCCCAGCCCGACTCGTTTGAGCCATCGCCTCATCGCTCGTTCTCCAAGGGCGCCGCTGGCGCGATGGGCGAACTGCGTCCCGCGCGATGGGCCAGCCAGCCTCTCGCGCCATAGCCTCGAGCTCGCCCACCTCGGCGATCAAGGATACGCGGTCGAGGAACGCTCCGAGGCCGGCCGCGTCCGCACGGACCGCGCGGAGCTGCGCCTCGATGGGGCTGGCCGCGGCCGGGCTGCCCGCGTAGGTGCCGTGGAAGGCGAAGAATGCCGTGTTGAGCTTGCGGAGCTGGTGTCCGTTCGCCACGAATGCGAGCCGGCGCTCCTCGAGGTACGCCTCGGCCTCCACGACCAGCCCGCCCGCGAGCAGCTCGTCGAGCCGCGTCCGCGTGAGGCGCATCTCCCGGTTGAAGTCGAAGACGCCGGGCGGCGGCTCGGCGCGCTCCCCGCGGGGGCGCCACGGCTCCCGCTCGAACGCCTCGCCCGTCAGGCGCTCCAGCGCCCGGTCGCCGATGTCTTCGGCGGCGATGTTCGCCACGGTCTCGTTGATGCTCCGCAGCTCGCCGCCCGCACCCCACCTGCGGCCGAGCGGACGGAAGGCGAGCCAGTGGTGCAGCCACTCGTGGCTGGCCAGGGTCAGCGTCGTGTGGAGCGAGGCGGACGGGATCACCTGGGCCGGGTAGGTGGCCAGGCCGCCGAGCCGTATCACCAGCGCCGAAACCCCATCGGGCCCGGCCTCCACCCCCTGCTCCAGCGCGATCTGGTCCAGGGTGCTCACGCCGGGCTCGAGCAGCACGTCGTCGAGCCGCACGATCGCATCAAGCGGCGAGCGCACCAGCACGAGCGCCTGGGCCTCGAAGGTGAAGTCGACCGGCGGCCAGCGCACCGGTCCCACGCGCCAGATGATGCCCAGCTCGTCCACCACGCCGGAGATCGCCGCTTCGAGCGTCTCCTCGACGGTGGCGCGCAGCTCGCCGCGGCGTGCTTGGAGCGCGCCGCCGTCCGCGGCGATGGCCTCGGGCGCCCGCCGCCCGGCCTCGGGCGCGGCCAGCGTGCGGTCGAGCTCCGCCTCGATGAGGCGCAGCCCGTCGCCGAGGGCGAAGAACTCGGTCACCGCCGCGCGCCGGGCCTCCTCGTCCACCGAGCGCCACGGCAGCGCCAGGTAGAGCCACTTGTCCAGGGCGTGGGTCAGCTCCCAGCGCACCAGGTCCTGTGCGTAGGGACCGGCGATGCGCCGAAGCTCCGAGGGCGTATCGCCCCTGCCTGCCGCCACGAGGACCAGCAGCACGGCGAGGGCCGTGAGCAGGGTTGTGTGGGCGTTGGCGCGGATCGTGGTCATGACGTCGTGGCGGTTCCCATGTGCTGCACCGGAGATACTGTTCTTTAACAGAGATACGGATGGCTTATCGTGGAGCGTTTGCACCATCCCATCCCGTTCACTAGAATGACGCCGTTGCGCGCCCTGGCGCGCTGGAGGCGCGATCTTGGATCAGTTCACTGGCCCGAAGATACGCAATGTCGTTCTGCTCTCCCACTCAGGGGCGGGTAAAACGTCGCTCGCCGAGGCGATGCTGTTCGCCTCGAAGGGTATCAGCAGGCTCGGGAGCGTCGGCGACGGCAACACCGTTTCCGATTTCGACCCCGAGGAGCAGCGGCGGGAGACCAGCCTCCAGCTCGCGGTCATCCCCTGCGTGTGGAAGGGAACGAAGGTCAACCTCCTCGATACTCCCGGCTACGCTGATTTTATCGGCGAGACGGTTTCCGCGCTGCGGGCGGCCGATGCGGCGGTGGTCGTGGTCTCCGCGGCCAGCGGCGTGGAGGTCGGGACGGAGCTTGTCTGGGAGCGGGTGCGCGAGGCCGGCCTGCCCGTCATCGTGTTCGTGAGCAAGATGGACCGGGAGCACGCCGACTTCGCCGCGGCGCTCGCCCAGATCCGGGCGAAGCTCGGGAACCGGTGCGCCGCGGTCAACCTCCCCATCGGCGCCGAGGCGTCCTTCAGCGGCGTCGCCGACCTCGTCGCCGGCGACGTTCCGGCGGACGCACAAGCCGACGCCGGCGCGGCCCGCGACCAGCTCGCCGAGGCGGTGGCCGAGACCGACGACGACCTGACGCTGAAGTTCCTGGAGGAGGAGCGCCTCAGCGCCGAGGAGATCGCCTCCGGCCTGCGTGCCGGCGTGCGCACCGGCGCCGTGGTCCCCGTGCTCACGGGGTCGTCCATGAACGGCGCGGGCATCGGGGAGCTGCTCGATGCCATCGTCGATTATCTGCCGGCGCCGACCGACGCTCCGCCGGTCAAGGCGGAGAAGGGCGGCACGGAGGTCGAGCTCACCGCCGACCCGGCGGGCCCGCTCGCGGCCTTCGTGTTCAAGACCTCGGCCGACCCCTTCGTCGGCAAGCTGTCCTACATCCGCGTCGTGAGCGGCACCCTCGCCTCCAACAGCGAGGTGTGGGACTCGAAGACGTCGGAGGCCGAGCGCGTGAGCCAGGTCTTCGTCTCCATCGGGAAGCACCAGGAGAACGTGCCGAGCCTCGTGGCTGGAGACATCGGGAGCGTGGCCAAGCTCTCCCATGCGGTCACCGGCAGCACGCTCACCACCAAGGACGCGGCGATCGCGCTGCCGCCCGTCGAGTTCCCGCCCGCCGTCTACAACGTGGCGGTCCATCCCAAGTCCAAGGCGGACCACGACAAGCTGTCGGTGTCGCTGGCCCGGCTCATCGAGGAGGACCCGTCGCTGCACCTCTCGCGGGACCCATCGACGGCCGAGACCATCGTGGCGGGCCTCGGCGACACGCACGTCGAGGTCATGGCCGAGCGGGCGAAGCGCAAGTTCGGCGTCGAGATCGAGCTGGCGCCGCCGCGCGTGCCCTATCAGGAGACCGTCAGCAAGGTCACGAAGGCCGAGTACCGGCACAAGAAGCAGTCGGGCGGCCACGGCCAGTACGGGCACGTCGTCCTCCGCCTGGAGCCCAACGGCCGCGGCGAAGGGTTCAGCTTCAAGAGCGAGGTGGTCGGCGGCACCGTGCCGCGCGAATACATCCCCGCGGTGGAGAAGGGCGTGCAGAAGAGGATGGGCGAGGGGGCGCTCGCCGGCTTCCCCATCGTGGACGTGAAGGTGGTGCTGATCGACGGCAGCTCGCACGCCGTCGACTCGTCCGGGCAGAGCTTCGAGATCGCGGGGAGCATGGCCATGCGCCAGGGCGTCCTCGACGCCGCGCCGACCCTGCTTGAGCCGATCATGAAGGTGCACATCACCGCGCCCGAGCAGTTCGCCGGGGCCGTCGTCGGCGACCTCAACACACGCCGCTCCCACATCCAGGGCATGTCGCCGGAGGGCGGCATCGCGTACATCGACGCGGAGATGCCGCGGTCCGAGGCGCAGCAGTACTCCACGCAGCTCCGTGCGCTCACGCAGGGCCGTGGTGTGCTCACGATGGAGTTCGGCCACTACGGCCAGGTGCCGCCGAACCTCGTGGAGCGCATCGTGCAGAGCACGCAGGAAGCCACGAAGGCCTAGACGTCGCCCCGCGCGTATCGCCGAGGCACAGCGGAAGGGGCGCGACTATCGCGCCCCTTCCGTTGCGTTCTTGGGCGTTGAGCCGGTGTCCGGCCTAGTTGCCGGTGCGGGACCAGAGGGTGTGGTAGGGGCCCTGACCCTGGATCATCGCCACCAGGGAGCGCCGCTCCCACTGGCGGAGCTCGCCGAGCGCGCCGGCGCACTGCTCCTCCGTGCCCTCGAACCCGGATGCGTTCATCCGGCGCTCGAGCAGCTCCCACGCGCGGGAGGCGGAGAAGGCCTCGACGGACCCGGTCCACGGGATGACGGAGAGCTCGCGTGCGCGTGGCAGGTCCGGGCGGGCGCGGTTCACGTGCCGGAGCCTGCGCTCGCCGGAGCCCAGCGGCGCCGAGACGGCGATACGAGGCGGATCGTCGGGCGCCGACCGGCTGTCGTAGACGAGACACTGGTCGATGATGGGCAGGATCACGCAGACGACCTCGGCCGTCTCCGCGCCATCGAGGGCTTCCGTCATCTCGCGGTCGTAGTCGTGCTCAGCCATGACGCAGCACCTCCTGCCCATCTAGTCTAGCAGTTCATGCCTCTCGCGGGAGCGCGAAGCTCCTCCGGGAAGCTTCACCTTGGCTCCACGTCGGAGGAGTAGTGGTGTGGCATGGCTGGTCATCGCCAGGTGCGGGCAGTGGGATCGTCGGCCCCGACGTCAGCGGCGGCCCGATCGCTCATCGCCCGATAGAGCCGCCGTGGTGCCGACCGCGGGTGTACTCGGGCTGGCGGAGCTACGCAACAGGACCGTCTACGTTGGCGCATTGCCGAACAGGCGCGGTGTTCGGGTGTACGCGCAACCCCCGCCATTCATGACGGAACGTGAGCTTGTGAACCACTTGCGGTTACGCTATCGTGCACTGGCTGCGGCTGCCGGACGGCATCGCGCATGTGCCCCGTTCACTGGTGTGAAGAGTCCATCATGACAGTGACGCCCTCCGACGCGCTCAACACGGCCCTCTACAAGCTAACGGGCTACCGCCTCACACAGGCTGCCCCGCACGCGCTGACTGACACCGGTGTTGGCGTGCCGTGGCTGCGGTCCTACCTGTACCTGGCAGACCTCTTGGACGGGGCTCCGGATGGCGGCGCCATCGTGGAGTGTGGCGTTGCCACCGGCGGCACCCTGGCGATGCTTGTCGATCTGAGCCAACTTCGTCGGGTTGCCATGGGACGCGATGGGAACGTCTACGGGTTCGACTCTTGGGCTGGCCACATGCCCTCACCAACAGTCGCCGACTTCGACGGGTCGGGGGACAACAAGGCTTCCTGGTACGAGCCGCCGAAGGGCGGCAAAGAAGCCGTGCTGGCGAACCTAAAGAACTGGGGCTACGAGTCTCGGCATGTGACTCTCGTGCAAGGCTGGTTCGAGGACACGATGGACCAGCTCCCCGACCGCATCTCGTTCCTGCACATCGACGCTGACCTCTACGAGAGCTACCGCACGGTGCTCCGAGCGGCAACGCCCAAGCTTGTCCCTGGCGCGATCATTGCACTGGATGAGTACGAGCGCCCAAAGGAATGGCCAGGGGCGCGCCGCGCCGTTGACGAATGGCTGGCCGAGAACCCAGAGGGGTACGAGATCACACAGCACCCCCACGGCAAGTTCTACATCACATGCGGGCGCGAGTTGGTACCCGGCGATGTCCCTGAGGATGCCAGCGAACGGGCGGGGCTAACCCGGCTGCCCAGTGGAGCCGGATAGCAGTTCATGCCTCTCGCGTGAGCACCAAGGTCCACTCGCAGGCTCCATGTTGAGCGCTACGTCGGGGGAAGCGATATGGCTTGGTCACAGCCATTGCCCAGGGCGGGCAGGACGCTGGGCCAGCCTAGTGAGATCGCGAGGGTCACGCTCTTAAAACCACGAGGGACGTGAACATCCTCTGCGCGGCGATGACCGTGACCAGCCACCCGGTGAAGGCGACTGTCTCGAGTAGGGAGCCGTAGAGCACAACGGTCGGGATCCACTCCCACGGCGATGCCCCATACGCTTGTGCTGCGGCAGCACTCAGAGCGAGCAGGGAGCAGGACGCGGAGCCTATGACCACCACAGCCAGCACGCGGGCCGAGCCGTAATACGCTGCCTGTCCCTCCGGCCCCCGAGCCTGGCGCAACCTGTACCCCGCTATGACCAGCCCGAGCACCACCATGAGAAGGGCGGTCAACGCGAGGGAGACCGTGAGCAGGTCAGCAGGTCGAGTTGCCAGCTCCTTCATCGCTTGAGCCCAGCTCGATAGCGTGATCACACATCTCCTGTCGCGGAACTCGCCCTTGAAACAGCCAGTCTCGGCCGGCGTGCGCAGTGGATGAGAACCCCACCATCGACCTATCGACCGCCGCAGTTGGCCTCCGACGCGCAGCGCTACCGCCACGGCACGTTAGTGCCTCCGCGGCGTAGTCGCTATGTACGTTCGTACGACGTGGCGGGTACTTCGCACACCGGGTTTCGCAAGACCCGTGGGGGCAGGCGATGGGCGTTGTGGTGCGGGGGTGGAGCTAGCCGGGCTGCCGAGTGGAGCCGGAGAGCAGCTCATGCAACTGCTCGGTGAACGCGGGCAGCACCTTGGCCCAGTCGCCGATGACGCCGAAGCGGGCGTCCTTGAAGATGTTGGCGCCCGCGTCCTTGTTGATCGCAACGATCGCCTTGGCGTTGGCGCAGCCCGCCATGTGCTGGCTGGCGCCCGAGATGCCGACGGCGATGTACAGCTCCGGCGTGACCGTCTTGCCCGTCAACCCCACCTGGTAGCTCGTCGGCACCCACCCGGCGTCGCAGGCGGCGCGGGAGGCGCCCACGGCGCCGCCCAGCAGCGTGGCGAGCTCCGCGAGCTGCTCGAAGGGCTCGGGGCCGCCGAGGCCCCTGCCCCCGCTCACGATCACGCGCGCGTCCTCCAGCCGCAGGCCGCTCGCCGCCTGCTCGACGCGCTCGATCGACCGCGTCCGCACGGTCGCCTCGTCGATGGCCGCATCGACCGCGACGACCTCGCCGGTGCGCGTCGCGTCGGCCTCCAGCGCGTCGACGGTGCCGGGGCGGAGCGACGCCACCGCCGGCGTGCCGAGGCAGCGCACCGTCGCATCGGCGTTCCCGCCGTAGGTGGGCCGCGTCGCGAGCAGGCGGCCGTCGCCGTCCAGGGCAAGTGCCGTGCAGTCCGACGCGAGCGCCGTGCCCAGGCGGAAGGCCAGCCGGGGCATGACGTCGCGGCCGAGGAGCGTCTTCGCGCCGAGGACGATGCGCGGCCCGGCCGCTGCGACGGCGGCCGCTGCCGCCGCGACGACCGCATCGGGCGCGGCGTCGGCGAGCAACGCGCTCTCGATCGCGTAGACGGCGTCGGCGCCTGACGCGATGGCGGTCTGGGCGGCGTTGCCCACGCTCTCGCCCGCGAGCATCACGCCGACCGGCCCGCCGCCCAGGGCGCGCGCGGCCGCGATGGCTTCGAGCGTGGCCGGCGCCGGAGCGCCGTCCACCAGCTCGCCGATCACGAGGATGGAGGTGGGGTCGGGCATCGCCACTACACCAGATGCTCTTCGCGGAGCCGCAGCGCCAGCTTGCGCCCTGCGTCCGCGTCGTCGTCGCCGGTGATCATCTCGGTCTCCACGCGCCGCTCCGGCGCCGCGAGCGACACCAGCTCGAAGGCTGGCGCCACCTCCGTGGGCTCGATGCCGAGGTCCGCGGCCGACCACACCGCCGGCTGGATGCGCCGCGCCCCCATGATGCCGCGCATGTTCGGATACCGCGGTGCGCCCAGCTCGTTCGAGACCGTCACCACGGCCGGGAGGGCAGCCTCCACGAGCTCGTGGCCGTCGGGGAGCACGCGCTGGACGCGCACGGTCGTGCCGTCGACCTCCACGTGCTTGGCGATGGTGGCGATGGGCCAGCCGAGCGCCTCCGCGATCCCCGCGGGGACCTGGGCGTTGTCCCAGTCGCTCGCCTGGCGCCCCGCGAGCACGAGGTCGACGTCGCCGAGCTTGCGGATGGCCGCGACCAGCGCCGCGACCGTCAGCATCGGGTCGATCACGTTCTCGAAGGCGGGGTCCTGGAGCAGCACGAGGTCGTCCGCGCCCATGGCGAGCGGCTTCTTGATGACGTCGAGCGCGAAGTCGGTGCCGTAGGACAGCACGGTGACGTGCGTGCCGTCGACGGCCTCCTTGATGCGCAGCGCGGCCTCGACGGCCTGCTCGTCGAAGCCGTTGATGACGGGCGCCATGTTGGATGCGGCGGCCACCCGGTCGTCCTCGATCCGGAATGCGGACAGCGGTGTCTCGGGATCGAGCACCTGCTTGGCCGTCACGACGATGTGGAGCGCGATGGGACGGCCTCGCGAGAGAGAGTAGGTGCCCGGCGCCCGGCGGGGCGAGCCGAGGCACGAGCAGATGCTAGCACGGCGGGGCTGTGCGCTGGCAGCGGGCCGGTAGGATGACAGCGCTCGTCGTGCTCCGTCGGCGCTACCGGATGTGGGTGCAGGGCTGTGCCCTGCGCCCTGCTAGAATCCGGACGAATCTGTGGTGTTTGGGGCCCTTCTTGCTGCCCATCAGTCTGACCCTTCGTAATTTCCTCTCCTACCGTGACGCCGCGCCCACGCTGCGCCTCGAAGACGTGCACCTCGTGTGCCTCTGCGGGCCGAACGGCCACGGCAAGTCGGCGCTGCTCGATGCCATCACCTGGGTGCTGTGGGGCAACGCGCGCGGGCTTCGCGGGCGGCATGGGCCGCTGCTGCACCACGGCCAGGACGAGATGTTCGTCGAGCTCGAATTCGACGTCCGCGACGAGCGTTACCGTGTCACCCGGCGCTACTCCCAGGCCCGGCGCTCCCCCCAGAGCTCGCTGGAGCTTGCCGTGCGCTCGGGCGACGACTACCAGCCGATCACGGGCGACACCATCGACCAGACCCAGGCCCACATCATCCGCATCATCAACATGGACTACGACACCTTCGTGAACAGCGCGTTCCTGGTCCAGGGCCGCGCCGATCAGTTCACCATGTCCACGCCGGCCGCGCGCAAGGAGGTCCTGTCGCGGGTGCTCGGCCTCGGGCTCTACGACCGCCTGGAGGAGCGCGCGAAGCTCCGCTCGCGGGAGCTCCAAGCCGTGCTGTCCTCGACCGCCGGCACCATGGACGTCCTCCGGGAGCGCGCGGCGCAGGCTGAGGGCCTCCGCGAGGAGCTTGCCGAGGCCGGCCGTGAGCTCGCGGCGGCGGCCGAAGCGGCCGCGTCTGCCGCCGAGCGCCTGAGCCTCCTGCGTGCCCGCGTCGAGCAGCTTGAGCGCTGGCGGGAGGAGGCAACGGGACTGGACGAGCAGGCCCGTCGCGTCGCGGCCCGGCAGCGTGAGGCCGCGGCGGACGCCGAGACCATCGAGCGGCGCGTCGGCGAGTGGCGCTCGGCGCTCTCCGACGCGGCCGGGATCGAGGCGGGCGTCGCGGCGCTCGAGCGGGCGCGCGAGCAGTACCGGGCGGTGAGCACGGCCGCGCAGCAGGTGGCCACGCTCCAGCGGGAGCTCGCGCCGCTGGACGAGGCGGTCATCACGGCGCGGGCGGGGTTCGAAAGCGACGCCGCCGCCCAGAACCACCACATCTCCCACGAGCTTGCGCCGCGTGCCGACGCGCTCCCGGCGGTCGAGCAGCGCCGCACCGAGGTCGCGAGCGAGACCGAGGCGCTGGCCGCGTCCTCGGCCGACGCGGAGAAGGCGGAGGAGGAGCACCGGCGCTTGAGCCTCGAAGCACGGCAGCTTGAGCAGGCCAACGCGCTGCTGGCGGAGCAGGGCAAGGAGACGAAGGCCAAGCTGGACCTGCTCGATCACGGCCACGAGGAAGGGGTGCCGTGCCCGCTCTGCGGGACCGCGCTGGGCGAGGCGTCGCTGGAGCGTATCCAGACGGCCTACCGCGAGGAGATCGAGGAGCAGCGCACCCGCTTCGGCGTGCAGCAGACCAGGGTGAAGGTCCTCGACAAGCAGGCTGAGGACCTCGCCGTTCTTGCCGCGAAGGCCAGGCAGGCGCTCGATGCGAGCCGTCGTGAGCTCGATGTGGAGCGCGTGGCGCTCGATCTGCGCCTCGATGAGTCTCGGCGGGCCGCCGCGCAGATCGAGGGTGCGCGCCGCGTCCTGGCCGAGGCCGAGGCCGCTCTGGCGAGCGGGGCGTACGCCGCCGGGGAGCAGGCCGCCGCGAAGGCGCTGCGCGAGCGCATCGCCGCGCTCGCCTACGACGCCCACGCGTTCGAGGCCGCCGAGGCCCAGGTGACGGAGCTGACGCCGTGGGAGACGCGCGCCCAAGCGCTGGTGCAGGCCAGGACCCGTCTGGACGAGGATGCGGTGGCGCTCGATGGCGCGAAGCGGCGCGTTGCCGAGGCCGACGAGGAGCTCGCCCGCGTGGGGGCGCAGCAGCAGGCGATCGCGGCGGACCTCAAGGGGCTGCCGGGCGCGCGGGAGGAGCGCGACGTGGCGCAGACCGTGGCGAGCGCCGCCGAGCCCCGGCGGGACGAGGCGCGTGCGGCCCAGGCCGCGCTCGCGTACCGGCTGGATGAGGCGGAGGCCGCTGGGACGGAGCTCACGAAGCAGGAAACGGCGCACCGGGACCTCGTCCAGGAGGCGGGCGTCTACAGCGAGCTGGCGCTGGCGTTCGGGAAGGGCGGCGTGCAGGCGCTGCTGATCGAGGCGGCGATCCCACGGCTTGAGGACGAGGCGAACGAGCTGCTGAAGCGCATGACGAATGGGGAGATGACGCTCAAGATCGAGACGCAGCGCGCGCGGCGCACGGGCCCCGGCGCCGATGGGTCGGACGCGGTCGAGACGCTGGACATCCAGATCGCGGACGGGCTCGGCACGCGGGCGTATGAGATGTTCAGCGGTGGCGAGCGTTTCCGCATCGACTTCGCGATCCGCATCGCACTCAGCAAGCTGCTGGCGTGGCGCGCCGGCGCCCCGCTGCCCACGCTGTTCATCGACGAGGGGTTCGGGACGCAGGACGCGGAGGGCCGTGACCGCATCCTGGACGTGATCAGGGCGATCCAGGACCGCTTCGAGCGCATCTTGGTCATCACGCACATGGAGGAGATGAAGGACGCGTTCCCGCTGCGCATCGAGGTATCGCGCACCGCGGAGGGCTCGACCTTCACGATGTCGTAAGGGGAGGAGTTTCGCATGACGACCCATCAGCAGCTCACCGGCTCGACCGACGACGAATTCCTGCAGCGGATGATCGACACCACGGCTGGCCGGTTCACGGACGCGTTCTGGGCGCTGTTCGACGCCGAGGTGCGCCCACGGCTGCCCGAGGCGCCCGCCGTCGTCGACTTCGGCTGCGGGCCGGGTCTGTTCCTCCAAGCCGTGAGCCGGCGGATCCCCGCCGCGACGCTGAGCGGCTTCGACCTGACGCCCGCCATGATCGAGCACGCGCGCGGCCTCGAATTCGCGGGTGCGCCGGCGTCGTTCGAGGTCGCCGACCTCACGGCGGACCGCATCCCGCTGGCCGATGCATCGGTGCACCTCGGGGCGATGACGGCCGTGCTGCACGTCTTCGACGACCCGTTCGCGTTCCTGGGGGAGGTGCGGCGTGCGCTGGCGCCGGGCGGCATCTTCCTGCTCTACGACTGGGTCCGGACCCCGCTGCGGGACTACCTCACGGACCGCGTCCCGCGGGAGGCCGGGGATGCGGCGGGCGCGCGTCTGCGGGCGATGCGCCTCTTCCCGAGCCACAACAAGTACACGGTCGAGGACTGGCGCTGGCTGTTGGGCGAGTGTGGCTTCACCGTTGTCGCGGACGCCGCGCCCCGTCCCAACTTCCACGCGTTCGTGACCACGGCCGAGGCGAACTAGCACGGGTGTTCGACAAGGCTCGATGCGAACGGGTGTTTGCCGGGCGGTGGCCTACTTCACCACCACGCTGACCAGGTAGCGGCCCGGCACGAAGACGACCTTGGTGACCTCGTGGCCGTCGGTGTAGGCGCGCACGCGCTCGCTCCCGAGCGCCTGCTCCCTGGCATCGGCCTCGCTGATGCCGGCCGGCACGGCGATGCGGTCGCGCACCTTGCCGTTGACCTGCACCACGAGCGTCGCCTCCTCGATGGCGGCGAGCGCGTCGTCCCACTCCGGCAGCGGCTGCGCGTGGATGCTGTAGGGGTTGCCGGTGCGCTCCCACAGCTCCTCGGTGACGTGTGGGGCCATCGGCGCGAGGAGCAGGAGCAGGCTGCGGATCGTCCCGGCCCAGACGGGCCGCGAGACCGTGCGGGCCTCCAGCGCCGGCCCCATCTCGTTGGTGAGCTCCATCATCGCCGAGAGCGCCGTGTTGTACTTGAAGCGCTCGATGTCGGTGATGACGCGCCGGATCGTCTGGTGCATGCGGCGGGTCATGTCGCGGTCGGCGGGGCCGTCGTCAGCCGGCAGGTCGTCCGTGGGACTCGTGCAGAGGTCCCAAACGCGGTTCATCCAGCGGGCGAGCCCGTTGATCCCCGCGTCGCTCCAGTCGCCGCCGCCCTCCCAGGGCCCCATGAACATGAGGTAGAGCCGGACGACGTCGGCGCCGAGCTCGCTCACGTAGACGTCGGGCGAGACCACGTTGCCGCGGCTCTTGCTCATCTTCATGTGGTCCGAGAGCACCGTGCCCTGGTTGAAGAGGCGCAAGAAGGGCTCGCCGTGGCCGACGAGGCCCAGGTCGCGGATCACCCTGGTGAAGAAGCGGGCGTAGAGCAGGTGCATCACCGCGTGCTCGGCGCCGCCCGTGTACTGGTCGACGGGGCCCCACAGCTTCGCCTTCTCCGCGTCGAAGGGGGCGTCGCCTTCGTCCACGCTTACGTAGCGTAAGAAGTACCACGACGAGTCCACGAACGTGTCCATCGTGTCGGTCTCGCGGGTCGCCGCGCCGCCGCACTGGGGGCACGTCGTGTTGAGGAAGCCCGCATGCTGCTTCAGCGGCGACTCGCCCGTCGGCTTGAACTCCGCGTCCTCCGGCAGGAGGACGGGGAGCTGGTCCTCGGGCACCGGCTGCATGCCGCAGTCGTCGCAGTAGAGGATCGGGATCGGCGTGCCCCAGTAGCGCTGGCGCGAGATCAGCCAGTCGCGCATGCGGTAGGTGACCTTCCGCTCGCCCCACCCCTGCTCCACGATGTGGTCGGCGATGGCCTCGTACCCCTCGGCGTTCCCCATGCCGTCGAAGCGCCCCGAGCTCACCTGCGAGCCCGTGCGTCCCAGGTACGCCTCGGGCAGCGGCTCGCCGTCCCACTCCGGCGGCGCGACGACCACGCGGATCTCGAGCCCGTAGCGCTGCGCGAACTCGAAGTCGCGGGCGTCGTGGGCCGGCACGCCCATGACCGCGCCCGTGCCGTAGGTCAGCAGCACGTAGTCCGCCGTCCAGATGGGCACGCGCTCCCCGCTCAGGCGGTTGATGGCATACGCGCCGGTGAACACACCCGTCTTCTCGCGCTCGGTGGACAGCCGGTCGATCTCGGACGCCTCGCGTGCCTGCTGCACGTACGCCTCGACCTCGGCCCGCCGCTCGCCGGTCGTGATGCGCGCGACCAGCGGGTGCTCGGGCGCCAGCACGAGGAACGTCACGCCGAACACGGTGTCGATGCGCGTGGTGAACGTGGCAATCTCGCGCTCGTCGACCCCGAGGTCCGAGATGTCGAACGATATCTCGACGCCCTCGCTGCGCCCGATCCAGTTCGTCTGCATCGTCTTGATGCGCTCGGGCCAGTCGAGAACGCCGGAGAAGTCCAGGAGCTCGTCGGCGTAGGCCGTGATCTTGAAGAACCACTGCTCCATCTCGCGCCGGATGACGGTGTCGCCGGTGCGCTCGCAGCGGCCGTCGATCACCTGCTCGTTGGCGAGCACGGTCTGGCAGGTGGGGCACCAGTTGACGGGCGCGGCGGCCCGGTACGCGAGCCCCTTCTCGTACATCTTCAGGAAGAACCACTGGTTCCACCGGTAGTAGGAGGGGAGGCAGGTGACGATCTCGCGGTCCCAGTCGTACACGCAGCCCATGGAGCGGAGCTGGCCGCGCATGCGCTCCATGTTGTCCATGGTCCATGCGTAGGGGTGGATGCCGCGCTTGATGGCGGCGTTCTCGGCGGGCAGGCCGAAGGCGTCGAAGCCGATGGGGTGGAGCACGTTGTAGCCGCGCATCCGCATGAAGCGCGCGTGGGCGTCGGAGGGCGCCATGGCGTACCAGTGGCCGATGTGCAGGTCGCCGGAGGGGTACGGATACATGGTCAGCGCGTACCACTTCGGGCGCGGGTCGTCGTCGTCCACGTGGTAGATGCGGTCCTCGTCCCAGCGCCGCTGCCATTTGCGGTCGATGGCGGCTGGGTCGTAGCGGAGGCGGGAGGGTCTGGACGAGGTGGCCATGCGTGCTCCGGGGCCGTGGGCTGGAACCGCCAGTTTACCAGGCAGGGCACGCCCTGCACCCACTTGCTCGCGCCGGCCGCTGATGCCTACAACCGCCGTTGGGCGCTCGCCGGAACGCGCGGGTATCCCGTTTCGTGCCTCCGGATGTGCTGACTACCTCTCGGCCCTCGGCGCCCGCTCGAGCTCCTTCTCGAACGCGTCTGGCTGCCCGTGCTGACGGGTGTACCAAACGCCCTCGGTGAAGTACTGGCTCGCGATCCCCTCGCGCTTGAGCTCCCGGAGCTTGACCGCCGAGTCGAGGGCCGGGCGGAGGTCGGGCTCGCTGGTCCAGTTCGCCTTGAAATGGACGTGGCCGGTGTGGTCGATGATCCAGCTCATGTTGGAGCACCCCGCCCACGTCCGGTGGACCGCGCCGTCCACGTCGTCGATCAGGATGATCCGGGGCGTCCCGTGCCGCTCCTTCATGATCCGCGCGTGGTCAAACTTCTGCTCGATCGAGCGGATGGCGGGGAACTCCGGATGCTTGTCCGGGTGCGCCTCTCTCGTGTAGACGAAAAGGAAGTGGGCCTCGTTCTCGTAGTCCCGGGCGAGCTGGTCCATGAGCGGGAACTCCCGCTGGCAGGGCGGTCAGGTGATGGAACCGAACTCGATGAGCACCGGTTTGCCACGGAGGTCCGAGAGGGTGACCTCGCCGCCGTCCACCCGTGGGAGCGTGAAGTCCGGCGCGGCCTCGCCCGCACGAAAGATGTTCCTGAAGTCCCAATGCGGCTCCTTCAGGTACGGCGACGCGTCGTAGTTGTAGTCGTGACCGTGGAAGAGAGTCATGCCGCCTCCTTCATTCGGGCGACGCCCGCGGGTCCGGATGATAGCACCGGCAAGCGCTCCTCAGAATGACAGGAACGGGCGGGCGCCGTCGGCCGCCGGCCGCGGAGTGGGTCAAGGGCTTTGCCCTTGGCTGCGCCGTTTGCGGTTCGGGTCGTACTCCGTGCGGCCGTAGCGGCGCAGCCAGAAGTCGCCCTTGCGCGGGAAGTCCACGTAGAGGCCCAACCCCGTGCCGCCGATCACGTGGAGGTGGCCGTGCTCCTGGGTCTGGAGCGCGTCCTCGCCGAAGTTCGAGACGACCCGGAAGCCGCCCGGCGCGTCCGATCCGCCGATGTCGATGGCGAGGGCGGCGGCGCGGGCGAAGAGCGGCGAGCGCCAGAACTCCTCCTGGCCCATGTGGGCTTTGGGCGCGATGAGGTACATCACGGGCACCCACGTCAGCTCGTTGTGGAAGACGATGAGGTCGTCGTCCTCGTGCCGGACGGTGCGGGGCAGCCGCCCGGAGACGATGCCGCAGAAGTCGCAGCCCCGGTCGCCGTCCAAGTCGCCCTCGGGGCGCGCCGGGGTGGTCGCGGTCCAGGTCGCCCTCGGGGTCGCCGCCGGGGTCGCCCCCAGGACCGCTGGGCGGCGTGCTCATCCAGCGCCGGCGGCGCGCTTGCGGCGTGGCGTCACGCTCGGCTGGCGGTAGTCGGGCGCGGTGATGGGCATGACCACCACGAGCCGTGGGTCGTTCAGCCGCGATGCGATCGGGTTGTTGGAGCCCGTGGGGATGGCGCGCGTGGTGATGACGGTGGGCAGCCGTGCGTTGTGCCGGTGGACGATGATCTGGTAGAGCTTCTCGTTCGCCCACGGGGTCGAGGTCTCGGAGCCGAGGTCGTCGAGCACCAGCAGGGGCGTCTGTTTCACGCGGTCGAACAGCTCGTCGTAGGTCACGCGGGAATCGGGGCTGAAGGTGTAGCGCAGGTGGTCGAGCAGGTCGGGCACGAAGGCGAAGAAGACCTCCTCCCCCCGCTGGAGCGCCGCGTTGGCGACGGCGACCGCGAGGTGCGTCTTGCCGCAGCCCGAGTCGCCCACGAGCACGAGCCAGCCGTGCGGGTCCCGCGCGAAGGCCGTGCTCATGGCGATCGCCGCCTGGAGCGTCTCGCGCCCCTCCGCCGCGCCGGCCGCTCCGGCGGGCTCGAAGCTCTCGAACCTCATGCGCTTGAGCATCTCGTGGGGGACGGCGCCGACCCGCTGCCCGCCCGCCGAGGCCGCGGCGCCGAGGTCCATCACCCGCGACGTGCGCGGGTCCAGCAGCCGCTGCTGCAGCCTGGCGTCGAGCCGGTCGAGGGCGACGCTCGAGGTCACGATGGTCGGCAGGTCGTTGAGGTACCGGTGGTTGAGCACCTGGTAGACCTTCTCCTCGGCCCAGGGCGTCGTGCTGTGCGTGCCCAGGTCGTCCAGCACCAGGACGGGGACGGTCTTCACCTGCTCGAAGAGCTCGTCGTAGGACACCTCGGCGTCGGGTCCGTAGGTGGCCCGCAGGTGGTCGAGCAGGTCGGGGACGAAGGTGAAGAAGACCGCCTCGCCGCGCTCCATGAGGTGGTTGGCGATGCCCGCGGCCAGGTGCGTCTTGCCGGTCCCGGAGCCGCCGATGAGCATGAAGCAGCCGCGTGGGGCCTCGGCGTAGGCGCGGGCCGCGGTGAGCGCCGCTTCGAAGCGGGCGCGGGCCTCGGCGCTCGCACCGGCCGGCGTGATCGCTTCGAGCGAGACGCTCGCCAGCGAGCCCATGTTGCTGAAGCGGCGGAGGCGGTCGAGCCGGTCGCGCGCGCCGCGCTCCCGCCGGCAGGTGCAGGGGAACGCACGGCCGAAGTCCGGGTGGTCCAACGGCACCTCATGCCGGACCCAGCCCAGGTCGCGGCAGATCGAGCAGTCGGGCTCCGTCGCCTCGTCCTCGACCGCCGCGAGCCACTCAGCCGGGTGGTCGGCGGCGCCGGAGGAGATCTGCTGCTGTAAGCGTTTCAGGATGTCGCCCAGGCTCTCCATGGCCCTTCTTTCCTCGTCCTTCGCTGGCCCACCGTTCCAGGATCGTGGCGATGTATCGCCAGCTCCGTGCGTTGCGCTCGGTTGCCTCGCGGATCGCCGCCTCTATCCACTCCGAGGGATAGGTGTCCTCGGCGTCGCGGAGCTGCTCGGCGACCATCGGCGTGAGCATGCCGACGTTGGCTTCGTAGAGCGCGAAGACGCTTGAGCGCTCCACGACGACCGGCTCCGGCGGCGGGGCCTGGGCGCCCGGTGCGCTCGCGGGCGTGAGGCGCGCCGCGGCGCGCCGGTTCTCCGGCGTGTTGAGCAGGTAGCGGCCCGCGGCCTCCAGCAGCGTGCCGCGCGCGCACGCGAGCCGCAGCCCGCGGCGCACCTCGCCGGTCGAGCCGAGCGCCGTCGCGAGCACGCCGTCGGCTTCCATCGTCGCCGTGGGCACGGCCTTGGGGGAGCCCTTCACCTGCGCGGCGTACCACAGGAACCGCAGCGTGCACTTGAGCTCGGCGATATCGTCGATCTCCGCGAGGAGCGAGCCGAGCAGCGGCGCGGGAACGGGCAACGACCGCACGCGCGCTTCGAAGCCTGCGCCGCCGCCCGGGGAGCTTGAGGAACTCTGCATCGCGGCCCAGCCTCATGCGCCCGGTTGCGCCGTTCCCAATGCCGGCTCGAAGCGGGAGTATTTCTCGCGGAAGTAGAGGTCGATCTCGCGCGTCGGTCCGTGCCGGTTCTTCCGGATGATGAGCTTGACCAGGTGCTGGGGATAGGGCGAGGCGTCCATGTCGGCCGCGTGGTGCCGGTCCCACTGGTCCTCGTTGTAGTACTTGTCCTCGCGGTGGATGAACATCACGACGTCCGCGTCCTGCTCGATGCTGCCGGACTCGCGCAGGTCGGAGAGCTGGGGGAGGTGGTCGGGCCGCTGCTCGATGGCGCGGGAGAGCTGGGAGACGGCGATCAGCGGCGCGTTGAGCTCCCGGGCGGCCGCCTTGAGCTGCCGGGTGACGTCGGAGAGCTCCTGCACGCGGTTCTCGGAGCGCCGCTCGGAGCCGGAGATGAGCTGGATGTAGTCGACGATGACCAGGTCGACGGGGCGGGTGCTGTGGAGGCGGCGCAGCTTGCTCCGCATCTCCGCCACCGTCTGCGCGGGCGAGTCGTCCAGGTAGATCGCGAGGTCGGACAGCGCCCCGATGGCGTTGGTCACGCGGGACTGGGTGGATTCGAGGCCGATCAGGTGCAGGCGCAGCAGGTGGCTGTCGACCTCCGCCTCGGCCGCCACGAGGCGCAGCGCGAGCTGCTCCCGGCCCATCTCAAGGCTGAAGACGGCCACGACGTGCCCCTCTCCGGCCGCGTGGCGGGCGATGTTCATCGCCAGCGTCGACTTCCCGAAGGCAGGGCGGGCGGCGAGGATGATCAGGTCGCCGCGCATCAGCCCGCCGAGGGCGAGGTCGAGGTCCGGGAAGCCGCTCTGGATGGGCGCGGTCCCGCGGTCCAGCACCCCGGCGTCCGTGCCCATCTGCTCCAGGTACTCGTCGAGGACGTCGTGGAGGCTGACGAAGTCGCGCACGACGTGGGTGCCGCGGACGCGGGCGAGCAGCTCCTCGGCTTGGGACATCGCGACCTCGGTGTCGGCGGCGTCCGCGTATCCGAGCGCTGCGATGTCGCCCGCCGCGAGGATGAGCCGGCGCATCGTGGCCGTGCGGTTCACGATCTGGGCGAAGTGCTCGATGTGCACCGTGGTGGGCACGGTGGAGACCAGGTGCGAGAGGTAGGCGGGGCCGCCCACGTCGTCGAGGTGCTCCCGGAGCCCGAGCTCACGTCCCACGCTGATCTGGTCGATCGGGTCGCCCCGCGCCTGAAGCGCCTCACACGCCTCGAAGCACCAGCGGTTGCGCTCGCGGTAGAAGTCGCCGGCGCGGACCAGCGACGCGATGCGGTCGATGGCGCTGCCGTCGATCAGGAGCGAGCCGACCACCGCCTCCTCGGCGTCGGGGTCATGGGGGGGAAGCTTCTCGGCGTAGACCATCGCTGGCTTCAGGCGTCCTTCCCGTCCTCTTCGTCGCTGGCCCCGGCGGGCTCTGCGGCCTCGGTCTCGTCGCCGCCCGTGGGCGCGTCGTCAAGGGTCTCGGGCAGCCCTTCCTCGGCCAGCGCCGCCATGGCCGCGGCCTCCTCCGGCGAGTAGCCCTCGGGGATCACGGACACGATCACCTCGGCGTGGACCTCGCGGTAGAGGCGGATGCTCACCGGGTAGTCGCCCGGCTCGTGGATCGCGGTCCCGAGGAGCACCTGGCGGTGGTCGATCGCCCGGCCCGTCGCCTCGGTCAGCTTCTCCGCGATGGCGCGGCCCGTGACCGACCCGAACAGCCGTCCGCTCGGGCCCACGCGGACCTCGACGGAGACGGTCGTGCCGGTGATCGCCTCGGCGACGACACTCCACTCCTCCGAGAACTTCACCCGCGTCTCGTGGGCGGCCTTCTGGATGGCCCCGACGCGTTGGAGCGCGTCGGCGGTCGCCGGTGCCGCCAGCCCCTTGGGCAGCAGGTAGTTGCGGGCGAACCCGTTCTTCACCTCTTTGACCTCGCCGGCGTCGGCGGTCTCGGGAACGTCTTTCAGGAAGATGACTTTCATGGGTCCGTCCTCACGTCGGGCATGCGCCGGCCCGCTCATAGCTGGGATTCGGCCGCCGCCGCGCCCCATGCAGCAGACAACTGCGGCAGACGACGATGCGGGCCACGGCCGCATACCATCATAAACCACGCCGGGGCTGAACTGGGATAGGCCCGGCTGACTGGGACAGGGTTGGGACCAGAAGAGCGTCCCGCGAAGGACGCTCGCGCCGCGGCGGATTATCCACGCTCTCAGGCGTGGCGGCGCAAGTGGCTCGCCGCTGGATTTCCCCACGGATATCCGTGGGTCGCGCGCCGGGCCGTCATCGTCGGAACGCCCCGCAGCAGGCCGCCGCGCCGCCGCTGCGCGCTCAGCCCGCCAGCGCCTGCTCGAGCCCGGTCCCGTGCGCCTCGGCGAGCGCGTCCAGCGGCTCGTCGATCAGGCCGCCGAGGCGCACGCGATCGCCGCCCACGGTCCCCAGGCGGAGCGCGGGCACGCCGTGCGTCGTCGCGTGGCCCAGGACAAGGCCGGCCTTGTCGGCGGCGCAGCTCACGACGACGCGGGAGGGGGCTTCGCCGAACAGCGCCGCGTCCCACCGGCCGCTGGCGAGCGACGCCTCCCCCACGAGCCCGACGCCGCCCAGGATCGCGCTCTCGGCGACCGCGACCGCCAGGCCGCCGTCGGAGCAGTCGTGCGCCGAGCGCAGCGCCCGGTCGTCCGCCAGAGCGCCGAGGAGCGTCTGCAAGCGCGCTTCGAGGGCCAGGTCGATGGACGGGGCGCCGATGACGAGGCCGTGCACGTGGGCGAGGTACTCGCTCCCCGCCAGCGAGGCGGCGGCGGCATCGAGCGAAGCCGCGCCCGGGAGCA
>JADFQE010000110.1 GCA_022561985.1 Chloroflexota bacterium
GCTCGCCCGGCAGCGGGAGGTGGGCGTCGACATCGTCAGCGACGGCGAGATGGGCAAGATCGGCTCGCCACCTACATGAAGGACCGGCTCACGTCCCGGCGGAATCGGTGCGGATGCACCTGTGCTGGGGCAACTACGAGGGCCCCCACGACCACGACATCCCCCTCGCCAAGATCGTCGGCGCGGTGATGAGAGCCAAGCCGAGCGCCGTCTCCTTCGAGCACCCGGAGCTGGTGGCCCAGCGCATCGCCACCTTCGCCGGCATCGTGGGCCGCGAGCGCGTGCTCGCGGGGGTCGACTGCGGGTTCGGCACCTTCGCCGGCTACGGCAAGATGGACCCGGACATCTGCTACGCGAAGCTGCGGGTGCTTGCCGAAGGCGCGGCCATCGCGTCGAGCCGCCTGTGGGGCTAGGTGGGTGGCCCATTCCGTAGGGGCGCACGGCGTGCGCCCTCGGGCGCAAAAGGCTGCGCGGCGCGCTCGCGCTAGGGGTCCAGCGGGTGCGCGCCGTCGAGGATGCGCTGCACCGGGCCCCACGACGGCGACTCCAGCCGGGGCCCGACCTGCGCGACGATCCGCGCCGCCGCGAAGGAGCCCAGCTTGCCCGACTCCGCGGGGCTGAGGCCGTGGGTGAGGCCGTAGAGCACGCCGGCGGCGTACAGGTCGCCCGCGCCGGTCGTGTCCACCACGGGGACGTCGTAGGCGGAGAGCTTGGTCACCTTGCCGCCGTCGGAGATCAGCGAGCCGTCTCCGCCGCAGGTCATGAAGACGAGCGGGCAGTCCTTCGCGAGCTCGCGGAGCGACTCCTCGCGGCGCTCGCGCCCCGTGTAGACCGCGGCCTCGTGCTCGTTGCAGAGCAGCAGGTCCACCTTGGTGCGGGTGGCGTGCCGGATGGCGTCGCCGAAGTTCGCGACCATGCTGGGGTCGGAGAGGCTGAGCGCGATCCGCACGCCGGCCGATGCGGCGGCGCCCATCGCGTGGCGCACGACCGCCTCGGTCGTGGGCGACCCGAACAGGTAGCCCTCCACGTAGAGGACCTGGGTGCGTCCGATGCGTCCGTCGTCGACGTCGTCGGCCGTCAGGTGATACGAGGCGCCGAGGGTCGTTTGCATGGTGCGCTCGGCGTCGGGAGTCACGAGGATCAGCGACGACCCGGTGGGCGAGCTGGAGATCGCGTCGACGTCGAAGTCCACGCCCGCTTCGGCCATGCTGCGCCGGTAGAGCGCCCCGTTCTCGTCGTCGCCGATCTTGCCGGTGAAGAACGCCCTGCCGCCGAGCTGCGCCACGCCGACCACCGCGTTGGCGGCCGAGCCCCCGGCCGCGCCGTGCTTGGTATGTCCGGCGAGCTGGCGCATCAGGGCGGCTTGGCGCTCGTCGGAAACCAGCGTCATCGTCCCCTTGGACAACCCGTTGGCGGACAGGAAGTCGTCGTCGACTGCGATCTCGGTGTCGACGATGGCGTTCCCGAGCGCGTAGACGTCGTAGTCGTCGGCCATGTGGTTGCTCCTCGCCTCCCCCTGTCCGGACGCTACATGCCCCCTGACGCCCCGTCAACGGGGAGGGCACCCAGGCCGCGTCCACGGCTTCGTTGACACGGGGAAGCAGGTGCCCGTACACTTGCCCCCGCCCTCAACAGCGCAACAGCGCAACAGCGCGCAACGGCGCGAGGGGCGCAGGGTTGGCGTGACGGAGCGCCCAGGCACTCTCGCCACCGGCCAGCAACGAAAGGACCATATGTACGGGGATCGCCGGCCGGAGTTCGACCCTGACCAGTTGGTCAAGAACCTCCAGCGGAGTTGGGATGGTATCCGCGCCCGCCTCCCCGGCGGGGGCGGCGTCGGCATTCTCTTCTTCGGTGGCCTGGCCATCGTCCTGGCGATCTGGGCGGCCAGCGGCTTCTACCAGGTAGGGCCGTCGGAGCAGGCCGCGCTGCGCCTGTTCGGCAAGTTCCAGAACCTCGAGGAGCAGGGGCTGCACTGGTTCTTCCCCGGGCCCATCGGCCGCGTGGACGTCGTGAGCGTCCGCGAGACCAAGCGCATGGAGCTCGGCTTCCGGTCCGTCGGGAACCTGGCCGTGCCCGTCGAGTCCGAGATGATCACGGGCGATCTGAACATCGTGGACGTGAACCTCGTCGTCCAGTACCGGATCTCGAACCTCGAGAACTTCCTCTTCAACGTGGCCGACCCCGGCGACCCCGACCGCCCCGAGACGGGAGACGGCGCTCCGGACGGGCGCACGCTCAAGGACGCCACGGAGGCGGCCCTGCGGCAGGTCATCGGCCAGCGCAGCATCGACGACCCCCTCCGCGTCGCCAAGACCGAGGTGCAGGACTCCACCAAGACGCTCCTGCAGGGCATCCTGGACGACTACGGAGCGGGCATCGAGATCCTCTCCATCCAGCTCCAGACCGTCGAGCCGCCCTCCAGCGTGCGGGACGCCTTCGACGACGTGAACCGCGCCCGGGTCGACCGGGAGACGCGCATCAACCAGGCGCTCGCCTACGAGCAGGACCAGGTCCCCCGGGCCCTGGGCTCCGCGCAGCAGGTGATCCAAGCGGCGACGGCGTTCAAGAACGCCCGCGTCGCCCGTGCGGAAGGTGAGGCGTCCGAGTTCCTCTCGGTCCTCGCCGAATACGAGAAGTCGAAGAAGGTCACCCGCCAGCGCCTCTACTTGGAGGCGATGGAGGAGATACTGCCCGGCATCACGATCTACGTGATCGACCCCGATGCGGGCTCCGGCGTTCTGCCATTCCTCTCGCTGACCGGCGAGGGCGTCACGCTCGGGGCGCCGGCGCCGGCGGACGCGGGCACGGAAGAGGGGGGGCAGTAGTCATGCGCACGCTCGTCTTCCTCATCGGGGCCCTCGTCGCCGCGCTCATCGGCGTGAACCAGGTCCTCTACACCGTCGACCAGACCGAGTTCGTCGTCATCACGCGGTTCGGTGAGATCACCCAGGTGATCACCAGCCCGGGCCTCAAGGTCAAGGTGCCCTTCATCGAAACGGTGAACCGGCTGGACAACCGTGTGCTGCGCATCGACGTGCCGCCGACCAGCATGCCCGATGTGGACAACCAGTTCCTGCAGATGGACGCCTACGTGCGTTACCAGATCGTCGATCCCCGCAAGTTCATCACGACCTTGCGGAGCGAGGCGTCGGCCGCGTCCACCATCGGCCAGATCGTCATCGCGGCGCTCCGGAACGAGGTCGGCTTGAGCACGCAGCCGGAGATCATCGGTGGGCGGCTCGTGGGCATCGAGGAGGACCGCACCATCGTCGAGGCGCTCCTCACGGCGGACGGCACGCCGACGCGTCTCGCCATCGTCGATGCGGCGCGTGCCAGCGCCGAGGCGGCGGTCAACTCTTCGGTGAACGACTTCGGCATCACGATCGTGGACGTGCGGATCAAGCGCGCGGACTTCCCGGAGGCCACGGAGGAGAACATCTTCAACCGGATGCGCTCCGAGCGGCAGGTGCAGGGCGACCGCCTCCGCGCCCAGGGCGAGCAGCAGTTCCGCACCACCGTCGCCGACGTGGACCGGCAGGTCGAGATCATCTCCGCCGACGCCGACAGGCAGTCCAACGAGCTCCGTGGTGAGGGCGAGGGAGAGGCGATCCGCATCCTGGCCGAGGCCCTCGAGCGGGACCCGGACCTCTTCGCCTTCCGGCGCAGCCTGGAGGCCTACAAGGTCTTCCTCAGGGGCCAGTCGACCGTGATCCTCTCCGCCGACAGCGACCTGTTCAAGTTCCTCCAGCAGCCCGGCTCCGTCGAATAGGCGGCAGCCAGCCTCGGCGCGGGACCGCGCGCGACGCGTGCGAGATGATGCGCCGGCCCTGTTGTGGGTCAAGGGCTATGCCCTTGTAGAATGTCCTTATGGACCCAGCCTTCATCCGCAACTACTGCATCATCGCCCACATCGACCACGGTAAGTCCACGCTGGCGGACCGCATGTTGGAGATCACCGGCACGGTCTCCGCGCGCGAGATGCAGGAGCAGATCCTCGACTCCATGGACCTGGAGCGCGAGCGGGGCATCACCATCAAGGCCCAGGCCGTCCGCATGGGCTACCGGCGCCCCGACGGCTCGGTCTACGAGCTCAACCTCATCGACACGCCCGGCCACGTCGACTTCAGCTACGAGGTCTCCCGCAGCCTCGTCGCGTGCGAGGGGGCGGTGCTCGTCGTCGATGCCACCCAGGGCATCCAGGCCCAGACCCTCGCCAACGTGTACCTCGCCATCGAGCACGACCTGACCATCATCCCCGTCGTGAACAAGATCGACCTGCCCTCCGCCGAGCCGGAGCGCGTCATCGCGGAGATCGGGACCGCCTTCGGGTACACCGCCGACGAGGTGCTGTTGGTCTCGGCCAAGGACGGCACCGGCGTCGGCGACCTGCTGGAGGCCATCATCGAGCGGATCCCGGCGCCCGAGGCGCACCGGGACCGGCCGCTCCGGGCGCTCGTCTTCGACTCCAAGTACGACTCCTACAAGGGCGTGCTCGCCTACGTCCGTGTTCTCGACGGCGCCGTGCGCGGCAACGAGCGCGTGCGCATGATGGCGACGGGGACGTTCGCCGACGTGCTCGAGGTCGGCGTCTTCAAGCCGGCCATGGAGCGCGTGCCGATCCTGGAGGCGGGCGAGGTCGGCTACGTGGCCACGGGCCTCAAGAGCGTGGGCGAGTGCCGCGTCGGCGACACCATCACGACGGCGCGCGAGGGCGCGGAGGAGGCGCTGCCGGGGTACGGCGGGCAGAAGCCGATGGTCTTCGCCGGCCTGTACCCCGCCGAGGGCACCGAGTTCCACGACCTGCGCGAGGCGCTCGAGCGGCTCCAGATGAACGACGCCTCCTTGGTCTACGAGCCGGAGAACTCCCAGGCGCTGGGCCCCGGATTCCGGTGCGGCTTCTTGGGGTTGCTCCACATGGAGATCGTCCAGGAGCGGCTGGAGCGCGAGTACGACATGGACCTGGTCGTCACGGCGCCCAGCGTCGGCTACCGGGTGCTGATGAACGACGGCACGGTGCGCGACATCTCGCGGCCCGCCGACCTGCCCGAGGGCGGCACCTACGATGCGATCGAGGAGCCCTGGCTGGATGTGACCATCCTGACGCCGTCGCGGTTCCTGGGCGCGATGATGGAGCTCGTCAACGGCCGGCGGGGCACCTTCAAGCGCACCGAATACCTGGAAGCCGCCTCCGCGAAGCCCGCCTCCGGCGAGGCCATGCCGTCCAGCGACGCGCGCGTCGTCCTCGATGTGACCATGCCCATGGCCGAGGTCATCGTCGACTTCTACGACCAGGTGAAGACGCGCAGCCGCGGCTACGCGTCGCTGGACTACTCGTTTGGTGGATACAAGGCCGCGCCGCTGGTGCGGCTCGACATCTTGGTGAACGCCGTGCCCGTGGACGCGCTGTCGCTCATCATGCACCGCGACCGCGCGCAGCTGCAGGGGCGGGCGCTGGTGGACCAGCTCCGCCGGCTGATCCCGCGCCAGCTCTTCGACGTGCCCATCCAGGCCGCCATCGGCAGCCGCGTCATCGCGCGGGAGACCATCAAGGCGCTGCGCAAGAACGTGCTGGCGAAGTGCTACGGCGGCGACATCACGCGCAAGCGCAAGCTGCTCGAGAAGCAGGCCAAGGGCAAGAAGCGGATGAAGCGCATCGGCCGCGTCGAGGTCCCGCAGGAGGCCTTCCTCGCGGTGCTCCGGATGGGCAAGAGCTAACGCGAGGGCTCGCGCTCTACGGTCCCGCGGACGTGAGCGTGAACCCCACGCGGTAGTCGTCCGGCACGTCGTCGAGGACGACCCACAGGGCGATCGCCCACGCCTTCTCGCACGAGCCCGTCGCCTCGGCGTGGACGTCGATGGCGACGGCGCGGCTCGGGTGGTCGGCGCGGACCCCCGTCACCTCCGCAGCGAACGTGCAGCCGGTGCCCGTGGCCACGGTCCCTGCGAGGAGCTGCGTGGACCACTCGACCGCGGCTATGTCGATGCTCACCGTCCCGGGGTTGCCGGCCACGTACGCGGCCGCGTCGGCCGCGGTGCGCAGGACGGCCTCGGCGGCGAGCGGCCCCCGGCCATCGGCGAGCGCGAAGGGGTCGGAGACGCTGACGATGCCGCGCCCGGTGCGGAAGGGCAGCGCCTCGGCCCCCTCGCCGATGCAGTCGGTGAGCTGCGCGCCGTCCTCGCTCACGTGGTAGGAGTAGCGGACGCGCTCGTGCTCGTAGAGGAGCTCGAAGCCCGGTACCAGCGCCTCCGTGTAGGAGAAGCCGGGCTGCGGGCAGCCCAGCGCGCCGTCGGAGAAGGTGACCCAGGCCGCGCGCACCAAGAGGAGATCGTCCGCCCCCACGCCCAGCCGCTCGGCGAGTGCCGCGCGTGCGGCCGCGTCGGCCGCTGCGGAGACGTCGGGCGCGTTCGGCACGCTTGGCACGCCGGCGG
>JADFQE010000111.1 GCA_022561985.1 Chloroflexota bacterium
CTAGCGGGCTATCGGGGTGCCTAGACCCCGACGGCCCGCTTCGCCTCCACCTCGGGGCGGTACTTCTCGCAGAGCGCCAGCCAGTGCTCCGCCTGCTTGCCTGGGGCTACAACGCGGGCGAGACGATCAGGAGCGGCCCCCGCGGCGGCGACCCCGGCAGAGACATCCTGGTGACCATCAACGTGGGCGATGCGCTGGTGTTCCCGAACGGACTCATGAGCAGCGGCAGTAGCAGCACCGAGACGCACTACTCCACGATCGATGAGCTCGGCATCAACGAAGCGATCGAACCCGGCGAGGACACGAACTTCGGGTACACGCTCTCGCCGCCCGAGGCCGGCACGTACCGCATCTACTGCTCACCGCGGCAGTCTCACGTCAAGCTCCCAGAGGCGTTCTTGTCGTCGTCGCATCTGAGGAAGGCGTTAGTTGGCTCATAGCCGACCCATCCAAATTCGACGTGCTGCTCGCAGGATAGGGTGATCTCCGGGCCCCAGACCCATGCGATCCTCGACTCCTTGGCGCGCCGGCCGGACCAGCGGGCATATCGCTCAGGCGGGTACCTACATCAGTTCGGCCAGTGTCCCCCGCCCTCAGCCCCGCGGGCGAACTCCAGAACCTCCCCCGGTTGACCGGCGGCGTCGTGGCCACTTCCACCCGGTTTCACGACGCCGATGCCCAGCCGCCGCGGGAATGCGGAGGATTGACGACAAGCTAGGTTGAAATGGTAGAGTCACCTCGTCTTCCATGATCCACAATCGGCGTCGGCAAGTCGCGGAGGAGGCCCACCATGGCGACGAAGAAGCTTGACCTACGGTTCACGTTCCGCTCTCCCTCGATGATCGAGCTGATGACCATCATGGAGAGCGGCGGAATCTGGGAGAAATACGGTGTCGACGTGCGGCTGCTGGAATTCTCCGTCGACGCGACGAGCGACGAGGAGCGACTGTTCAGCGGCGACATCGACTTCATCCTCGGCGACCACGTATCGCCCTACAGGCGGATCGCTGAAGGGCACCCGATGATATGCCTGGGCCAGACGGTCAACTACGAGAACCTATGGGTGGTGACGACGCAGGAGATCACGTCGTTGCCGATGCTGACGGGCAGGCGTGTGATGGGCAGCCCCCTGTGGGACAACGGGCATCACATCGCACACAACGCGGGCACCAGGGTGCTGTTCCTGAGCATGCAGGGCGTCGATATCGACCAGGTCGACTGGGTGAAAGGTGAATCCCGGGGCCGCCTTGCCCCGGAGCGCGGCGCCCCGTTCGATCCGGTGCTCGAAGGCAAGGCCGAGGCGTGCTTGATATCGCCCCGCCACGGAGATCGCGCACGGGAGGCCGGTCTGCGGGTCTTCGAGTTCCCGCCCTTCCCCATGATTAAGAACATGACGCTGACGAGCATGCTGCCCAACGTCCTGAAGGACAGCGATCTCGCGAGGCGGGTCATCCACGTCATGACGGAGGCGACGGAGTTCTTCGCCACGAACCGCGAGGAAACGCTGGGCATGCTGCGCGACCCCGTCTCTCCGCTGCCCGACGGCCACTTGGACCGGCTCGCCTCCCGGTATGACGAGCGCATCGCGGAGTACGAGCCGACGCTTTTCCCGAACCCGCAGGGCATCATCAACGTCCACCGGCTATCAGGCATGCTCTACCCGGAGGTGAAGCAGATGAACCCGCTGGCGCTGTGGGACCTCCGCCTCCTCCACGAGGTCCGGGCGGAGCGAGCGCAGCTCGCAGCTTCCTAGCCCAGCTCCCGCTCCGCGCACCCTCGCGGTGGGATCGGAGGAGACATGAATCCGCGCGTTCCGGGCCTCCGCACGCTGGCCAGTGCGGCGCTGGGCATGACCTTGCTGGCCATCGCGGCCGCGTGCGGCGGGAGCGAGCCGCCCCCGACCGCGACGGCCACTCCCACTCCGCCGTTCCTCAAGGTCGATACGGCCCAGTCCACGGCCACCGCTCCGCTCGAAGCGGAGCGGTGGGAGGAGCGCCACGGCGGCACGCTGATCTTCGGCAGCGCCAAGGAGATGACGTCGCCACATCCGTGGACGACCACGATCTCCGTGGACCAAGCGATTAAGGAATCGACCATGCTGGAGCCGCTGATCCAGCTCGGCGCCGACGGCAAGCTAATCCCCATGCTGGCGACCTCCTGGGTGGCCAACGACGACGCCTCGGTCTGGACCTTCCACCTCCGGCAGGGCGTGCTGTTCCACAACGGCCAGGAAATGACCGCCACGGACGTCGCGTGGGATGTGAACTACATCATGGATGCCGAGAATGCGGCCAGGGGCCACAACGACCTCGGGCCATCCGTGGCCTCTGTGGACGTGGTGGACCGTTACACCGTCCGGTTCAACATGAGGGGTAGCCAGCCATCGTTCCCGCTGATCATCAGCGACATCTCCGCGATGAGCATCATCCCCGCGAACTCCCTCGAGCCGGGAGAGATCACGGTGAGCGAGACGCCGCCGGGCACGGGTCCGTTCAAGTTCGCGGCATGGGTGCCGGGAGACCGGACCGAGGTGGTCCGGTTCGACGACTACTGGGGCGGCAAGCCATACCTTGACGGGATCGTCTTCAAGCTGATCTCCAGCTCGACTGGGCGGGCGAACGCTCTTCGGACCAAGGAGATACAGCTTACCGAGCGGCTCTCTCCTATCTTCGCCCCTCGGGTGCAGTCCGGAGATATCGGTGGCATCACCGTCAGCCCTGCGACGCTTTCTGGCTACGAGCGTATCTCCTTCAACGTCGAGTCTCCGCTGTTCCACGACCGCGCCCTCCGGCTCGCCGCGATCTACGCGATGGACATGGAGAAGCTCCTCGATGAGGTCTACTTCGGCCTCGGCGCGTTGGTCTCGATGCCAGTCCCCCCAGGCTCTGTCTGGGACGACATCCTCCAGGACTGCTGTCCCCGACGCCGAGGAGACGTGAACAAGGCGAAGGAGGCGCTCGCCGCGACAACCTACGACGGCACGCCCCTCCGGCTCATCGTCGGGCGCGGTCAGGGCGAGCCGGTGGGCGAGAGCCTTGCGCGCCAACTGCGCGAGGCCGGCTTCGTCGTCGACCTCCAGATCCTCGAGCAAGGGATCTACGAGGAACGCCAGATCGTGGGGGACTTCGACATCAATACGCGCGGCGGCGGCTGGACCGGGGATCCCGTCCTGTACGGCGCAAGCGGATGGCGCTGCGGAGAGGGCGAGCGCCGCATCAGCAACACGGCGCGGTTCTGCGACCCGGAGCTCGACCGGCTCTCCGACGAGTACGTAAGGTTGGAGAGCCTCGAGGAGCGCCTGGCCATGTTCCGCCAGATCGCAACCCGCGTGTACGACGCGGCCTATACCAAGGACATGGGCTGGAGCTACGACCGGTTCTTCGGCTGGATCGACGAAGTGAAGGGCTTCGAGCACCGCGGTGGCGGCGACTACACTCGCCACCCGGTGGGTGGGGGGCTCTGGCGCGTGTACTTCGAGAAGTAGGCGCCGGGACGGCCCCGCTTCCTTCGCGGTCACTCCACGACAATCCTGGCGCTGCCGTGCTCGCCAGGGTCGCTCGAGTCGTCGATGAGGAACGTCCCCGCCGCGTCCAGTTTCAACTCGAGTACCACCACGTTCGCGTCCGCCAGCGGGGCGTCGATGCCAAGACCTTCGATGGTGAAGCGGTGAGGCTTGGTGCTCCGGCTGCCGCTCTGGCGGACGAGGTTGATCGTGATCGTATCGCCTACCCGTGCCGTCATCACGATCTCGTCGCCGCCGCGGGTGCTCACACGGTCCCCAGGGGCGTAGCCCCAGTAGCCTTCCAACCCCATCCGCAGCTCGAACACGCCGTCTTCGACCACCCACGAGTCGAGCGCGTAGACGGTGGATGGCGGCCCTCCCGGCCCGACGACGATCTTGAACACGCCGTGCTCGCCCGGGTCGCTCGAGTCGTCGACGAGGAACGTCCCTTCCCGCTCAAGCTCGATCTCGAACGGCGACACGTTCGCGTCGGCCAGCGGGATGTCGATGCCCAGGCCTTCGATCGTCAGGGAGTGGGGCTTGGTGCTGCGGCTCCCGCTCTGGCGCAACAGCCCGAAGGAGAGCGTGTCGCCGACCTTCGCGGTGATCACGATCTCCTCACCCCCGCGTGTGCTGGCGCGGTCTCCCGGCGCGTAGCCCCAGTAGCCCTCCGATCCCATCCGCAGCTCGAAGATCCCGTCTTCCAGGACCAGCGAGTCAGCCTCGTAGATGACCGGCCCGGCGAAGAGGGGGGGTGGCTCCTTGACGACGATGTCTGCGATGCCGTGCGCGCCGCGGTCCCTGAAGTCGTCGATGGCATAGATCCCGACCTCGCACACCGCGATCACGACTCCCTCGCGGGACTCACCGACCGCGAGCTGGATGTCGACGCCCAGCCCGACCACCGTGATGCCGTGCGGCATCGTGCTGCGGCTCGAGCTGGAACGCAGCGTCCCGATCCGGAGGGTGTCACCGGGGTTGAACGTCATCACGATGCCGTCCGTGAGCGAGGAGACGCGCTGCTCCGCCTCGTATCCCCAATATGCATCCGCCCCCATGCGGAGCTCGAAAGCCCCGTCCTCCACGATCCACTCGCCGACGTCGTAGACCGCCCCGTCGCCCGGCGGGCACGGCGCGGCGAGGGGCGGTAGCGGCCGCGGCGCCGTCGGGGTGGCCGTGGGGACACTTGTGGGCGTATCGGTGGCTGCAT
Organism: Chloroflexota bacterium; assembly: GCA_022561985.1. Taxonomy (GTDB): domain Bacteria; phylum Chloroflexota; class Dehalococcoidia; order Lucifugimonadales; family Australimonadaceae; genus JADFRC01. The sequence goes on from JADFQE010000111.1 coordinate 4,713, forward strand.
GTGTCGCCGCTGCCGCCGGAGTTGCCGTGGGCCCGGCAGAGCATGCGCCCAGCATTAGTGCGAGTGGGACGGACATGAGCGCGAGGATGAGGCGCTTCACTGCATCCTCCATCCGAAGTTGCGTCAGGGGCACATCAACGCAGCGAAGAATAGCGCGGAACGGGCCCCGCGCCAAATAAGGTTGCGCACGGCGCGCACATGCAGGCGCCCGCCAATCGAGTCCGATCACCGCCCCGAGAACACGCCAGAGCTAATCGCGGCTGCCGATCTTCGGCCAACCGATGCCCTCTGCGAACTAGCTGTAGCTAGTCCGCCCTGGCCGTTGCGGCTAGAATGCCCCCATGTGGTTGCGCTGGCTAACGACCAGCCGCGCAGGCATGGCGGAAACTCAGCAAGACCAAGCGAGCGAGCAACCACTTTCCGGGAGGAGCAAACAGATGGCCGAGGCTACGGAAGTTCCCAAGTTGAGGTGGAAGCCCCTTCCCGGTGAGAAGAAGGTGGGACCCTACGAGCACTGGGTCGGCTCGACCGGGCTGCCTGTCTACCGCGGTCATGCTCTGCAGGATGTACGTACGGCCGAGTTGAGCTGGTGGGCCGAGCGGGAATGCAATGCAGCCTTCGTGTCGCTCCAGGGCCAGGGAAGCTTGACCGAGGGGCGCATCACGGAGATACCGCCGGGGAAGACCCTCCCCCCGCTGAAGTTCGGCTTGGACGAGATCGTCTATGTGGTGAAAGGGCGCGGGCTCACGACCACCTGGCGCGGCGATGGTGAGGCCAAGAAGACGGTCGAGTGGAGCGCTCACAGCCTCATGCTGCTCCCGCGCAACTACACCCATCAGCTGACGAACACCCAGGGCACGGAGTCGGCCCGCTTGCTCCACTACAACGCCTTTCCCATGGCGTTGGGGGCGGTGCCCGATCCGAGCGCCTTCATCAACAATCCCGACTCGGCGCCAGGCATGGACGCGAACGAAGAGCGCGAGTTCTTCGCGACCGCGGTCGCCGTCGCCGGACGCAGAGACCGCGCCGTATGGTCGGGCAGCTTCTTCCCTGACCTTGCGGTCTGGGACAGCCTTTCACGCCGCGAGAGCCGCGGGGCGGCCGGCCACAGCGTCAGTTTTCACTTCTCCGGCATCCCGTTCAACGCCCACATGTCTGTCTTCCCCAAGCAGACGTACAAGAAAACGCACCGGCATGGACCGGGGCCCTTCCGGCCGGGGGCATTGCTCGTACTCGTCTCCGGAGAGGGGTTCTCGGTCATGTGGGCCCACGATGATGACGACGCTGAAAAGACGATCGTGCCCTGGCAGGAGGGGACCGTCTTCAACCCGCCCGACAAGTGGTGGCACGGCCACTACAACGTTGGCCTGGAGCCTGCGAGGTACCTTGCGATCCAGCCGCCCCAGGTGTTCAGCGAGCACAAGTCTTCCTCCATCGAGATCCAGTACACAGAGGAGGAGGCTTGGGTTCGAGAGCGGTTCGAGTCGGAGCTGGCGGAACGAGGGCTGACGTCGCTCATGCCGCCGGAGATCTACACCGATCCGGACTACCGCTGGAGCTACAGGGACGGAAGCGGCTAGCGGGCTATCGGGGTGCCTAGACCCCGACGGCCCGCTTCGCCTCCACCTCGGGGCGGTACTTCTCGCAGAGCGCCAGCCAGTGCTCCGCCTGCTTGCCTGGGGCTACAACGCGGGCGAGACGAT
>JADFQE010000027.1 GCA_022561985.1 Chloroflexota bacterium
AATCCCACGGAGGCAAGCCCGTGTCAGCACATGGGAGTGGACTTGGAGGCATACTGTTCTCGGGCTGGTCAGCGAGTGAGATAGCCGACCTGCTCGACGGGCTGCTGCTAACGGGTCACAACCCAGATCACTCTGTCTTCCCGAGCCCAGAGCTGTATAGGCCGACGTCCAGCGATCGGCCCGCGGCGCGCATGCTCGAGCTGGCCCAGGATCCGTATGCGGTGGCCGCCTACCTGCGCTACTGGGCAGAATCACGCCACGATGCGCCCGAGTTCAATCTGGCGCTCCCGTATGGGCCGTTGAAGGCCGAGGCGGCCCCGTTCAGCCACCCCATGCTTGATATGGCTATCTCGGCCGGCACGCATCGGCTCCTGGCCCCGTGGGACCGGGACGGATACGTCGAAGGTGCTATGCCGTTTTTTGACGGCCCCGGGAGAGATTTCGTTGATGCCGCCGGCCAGCGGATGGCCGGCGTTCCCGGCTTAGTCGTGCTGTACGTGGTTCACAAGGACGCGGTAGGGTCGGGTGCGGGCATGCCGAGGAAGTTCCACACTCCAGCGATAGGGATATCGATCCCGGCCGGCGGCCCGCCATTCCAGGTAGCGGCGAACTATGAGATAGACGCATGACTCCACAACTTCCCACGATCGCGGAGATTGTCGGACTTTTTGATGGGATCGACGTTCCGGACGCGACCACGTACCGCTGGTACGGCCAGCCAATGCCTGGAATCGACGACCAGAGAGTGCTCCTCAGCAGGGATGGACACGAGCGTTATTGCCTCTTTATCCGAGGCTCGCTCGAGTCATTTGGGCGACTGCCAGCGATCGGCAGCATCGAGCACAAGACGTACGCAGTAGATGCCCAGACTCGCCAGGAGGTCCCTGCGCTGAGGATCGCTGCGCCGCCGAATGTCGCTGGCAACATGGCGATGGCCCACATCGCTTACGAGCTCGCTCAGGAGGTGGCAGCAGATCCCGAAGTCGATAACGCCTCATTGATTCGCCGGGTGGCGTGGATTCTCGAGCTTCTGGGGCATCACGACTCTCCGATGAGCCCGGAGGCCCAGCGAGGGCTTCTGGCCGAGTTGCTGTTCCTCAGCGAGTTGTTGGACCGAGCGCCGTCGAAAGGCCGCTCTCCTGACGCGGTAATCGACAAATGGGTCAGAGGACGCCGGGACTTCCAGGGCGGGAGTTTCGCCGTCGAGGTAAAAGCAACGGCACAAGCTACGCGCCGCCACCACATTGGCTCGCTTGAGCAGCTGACTCCAGACAACGAGGCTGATCACGTGTTCCTCTACTCCGTCGGAGTCCGACATGACCCGGCATCGACGGTCTGCTTGCCCAACTATGTGGATCGGGTGAGAGACAAGCTTGTAGGGTCAGGTGGTGAGCCTCTCCCTGCCGCGACGGAGGTATTCGAGAGCAAGCTGGAGTCGGCTGGGTACAGCTTCTCTCACGAGGGGATCTATCGCTCCGGGCCGGGCATGCTGCTCAACCCGGGAATGCCCGCAGCGCTTTTTGCCTTGGAAGACATACCCCGCCTCGACGTGACGAGCTTCAAGGACGACCGGATGCCTGCGGGTATCGTTAATGTGGCGTACGAGCTTGAGATCACGGCCGACCCGCTCGATGCAGGCCGCCACAGGGCAGTCATCGACGGGATACTGTCTCCGTAGCGCCCACTCACGCGTCGTCCTCGGACGGAGCTACAACCCGCTGACGAACGTCGCCAGCACATCCGAAACAACACCGCCTTCACTCAGCACGCACGCAGGTGGAAGCTTGCGACCGGTGACCGCCGTCGTCTTGAGTGGCTCGCTCCCTGGGATCTTGCCGATGAGCTCGCCGTATCGCTCGAAGAGGTCCTGACCGCCGGATAACGTGGCCACGGTCGCCGGATCGTAACCTAAGGTCAGGTCGGTGAGCCCCATCCATCCAGAGCGGCCCGGCGGGAAGAGCCAGCCGAGAGTCACCGGCTCTGGCCTCCACGGAGTACGCGCCCGGATCGAGACTCCCACACTGCCCCATTCGAGCACCAGGCCAAGGCTAACTGCGGAGCCTAGGAACTCCCCGAGAGCGTCCCTGTACCGCTCATCCGTGACCGCGGATAGCAGTCGGTCTCGGTCAATCGTGGTGGTGGGCCCAGACCTGGGGGTTGGGCGTACCAACGTTCGACACTCGAACGATTCCGCCGATTCCCCGTCGCTGCCGCGAAAGCGCACAACCTCGACGGCGTAGAACCGAGGCCCCGTGGTCACCTGGTTGAGATAATGGATGGTCCGCTGGGATGCCTCCGTGAATCGTTGCGCGGCGAGGACATAATCCACGGCCCCGGAGGCCAGTCGGTGCTGCAGCTTCTCCGCGGCCGCATCCCATTCGGCGTCGCTCATCTCCGGCCAAGCAGCCTTGGCGGCGGTCCTGAGCGACGTGATCCCTTTGTATTGGGCGTCGGTGCAGTGGTCACTTGCGAAGTAACGTATGGCGACTGAGTGCTCAAATCGCTCTAGGTCCATCTCCCAGAGGTCAGAGCCGTAGTCCATCAACTGGGCGAGTGCGCTACGGAAATCGGAGTTTTGGGGGCCAGTCTTGAACTCGACCACGATGGGCTCACCGCCTCTGGCGAGGCCCACGAGGTCAACCGCTCCGGAGGCCAGCTGGGTTTCTTTACCGACGACGAGCATCGGGCCGGTGAGGTCAAAGTCATCCAGCGGGAGCACCTCCGGGTGATCCCGGAGCATCGCCTGCAGCTGAGCCTCGTCCTCCGCCGGCACTTCGGTGAGGATGACCTCGGAGCCGTCCGTCTGACGCACGACCATCTTCCTTGCCACGGTGTGCCTCCCCCGAGTTCAGGTGTGTTCGCGTGCGAGTCTATTCCATGTGCGGAGCTCGTCCACTGGGTGGGTGGGTTCGTTCGTGGGATCTGGACCCCCGACCTCCCACGACCGCTTAGTCGGGCGACTGCTTCCGTGGTCGTACAATCAGCCGTGACGCCCAAAGGGGAAACGCAACATGGACAAGCCGAGCTACAACCCGCTTTCGCCTGCGGAGCTGGCCGTCATCGAGTCGAAGGGCACGGAGCCGCCGTTCACGGGGGAGTACGACGACTTCTACGAGAAGGGCGTCTACGTCTGCCGGCGCTGCAACGCGGAGCTCTATCGGTCCGATGACAAGTTCGACGCTCACTGCGGGTGGCCGGCGTTCGATCGGGAGATCCCCGGAGCCGTGAACCGCTTGCCGGACCCGGATGGGCAGCGGATCGAGATCGAGTGCGCCAGCTGCGGCGGCCATCTGGGGCATGTGTTCCTCGGCGAAGGCTTCACGGCGACGAACGCTCGCCACTGCGTGAACTCCCTCTCGATGAGGTTCGTCGCTGCTGAGCCGCGCGTGCCGGGTGCTTAGGGAGTCGAGCCAAGCCAGCCGCTGCGGGCAGGGACCGATTGACACCGTGGGCCACACACCAGCACTCTCTTAGGAAGCGAGGTCGCGCGAGAGGGGGGCCGGACGGCCCCGGCGGCCATGAGAGGGATCAATGGGCTACTCAGCGATCGTTTCGATCAAGTGTGACTACCCGGGATGCGAGACCGCGGACGACTACCTCGACTCCGACCGCCTGGACCACTGGTACCTGTCCGAGGGCTGGTCCCGGATCCGTCTCCGGCTGGACGTCGAGCACGACGACCATCACGACGAGGCCGGGCACTCCAGCCTGCTGTGTCCCGCCCACAGCGCCGAGATCAAGGAGCTGTTGTGGCCCGGGGAAGAGCCGGAGCCGCGCCACCCGTCCTGAGTCTTTTTCGCGCTGTCCGGCTCGGCCTGCAGGGGGACGGCTCGTGGGAGGCGAGATGAGGATCGTCGGCGGGAAGATCGAGGTGCGGGTCGCGAAGCTCCCTTGGCCGTTCCCGGAGTCCGTCCACGCGGTGACAGTCTGGCCGCTCATCTTCTACGAGCCCCCGGTATGGGACGACCCCTGCCTGCAGGCTCACGAGCGGTACCACTGGGTCGACCAGGCTCGATGGCTCGTCCTGCCGTGGTTCGCCGCATACTTCGTGCTGAAGGTCTTTTACGGCGGCGGGCGGGAGCATCCGCTAGAACGGGAAGGGTACCGGCGTCAGGACGCCTGCCGGGAGTCCTAGAGGGGACGGTGGGGCTCGAACAGACGGGGCGCCGGCGGTGTATCGTGGGGCCGCGCGACCCATCGCAGACGCTATCCACGCTACCGAAAGGAGAGCAGCCATGACGCAGCCACAGCCGCGATTCGAGGGTGGGGATGGGCTTGATGCACGCGACTTCGTGGGCCGCCTGAAGTTCCAGAGCGACGGCTGGTTCGTGTCCAACCTCGACGAGCACGTCCAGGCGCAGGGCACCGTCCTGCTGAGCAGGCTCAAGGACTCGGGCGTGGTCATCAACTGCTACGAGCCGGGGCAGGCGGACGAGATGCACGCCCACCCGAAGTCGGAGCACACCTTCCTCGTGTGGAAGGGCCAGCTGCATGTGACGGGTGTCGAGGACGGTGAGGAGCTCACCCTGAACCCCGGCGACTTCGTGCAGATCAAGGCCGGCTACTACTACCGGCTCCACAACCCCGGGACCGAGACGGCCATCTACTGTCAGTTCAGGACGATCCCAGCGACGCCCGCGAAGCAGGGCCGGGTCTGGTTCGCCCAGTCCCGCAGGGGCAAGGAGGCCGCGGCCGCGGCCTTGAGCGCCGGCACGTAGTCCGCGTCGACGCTCGCAGGGCCGGCTACGGCCAGGCGACCGGCTTCGACGGGCTCCCGTCGGCGAGCGCCGTGAACTCACCGATGGCCTTCTTCATGTGCTCGTTCTGGGCAAGCATCGTACGCCGCTCGATGGCCCGCTCGATGCGCACCGCGAGCTCGTCGAGGTTGACCGGCTTCGTCACGTAGTCGTCGGCGCCGACCTTGATCGCCTTCGTGGCGGCGAAGGCATCGGCGAAGGCGCTGAGCACGACCACCGCCATGCGGGGGTGGTCCGCCACGACGCGCAGCAGCTCCATGCCGGACTTGCCGGGCATGAGGATGTCTAGGAGCAGGAGATCGAAGTCCTCCTCGGCCAGAAGCTCTGCCGCCTCGACGGCGCTGCCGACGACGATGCATTCGAAGCCCCGCAGGGAGAGTGACCTCTCAAGCATCTCCCTGGTGGGCTGGTCGTCGTCCACCGCCAGTATCCGGGTCTTTCCTTCTGCCACGCTGAACCCCCCTTGTCTCCCGTCTCCGCGCCTTGGTGCGTGCGCCGTCCTCGATCGGGCCGGTGACGCCGTCATGGTTCCTGCGCGGCGGGTTCCGGCCGTGGTGCCGCGGCGTCGAGCGTCAGCCGCAGCTGGTCGGACCCGAAAGGCTTGGGCAGGAGAGAGAACCGGCCGACCTGAAGCGCATCCGCCATCAGGTCCGAATCCGGATAGGCCGTGATGATCACGACGTTGGCGCCGGGGTCCAGGCGGCGGATGGCGCCGAAGGTCTCCGCGCCGTTCATGCCGGGCATCGCGAGGTCCAAGAAGATGAGATCGAACCGCTCGCCGGCGATGCGGTCCAACGCCGCGGCTCCGGTGCCCTCGGAGAGGCACCTCCATCCGTGCTGCTCGATCGCCCGCGCCATGAAGGTCCTCGTATTCAGCTCGTCGTCGACGACCAGCGCCGACTGGCGGGCCTCCCGCGGCAGCGAGGCGTAGGTGCCTTTGCCCACCCGGCGGACGACGTACCCCTCCTCCGTGAGCAGGTCGAGCGCCTTGTGGAGCGTGGTGAACGCAACCCCGTGCTCGCGGGCCAGCTCGTGCTGTGGGGGCAGCCGCTCTCCCGGCCGGTAGGTGCCGTCGAGCACCAGCGACCGGATGGCGTCCGCGACGCGTACATAGCGATAGGCCGGTGTGCTATCGGTCCGAATAACCATATCGGTATACCGATATCATCGAGGGCGGCGCGCGTCAATGGGGCATATCCCTGAACCTGAGGACCCCCGCCGCGGTGCGGGTCCGGGGGTGCGGGCGCATGGTAGACTGCGCCCGGCCCGCCGGGCGCCCTCGTCCGGCCCGCCTGGGCGGCCCAAGACGGCAGCCCGGTCGTCCCGCCCCATCCGCGGGCCACTTTGGGTAAGGAGAAGCGCCCCGGCAGTGAGCCCCGAACGAGATGCGCCGCAGGCGGTAGGGGTCTCGGTCCCACGGACCGACGGCGTCGAGAAGGTCACGGGTGCGGCGGAGTACGCCGCCGACGTGCGCCCGCCCGGTCCCTGGCTGTGGGCCAAGGTCCTGCGCAGCCCGCTGCCCCACGCGCGGATCGTCCGCATCGACGCCACGCGAGCCCGCAGATGTCCCGGCGTCCACGTCGTGCTGACCGGCGCCGACGTCGCCGGGCGCCTCCTGGGCCGGCGCATCAAGGACGCTCCGGTGCTCGCCCAAGACGTGGTGCGCTTCGTCGGCGACCCGGTCGCGGCCGTCGCCGCGGACGACGAGGAGTCGGCCGAGCGCGCGGCCGCGCTCATCGTCATCGAGTACGAGGAGCTCCCGGCGGTCTTCGACCCGCTCGAGGCGGTGCGCCCCGGATCGCCGCTGGTCCACCCGGACGTGGCCCGCTACGAGGGCTTGCCGCATCCCCTGGATGGACCGACCAACGTGTTCGTGCGCAACGAGTGGGGCAGGGGGGACGTGGACGCGGGGCTCGCGGGGGCGGACGTCGTCGTCGAGAACACGTTCACGACGGCGCGGATGCATCAGGCGTACATGGAGCCCAACTCCTGCTTGGTCTGGATCGATCCCGAGGAGCGCGTGCAGGTGTGGGCATCGAGCAAGATCCCACACACGGCCAGGAGCCACGCGGCGTACGCCATCGGGGTCCCGCCCGAGCGCATCCGGCTGCTGCCGGTCACGATCGGCGGCGACTTCGGAGGCAAGGGCCAGGCCAGGAACGTGCCGCTCTGCTACTTCCTGGCGAAGGCCTCGGGGCGGCCCGTCCGGATGGTCAGTGACTACACCGAAGAGTTCATGGCGTCCAACCCGCGCCACCCCGCCGTGCTCCGCGTGCGGACGGGCGTGATGCGCGACGGCACGATCGTGGCGCACGAGGTCGACATCGTGTTCGACAGCGGTGCGTATGGGGGTTTCATCCCGGGCGGCTTCCTTCCGGGGGCTCGGAGCGCCACGGGGCCGTACCGCATCCCGAACGCGCGCATCACGGCTTCCCACGTCTACACCAACAGCGTCCCGGGCGGATACATGCGCGGGCCCGGCAGGATCCAGGCGGTCTTCTCGATCGAGAGCCAGATGGACTGCGTGGCCGAGGCCATCGGCATGGACCCCATCGAGCTGCGCGCCAAGAACCTCGTGCGCGATGGGGACGAGACCGGCGTCGGCGAGCGCTTCCACCACGTGCGCGGCGTCGAGACCCTCGAGGCGGCGGCCAGCGCCGCGGCCTATGGCGCCCCGAAGGCGCCGCACGTCGGCCGGGGCATCGCGCTCACGAAGCAGGAGGCGGGCGGCGGCGTGGCGCACGCGAGCGTCGCCTTGGGTCCGGACGGCTCGGTCGTGCTCGGCACGCCGATCTTCGAGCAGGGGACGGGGACGTACACGCTGCTCCGCCAGGTCGTCGCGGAAGTCCTCGGCCTCGCGCCAGAACGCGTGCGGGTCGAGGTCTGGGACACCGATGCCGTCGAGAGCGACTCCGGGATCTCTGGCGACCGCGGCGCGCGGCTCGGGACCCAGGCGGCCTACGGAGCGGCCGAGGCCGCCGGGCGCGAGGCGTGCAAGCTCGCGGCCGAGCTGCTCGGCTGGCCGGAGGAGCGCCTCCGCATCCGAGGCGACGACGTCGTGCGCGACGATACCGGCGACGCGCAGCCCTGGGCTGCGCTGCTCGCGCGAACGGGCGAGCCGGCCGTGGGGGCCGCCGACGTCGAGGACGACGTTGACGCCGGCCTCACGGCGTTCACCGTCCAGATCGCCGAGGTCGCGGTCGACGTGGAGACGGGACGGGTCCGCCTGCTCCGGCTGACGTCGGCGCACGACACGGGGCGCATCGTGAACCCGCAGGGCCACCAGGGACAGATCGACGGCGGGGTGGTCCAGGGCGTCGGCTACGGCATGATGGAGGAGCTCCGGAGCGAGGGAGGCCGCGTCTTGGACGTCTCCTTCGCCGACTACAAGGTGCCGACCGTTGCCGACATCCCCGAGCTCACGACGGTGCTCCTGGAGCCGGGGACCGGCTTCGGGCCGCTGAACGTGAAGAGCATCGGCGAGACGGGGAATGGGCCGACCGCCGCCGCGATCGCGAACGCCGTCTTCGACGCCGTCGGCGTCCGCGTCCGCGACCTGCCGGTCACGGCGGAGCGCGTGCACCGGGCGCTGAAGGAGGTCCGCGGCTAGCGGCCCATGACGACCCCCCAAGAGCCCCCCCGCGGCGGCGAGTCTCCGGCGGAGAGGGCTGTGACCAAGCGGAACCTGGTCAACCTCTTCCTCACGCTGCACCTCCCGGCCATCTCCATCGGCCTGGGGATGGGTCTGACGGCGGTGGTGCTGCCGGAGCTGACCAAGTCTCTGGGCCAAGGCGTCGGCGCGGCCATCGGCGTGTTCGTCGTCTATCAGGCCGGCACCGTCGTGGCCCCACTGCCCACGGGGTACCTCATCGACCGCTTCGGCCGGCGCACCATGCTGCTCGCGGGCCCCGTGGTGGTCGCGATCTCATCGTTCCTGATCGCCTATGTGGCGGCGAACGATGGGTCGATCGTACAGTTCCTGGCGTACCGGTTCATCGGCGGTATCGGTGAGCAGATGTGGATGCTCAGCCGCATCACCGTCATCGCGGACACGGCCCCGCGGGACCAGCGCGGCCGCCAGATCACCAGCATGTTCGGCGTGCAGCAGTTCGGGGCGCTGGCGGGGCCCGTGCTGGGCGGTCTGGCCGCGGTCGGCATCGGGCTGTGGGCGCCCTTCGTGCTGCACGGCGTGATCGTGCTTGCGGCGATGGTCCCGAGCTTCCTGCTGCAGCGGGAGACCGCCCCGCCCCGGCGTGGGGCCGGGAGTGACGCCGCGCCGGCATCCTCCTGGCGCGAGCTGCTCGTGCACCCGATCCCGGTGGTGTTCCTCGTGCAGTTCCTCGCCAACGTCACCCGCGGCGGCGTGTTCGGTGGCGGCGTGATCCTGATCTACGGGTCTTTCGCCTACGGCCTCAGCGCGCTGGAGCTGGGGTCGCTGCGGAGCCTGATGGCCGTCATCGGCATCCCGATGACCTTCACGGTCGGCTACATCATGGACCGCTTCGGCCGCAAGTACACCATCGTCCCTGGCCTCGCGCTCTCCGGGCTTGCGATGGGATATCTGGCCTTCACGTGGTATGCGGGTCTTCCCGTTTCCTACTTCATCGGAGGCTTCATCGCCATCCACATGGCGGTGAACATCATCTCGGGCAACATGCAGACCCTCGGCACGGACGTTGCTCCGCCGGCAGCGCGCGGCCGGTTCTTCGGCTTCTCGCGGCTGATCGCGCAGAGCGGGTCATTCCTGAGCCCGGTGAGCTTCGGCGTGCTATCGACCACCGCGGTGCTGCCGTTCGTGGCGAGCTATACGGTGGCGTTCGCGTTCCTGGCCGGGACAGCGCTCACCGCGTCGGTCATCGTCGCCGTTTTCATCGAGGAGACGCTGCACCGGCCGCCGCGGGCTCCCTAGGGAGATAGGGTCCTCCCATGGATGGGATCGTCGTCAGGCGGAGCGCGAGCAAGGAGGACGCCGCGGGCCTTCGCGCGCTCCGGTTCGAGGTGTTCGTGCACGAGCAGGGCGTCCCGGCGGACGAGGAGCTCGACGGCCACGACGCGGCAGCGGTCCACGCCGTGGCCGTGCAAGGCGGCGTGGTCGTCGGCACGGGCCGGCTCGTGGTGGTGAGCGCCATCGAGGCCCGCCTGGGACGCATGGCGGTGAGGGCCACGGTCCGCAAGCAGGGCGTCGGCGGCGCCTTGCTACGCTTCTTGGAGGCCGAGGCCAGGAGCCGTGGCATGGCCCGCATCGTGCTCCACGCCCAGGTCTACGTGCGCAGCTTCTACGGCAAGCACGGCTATGTCGCCGAGGGAGAGGTGTTCATGGAGGCGGGGATCGAGCACATCTCGATGACCAAAGCGCTCGTCTGAGCCCGCGCGGGAATCGCCCGGAGCGCCGCCGTCGTGGGGTGCGTGCGGTTGACGGCAGGACCCCCATCTGATATACGAATCGCACCTTCTATACGTGCTATACGTGCTGGTGACGGGCAGCCGACGGGGACGACAATGACACGAGCCTCGAGACTCGGCCTGGCCACACTTCTTCTTCGGGTCCGACCCGCAGTACACCGCCAGGCGGGAGGAAGGGTTCGCGTTCCTCCAGTCCACCCACGAAGCCACCCGCTGAAGATCCCCGGGTGTTGAGAGCAAGCCACCGCACGTGCGCGAGGTAGCTGGGGGGAAGGGGAGACGGCCATGAGCAGGATGAGGATGCACGGAAGAAGCGCCACCATGCTGGCGCTCACCGCGGCGGCGATGGTGCTCGTGTTGGCCGCGTGCGGCCAGGCGGACCCGACGGCGACGCCGGTGCCGGCCGCGACGCCGACCTCACCCGCGCAGGCGGATGAGCCGACTCCCACGCCGGACCCGGCGGCCGCCTTCGCGGCCGAATGGGACGCGCTGATTGCCGGCGCGAAGGCCGAGCCCGAGCTGGTGATAGTCCTTGGAGGCTCCGCGAGTCGCAACTACCGGCCCGTTGTGGAGTTCTTCGAGAAGAAGTTCGGCGTCACGGTGATCGTCTCCAGCGGCAGCGGCAGCGCGCAAGCGCTCCGCGTCATGGCGGAGCGCCAAGCAGGACAATACCTGGTGGATGTCATGTTCCTGGGTCCGACCTCGGCCAACACACAGTTCGTCCCGGCGAACGCGTTGGACCCCCTGGCGGAGCAGTTCATCCATCCGGAGGTGTTGGACACGTCGCTGTGGTACAGGGGGCAGTACTGGTGGGCGGATATACCTCAGAAGTATGTGTTCAGCCTCTCCGCCCAAGCGGGCCCGATCCAGACCATGCGGTACAATACCGACCTGGTGACGCAGGCGGACCTGGACGGCATCAACTCGGTCTGGGACTACCTGGACCCGAAGTGGACCGGCAAGATCGTCGCCATCACGCCGCTGACCGGCGGAGCAGGCGGGAGCTACTACGAGGCATACGTGCACCCGGATATCGGCAAAGAGTGGGTCGATGCGTTCGTGGACCCGGCGCTGGATGTTACCTTCCTTGAGGATACCCGTCAGATCGTGGACGGCGTCGCCAAAGCCGTGTACGCCTTCGCCATCAATATCGGCTCCGCTGGCAACGACCTCGACGCGCTGGCGGGGTTGGGCGCGCCCGTCCAGAAGTTCCCGTGCGACGTGAAAAACGTGTGCTCCAAGGAGTTCATAGAGGGCGGCGTGCTTGCAGCCTCCGGCAGCTCGAGCAACATGATGATCCCCACCAACCGGCCGAACCCGAACGCAGCGAAGCTCTGGGTGAACTGGTTCCTTTCACAGGAGGGCCAGACGATGATGCACACGCTGGCCGAGGATGACCCGAACCCAACGCTCCGGACCGACGTCACCGACTTTGGCAATACACTCGCGTACGAGCGTCGGGTTGAAGGCGCGGAGTACTTCTTCTTCAGCTCCGATCCGACCTACACGGTCCTGCGGGACGAGGCGCTCCAGTATGCGAAGGACGCGTTCAACGCGGTCCGATAGGGTGGGCTGTGAAGGTAGGGGTGATGCATAGGAATCTGCAGAATCCACGCCGACCGGAGTTCGAGGATATGGAACAAGGGGAAGTCCGATGAACGCGATTCAGGCGCCGACACCAGCGAAGCGGCGGGCCCGGTCCATCAAGAGGCCCAGCACGGGCACCTTCGTGATGGCGCTGATGCTGATCGTGCTTGGCTTCTACCTGATCTGGCCGGTCATGCTGCTCATGATCAACAGCCTCGACACGCGGCCCGACTGGTTCGTCGGCACGCGCCAATGGGGGCTCGACAACTGGCGGAACGCGTGGACGGAGCCCAACCTCGTCCGGGCGCTGCTCAACAGCTTCATGATCTGGGGGCTGGTGGTCGGCATCAGCTTCCCCATCGCGGTCATCATCGCCTGGGTGCTCGCCCGGACGCGCATACCGTGGAGCCACGGCCTGGAGTTCGCGTTCTGGATCTCCTACATGATGCCGGGCATCAGCACGACGCTGGCCTGGATCATGCTCATGGACCCGAGCTTCGGTCTCTTCAACGTCGCGATCACGGCGCTGCCCTTCGTCGATACGGGGCCCTTCAACATCTTCAGCGTCCCCGGCATCGTGTGGGCGCACATCATGGCCAACGGCATCTCCGTGAAGGTGATGCTCATGACGCCGGCCTTCCGGAACATGGACGCGAGCATGGAGGAGGCGGCGCGCGTCTCCGGCGCGTCCACGCTGCGCACCATGCTCCGGGTCACCCTGCCGCTCATGATCTCGCCGATGGTGCTCGTGTTCGCGCTGCAGCTCCTGCGGATCTTCCAGTCCTTCGAGACCGAGCTGCTGCTCGGGACGCCCATCGGCTTCTTCGTGTACTCCACGAAGATCTACGAGATGATAAGGCATTCCGACGTGCCGAACTACGGCGGAGCGACCGTGCTGGCGTCGCTCACGCTGGTCGTCATCGCCGTCATCATCCCCCTGCAACGGTGGATCATCTCCCGCCGCCGCTACACCACGGTGACGGGCAGCTTCAAGCCGGGGCTGATCAGCCTCGGACGGTGGAATGGGCTCATCTTCGGCACGATCCTGGCCCTGCTGCTTCTGCTGACCATCGGGCCGGCCATCGCGCTCGCGGTCGGGAGCTTCATGACCCGCGTGGGGTACTTCAACCTCAATACCGTGTGGACCCTGGGCCACTGGGACTACGTGCTCAGCGACAACCTCTTCTTCATCGCCGTGAAGACCACGCTGGTGCTCGCCATCACCTCGGCCATCCTGAGTCCGTTGCTCTTCTCCGTTCTCGCCTACATCCTGGTGCGCACGCGCCTGAGCGGGCGGTGGGTGCTGGACCTCATCATCTGGGGCTCTGGAGCGATACCGGGGATCCTGTCCAGCCTCGGCCTGCTCTGGCTCTTCCTCGGTCCCTTCCCGTTCCCCGGACTCGAGGAGTTCAGGCCGCTGTTCTTCCTTTACGGAACGCTGTGGGCCCTGCTGCTGGTCGTCATCATCCAGGGCAACACCACCGGTACCAACCTCATGAAGGGCGTCTTCGTGCAGATCGGCTCCGACATGGAGGAGGCGGCACGTGTCTCGGGCGCCGGGTGGCTCAGGACGTATTTCACCATCTGGATCCCGCTGCTCATGCCGAGTCTGATCCTGCTGATGACGCTGAATTTCACCGTCGCGGCAGGCACGGTGAGCAGCATCATCCTGATCGCCGACCGCGGCACGATGACGTTGTCCCTGCTGGCCCTCGAATACGCCGACCCCGGCATCGGGCGGCGCGAGGAGGCCAGTATCGTCGGTCTGTTCATCATGGCCATGACGGTGGGGCTGGCCAGCTTGGCCCGTGCCTTCGGGCTGAAGCTCGGTATCCGTCACGACGTGCGTGCGACGGCCGTGAAGCAGGCGAAGCGCGAAGAGAGCAAGCCCTCCGCGTCCTCATCGAGCGCGACGAGCTCCTCGGGCGCTTCGGCCCGGTAACCGCGGTTGAACGGGGCCCCGGCGGGCCCCTCGTGGGGAGGTACTCCCGTGCTCACCAAGGAAGAGAACGAGTTCCTGACCCACGTCGGCCCCGGCACGCCCGGCGGCGAGCTGCTCCGGCGCTACTGGCACCCCGTCGCCGTCTCGGCGGAGCTCACCGACGAGCGGCCCACCATGTTCGTGCGGATCCTGGGCGAGGACCTCGTCCTGTTCAAGGACAAGTCCGGACGCGTCGGCCTGCTCGCCGACCACTGCTCGCACCGCGGCGCCTCGCTGCTCTACGGGCGCGTGGAGGAGCGCGGTATCTCGTGCGCCTACCACGGCTGGCTCTACGACTGCGACGGCAACATCCTCGAGACGCCGCCCGAGCGCAACGACGCCATCATGAAGAGCGTCAAGCACACGGCCTACCCGGTCCAGAGGTTCATCGGGCTCTACTGGGCGTACCTGGGGCCGTCCCCGGCGCCGGTGATCCCGCCCTACGACATCTGGGTGCGCAAGGACGGCACGCGGAAGATCACGGTGCGCCCCGTGCTGGACTGCAACTGGTTCCAGCCCATGGAGAACTCGGCCGACTCGCCACACCTCGAGATACTGCACCAGGACGGCGCCGGACGCGAGGCGCCCCCGAATACCACCCGCGGTTTCATCGACGACGTGGAGAGCTACGACTACCACGTCGAGGAGTGGGGCGCGCTCATCAAGACGCGCGTGTACAAGAACGGCGAGGTGGACGCCCACCCGCTCATCTTCCCCAACATCCTCCGCGTGGGGGACCGGACGCAGATCCGCGTGCCCATCGACGACACGCACATGTGGCACGTCGTGGTCGCGTTCACACCGTCGGAGGACGGCAGCATCGTCGAGGACCCCGAGGACCTGCCCTTCAGCTACGACGCCCCCTACAAGGACCCGCCGGACGCGCGGCATCCCGTCGCTCGGCACAAGATGGACATGGTGCCGCAGCAGGACTACATGGTGTGGGAGACGCAGGGGCCGATCGCCAACCGCGCCGCCGAGAACCTGAGCTACGGCGACCGCGGCGTCTCGCTGCTCCGAACGATGCTGCGCGAGAACATCGAGCGCGTGCAGCAGGGGCTGGACCCCATCGGGATCGTGCGCGATCCGGACCTGAGGATGATCGACACGAACCTCGACGCTTCGATCGCCATGGAGAGCCGGGGCAGGCCCGTGGGGAGCCGCGCGAGCCGCGCGAACGCGACGGGTTCGTCCTAGGAGCTAGGCCGGCGCCGGGAAGTGGCGGATGAGGCCGGCCCGGCCCTCGGATGCGATACGGTCCTTGGCCGTGCCCCCGGAACCAGGGCAGCGCGTCCTCGCCCATCATGGTCATTCACGGCTCCGACACGGCCCGGGTTGCTTTTTGGCCGGTGCCGCCGACAATGCGCGGGCGTGGACCGGGCGTCCATCGTCCGAACGTTCACGAGACCCATTTGTTCACCAGCCATTTATTCACCAGAAGGAGGCCTGCCCATGGGACGAGAGATCGACGAGGTGAAGTACGAGGTGGCCATCGCCACACGGATACTCGCAGCCACCGGGCTCGCCACCGGCGTGACGGCAGGCCTGGGCCACGTGAGCATGCGCGTCCCCAACCAGCCCGACAAGTTCGTGGTGAAGGGGCGGGGATACGAGATCGACTCGCTCGGTGAGATGCAGTACTACGACATGATCGTGTGCGACCTGGAGGGCTACAAGATCGATGGCCCAGCGCGCAGCACGCAGTGCTCGGAGGTCAAGATCCACGCGTGCATCCTCCGGGAGCGGCCCGACGTGATGTCGGTGGTCCACGTGCACCCGCGCAACGTCGTGCTCATGACCGTGCTCGAGGAGACCCTGGTTCCCATGTGCCAGGAGGGGGCTGACCTCGTGCGCACGCCGCTCCCGCTCTACCCACATACGAAGACCGTTTGGAGCGAGGAGGAGGGCATGGAGCTGGTGCGGACCCTCGGGGACGCCAAGGCGGTCCTGATGCAGGGCCACGGCGCCACGATGACCGGACGGAGCCCCTCGGACGCGGTCATCAGCATGCTCCAGCTCGAGGAGCAGGCGCGCATGAACCGCTGGGCGGTCGCCGCCAAGGGATCGGACCACAAGCGGATCTCCGACGCCTACTTGGACGAGGCGACCAACCGCCCGCGGCAGGACGAGTACCCGCACTTCAAGGAGCTGATGCGCCGCATCGGCGGGAACCCACCGCGCAACGGCGTGTGGAACTCCTACCGCAAGCAGGTCTCCGCGGACATGGTCAAGCCCTAGGGCCCGGACCGGCGAACAGAGAGCGGGGCGCGCCGGGCACGCCGGGTGTGGGGAGCGTGGTTGTGGAGCGCTCCCCGCCGTCGCAATTGCGCGTCCGCAGCCGCGATGCTATGCTGACCGGCGTGAGCACACTCGTCCGTATGAACTGCGCCTGTTGTCGGCCATAGGGCCAGCCGCGTCAACGCACGCCCCGAAAACGCTGCGCCCTTTCAACCGATGAGGAGGCGCAGTATTTTTTTGCCCCGCGGCGGCCCCCGGCAGCCCCCCCCCCCGGCAGCATCGAAGACGATGAAAGCGAGGACCCGATGACGACGATCAAGAGCCCGGTGATCCGGGGACTCCAGACCCGGGAAGAGAAGCTCCAGCTCGACTACGGCAAGTCCATCCTGCCCTTCGTCCCCTCCGAGGTCGACGACTTCGAGACCGAGGCGACCCGGTACCTCAAGGGCGAGTGGGAGTCGGAGGACCTGTTCACGATGTACCGGCTGATCCGCGGCGTCTACGGGCAGCGCCAATCCGATGTGAACATGATGCGGGTCAAGATCCCCTCGGGCGCGATGACGGCGGACCAGCTCGATGCCTTCGGGGAGGTGGTCACCAACTACGCCCCCCTCAAGAAGGCCCACATCACGACGCGCGAGAACATACAGATCCACTTCCTGAAGATCGCCGATACCCCGGCGATCATGCGCATCCTGGGCGCTGCCGGGCTGACCTCGCGCGAGGCGTGCGGCAACACCGTCCGCAACGTCGCGGGCGACCCGCTCTCGGGCGTGGCGCCGGACGAGCCCTTCTACGTCGGCCCGTATCTCGCCGCGTACACGCGCTGGTTCATCCGCCATCCCTTCACGCAGGCGCTGCCCCGCAAGTTCAAGACCGCGTTCACGAGCGGCGCCATCGACACCGTCGTCGCCGACATCCACGACCTCGCATTCCTGCCGCGCGTCCGTCAGGGCCCCGGCGGCGAGGAGGAGCGCGGCTTCGAGATGCGCGTCGGCGGCGGCACGTCCATCATGCCGCGGATCGCCTGGACCCTCTACGACTTCGTGCCGGTGAGCGAGTACCTGCGGGTCTCCGAGGCCGTGATCCGGGTCTTCCACCGCACGGACGAGCTCCGCAAGAACAGGATGCGCGCCCGGATCAAGTTCCACGTGGACAAGGTCGGCATCGACGTCTTCCGGGCCGAGGTCGAGGAGGAGCTCACGGGGGAGTGGGCGAAGGCCGACTTCGACCCCACGCCGCTCATGGAGCTGCCGCCGGAGCTCGAGGAGGACCCGCCGCCGCTGGTCCCGGTGCCCGAGATCGAGGAGAGCGAGGCGTTCAGCGCGTGGAAGGGCTCCAACGTCTTCCCGCAGGCCCAGGAGGGGTACAACTGCGTGTTCGTGACGCTGCCCTTGGGCGACATCGCCTCCGATCAGTTCGGACCGCTGGCGGACATCGCCCGCAACTTCGCCGGCGGGCGGCTGCGCACGACGGCCGAGCAGAACCTGCTCTACCGCTGGGTGCCCGAGGGCTATCTCCACGCCTTCTGGACGGCGCTCGAGGCCATCGGCCTCTCGGAGGACGGCGCGAACCAGATCACCGACGTGGTCGCCTGCCCCGGCACCGATAGCTGCAAGATGGGCATCACCTCCGCGATGGGCGTCTCTATCGCACTTCGGAAGTCCATACGGGAGTTCGGGACCAAGGACCCGCTCATCAGGGAGCTGCACGTCAAGGTGAGCGGCTGCCCGAACGGCTGCTCGCGCCACCACATCGCGAACATCGGCTTCCACGGCGCCGTCACCAAGGGCGACGGGAACCACGTGCCCGCCTACGAGGTCTTCCTGGCGGGCAACTACGGCAATGCGGACGACGTGCGCTTCGGTCACCGGGTGAAGGCGAAGGTACCGGCGAAGCGGCTGCCGGAGTTCATGACCGACATACTCACCTACTACCAGGGCGAGCGCGGCGACGGCGAGCGGTTCAACGACTTCGTGGACCGCGTCGGCACCGGGCCCTTCGAGGAGCTGGCCGGCAAGTACCGGGACGTCGGCGCGCTGAACAAGGCCAACCTGGCCACCTACATGGACTGGGGCAAGACCGTGATCTTCAAGCTGGAGCGCGGGGAAGGCGAGTGCGCGATCTGATGTATCGCCGCCATCGCATGGCGCACGAGATGTGCGCTTGTTGCTGTCCCCATCCGCATCGGGGGCGTCCGCCCGATGCTGCCCCGTCGCGCGCTCCGCGCGACGGCCGGTAGCTTCCGGGCCACACGAGGAGAGCCAAGCCCCCGCCACGACACGTGACGGGGGCTTTTTTTCATGGGAGGAACACATGGCACCTGCATCCCCTGCGCCGGCCGAGCTCAAGGAGCTCGAAGCGGCCGCGAGCGCACTCGACGGCGAAGGACCGGAGGCGGTCCTGCGCTGGGCGTCCGAGCGCTACGGCGATGGTCTCACCATGGCGTGCAGCTTCGGCGGCACCTCTGGCATGGCGCTCGTCGACATGGCCTCGAAGCTGAGCCTCCCCATCGAGGTCTTCTTCCTGGACACCGGGTTCCTGTTTCCCGAGACCTACGCCCTCGTCGGCGAGGTGGAGCGCCGCTACGGCATCCGCGCGGTCGCGTACCACCCGGCGCTGTCCCCGGAGGAGCAGGCGGCGGAGCTCGGAGAGGCGCTGTGGAGCAGCGCTCCGGACATGTGCTGCGCGCTGCGCAAGGTCGAGCCGAACTACCGTGCGCTCGCGGGCAGGGGCGCGTGGGTGACGGGGCTGCGGCGGGACCAGTCGTCCGACCGTCGGAGCGTGCGCCCGGTCGAATGGGACTGGAAGTTCGGCCTCGCGAAGATCAACCCGCTGGCGGCGTGGACGCAGGACCAAGTCTCCGGCTACATCCGGGAGCACGACGTCCCCTACAATGCGCTGCACGATCAGGGCTACCCGAGCATCGGGTGCACCCACTGCACGCGGGCTGTTGCACCGGGGGAGGACCCTCGGGCCGGACGATGGTCCGGCTTCAGCAAGACGGAGTGCGGCCTGCACCTGACGAGCTCGCCCCAGTGGCGGTCGTGAGCGATGGGCGATAACGCACCATTCTTGCTCGCCGTCGTGATCGTCTGGGGCGTCGTGGCCGCGGCGCTGCTGGAGGGTCCGGTGCGGGGATGGCTGCGCCGCCGCTCGCTGGACCGCGAGGCCTGAGGAGGTCGGAACCGTGGCTATCTCGCGCACACGCGCACAGGAGTACGCGGAGTCGGTCCTGAACCGGCCCCGGGGCGAGACGCCGGTCACGCTGCGGCGGTTCCGCAGCGGCTGCACGCTCTTTCACGGCCGCCGCGCGCTCACCAAGACGCATGCCTCCGGGGTGGGCGAGCTCCAGGCCGAGTTCATGGCGCAGGCGCTCGGGCTCGAGGTGCCGGCCCTCGGCGGAAGCGTATCCACGCGGATCGCCAGCGGCGCGCTCTACCGCGCCATCGCGATCTCGTCGCTGGACCTGCGCCGGCCCGAGGCGCGCGTGGTCCTCGGCGACCTGCTCTCCACCGCGGCGATGCAGCGCGGCGCCTTCGATACCATCGACGTGTAGCGGCCCGAGGCGCCCGGGGCGCCCTAGGCCGCTAGGCGCTCGGTGCGCCGCGCCCTCGTCGAGACGGTGAGGAAGACGGCGGCCGCGGCCCACAGCCCCACGATCACCCACAGCGCGAGGGCGTAGCTCTCCGTGCGCTCGAACAGGAACCCGGCGAGGATGGGCGTGCCCGTCGTCCCGCCGATCGATCCGGCCATGACGGAGCCGCGGATGGTGGAATACGCGCGCCTGCCGAATGCGCGGCCCACGGCAGCCCACAGCAGCGAGTACAGGCTGTAGTTGGCCGAGACCAGCAACGCCCCCGCCCAGATGACCCATGTCTGCTCGGCGACGTTGATCATGACGACGCCTGCCCCGGCGGTCAGCGCGACGATGCCCGCGACCCACGACGGGCTGAAGCGGTCGGCGAGCCGCCCCGCGACGAGCGCGATCGGCGCTCCGAATGCCGTGGAGACGGTGAGGATGAGGGCTCCTGCGACGGGGTCGATGCCCTTCCAGACCATGATGGGCACGAAGTGGATGCCCACGCCCGCGGACGCGCCGCCGAAGCAGAAGGCGGCGGCGGTGATGAGCCAGAAGGTGGGCGTGCGCATCGCGGCCCGCGTGCTCAGCCCGCCGTCGTGCGCAGCGGGCAGGCCACCCCCTTCTTGGGGTGCGGCGCCGTCCGGCAGCAGCCCCATCTCCTCCGGCGTATCGCGGGACGCCCACGTGGTCGGGAACCCCAGCGCGAACACCGCGACGGCAGCCGCCAGCGCGGCCATGCGCCAGCCCGAGGCATCGATGATGAGCGCCAGGGCGGGCACGAGCGCCAGCACGCCGAGCCCCGAGCCCACCTGCATGGTGGACATGGCGGTGGCCTTGGAGCGGTCGAACCAGTTGTTGACGAGCCCGGAGGAGGCGTTGAACGCCACGTTGAGGCCGGTGAGGCCGATGGGCACCAGGAACACGACGAAGACGACGACGATGTTGGGCGAGACGGCGAAGAGGACGTAGCCGGCGGTCATGACGGAGACGCTGACGAGCAGCACCCGGCGCGGCCCGAAGCGGTCCATGAGCGCGCCGCTCAGCGGTGCGCTCAGCCCCCCGACGAGCCCGCTGAGGGCGAAGAGCAGCGACGAGACGCCCCGGTGGATGCCGAGGCTCTCCTCGAGTGGGATGATGAACAGCGTGCTGCCGACGATGAAGATGCCGGTGCCGGCGGCGCGGGGCCCCAGCATCAGCCCGAGCATCCGCCAGCCGTAGAAGCTCCTGCGCGCGCGGTCCAGGGTCGAGGAGAGGAAGGTCATGACGCGCCCCAAGTATAGATGCCCCCGTCGGCGCGCTCCCTCGACGTGGCCTTGCCCGCTGGGGTAGCGTAGGGGGCGTGTCGTCCTTCCTCTCCCGGCGCGTCGAGTTCCTGAGCGTTCTCCGCATCCGCGACTTCCGTATCTACTACTTCGGGATGCTCTCGAGCGTCACGGGGCATCTGATGCTGGTGGCCGCCCAGGGCTGGCTCGTCTACGACCTCGTCGGCGTGCCCGCGGCGCTGGGCTTCGTGGCGGGCGCGCAGGCGGTCCCGGGGCTCCTCGTCAACCTGCTCGCCGGCGCGCTGGCCGACCGGATGGACCCCCGGCGGCTGATCCTGTTCGCTCAAGCCTCCGCCGGCGTGCTCACGGTCCTGCTGGCGACGGTCACGCTGTTCGGCGAGATCGCGGTCTGGCACATCCTGGTCTTCGCCTTCCTCATCGGCACGGTGCTCTCGATCGACCAGCCGGCGCGCCGGACGGTGTGGCCCGCGCTGGTGCCGCGCGACCAGTTCATCCACGCAGCCTCGCTCAACCAGACCGTCTGGAACGGCACCCGCGTGTTCGCCCCGGCGCTGGCGTTGGGGACCATCGCCGTCGTGGACCGGGTGACGGGCGACGCGCGCCTCGGCGCCGCCATCGCTTTCTACGCGTCAACCCTCGGATTCGCGGGGATCGTCGTCGCGGTGCTCATGATCAAGATCCCGCAGATCCGGCGGTCCACCGGGGCCACGGTGCTGCACGACATCCGGGACGGGCTCGTGTTCGTCGTCCGCACCCGCGTGTTCCTCATGCTGCTGCTGCTCACGTTCACCATCGGCTTCTTCGGCCTGTCCTTCCATCAGCTCATGCCGGCGCTCGCGAAGGACGACCTGAACGTCGGGCCCAGCGGCCTCGGGCTGATCCTCTCCGTCGGTGGGGTGGGGGGGATAGCCGGTATCTTCGTCGCGGCCTCCTTCGGCGCGTACACGAGCCGCTCCTGGGTGATGGTGGGTGGGGCCTTCCTGCTGGGCGCTTCGGTCCTGGCCCTGGCGGTCTCCAGCTTCTTCGGCTCCTTCGCCTTCGCGATGGTGTTCGTGGGTCTGGCCAGTGCGTTCTGGACCGTGTTCCAGGTCTCGACGAACGTGGTGCTGAACCTGCTGGTGCCCGAGGAGTTCAGGGGACGGGTGATGGGGCTGCGCTCCATCATCTGGTCGCTCTCTCCGCTCGGCGCGCTCCTCGGTGGCGTCATCGCCACGTGGGCGAACAGCACGCCCTTCGCCATCGGGCTCGGCGGTGGCGCCATCCTCGTGATCACACTCAGCATGTACGTGCTGAGCTCCGATCTGCGGCACGTGCGCGAGCTGGTGGAGGAGGTCGATGCGGAGCGCGCCGAGCGGGGCGCAGATGGACGGCCCGCCCGCGCCTGAGCGCCACGCCGCCGCCCTTTTGACACCTCCAAGCGCCGGTCGATATACTCGCGCCGCGCCCTACATCGGCCCTATATCGACCCAACATCAGAGTGGAGGTGGGAGCATGGCACGGAAGGTGTTGCACATCCCCGGCAAGTGGCACGGTGGACAGCCGATCCCGCCCGCGACGAAGACGGGCCCTCTCGTGACCTCTGGCGGCGTCATGGGGATGAACCCGGACACCAACGAGGTGCCGGAGGACATCGCCGAGCAGGCCAAGTGGGCCTTCGAGCACGTGCGCCGGATCATGGCCGCCGCCGGCGGCACCACGGACGACATCGCGCACATGAACGTGTTCGTGAAGAGCCGTGACGCACGGCCCATCATCAACGAGGAGTGGGTCGCGATGTTCCCGGACGAGGAGAGCCGGCCGACGCGCCACACGATCCAGAACGACGCTCTCGCCGGCAACATGCAGCTTCAGCTCCAGTTCACCGCGTACGTCGCCTGAGGGCGGCTCGTAGCGCGGTCCCCGAGGAGGAACCATGGCAGTGGACGAATGGGCGAGCCGTCTCGCCAAGCTCGACACCTGCGCCGTCTCCGACGCGCAGGACAAGCTCGGCATCAAGGGCACGATCACGGGCATCGTGCCCCTCTACCCCACGGAGCGCATCGCCGGCCGGGCCGTGACGGTCCGCCTGAAGACCAAGGGCGAGGAGGAGGCCAAGGTGCACCTCGGCGCGACGGCGGTCGTCAGCGCGGACCCGGGCGATATCATCGTCATCGACCATAACGGCCGCACCGACGTCGCCGGCTGGGGCGGCATCCTCTCGACGGCCGCGCGCACCAAGGGGGTCGCCGGCGTCATCATCGACGGCGCCTCCCGCGACGTCGACGAGGCCCGCGGCCTCGGGCTGCCGCTCTACGGGCGTGCCGCGACGCCGCTGACCGCCCGCGGGCGCATCATCGAGGAGTCCACCAACCAGCCCATCGAGATCGGCGGCGTGCCCGTGCGCCCCGGCGACTACGTCATCGCGGACGCGAGCGGCATCGTCGTCGTGCCGGCGGAGCGCGCGGCGGAGGTCGTGCCCGAGGCTGAGCGCATCGTCGAGCGCGAGAGTGCGATGGCGGCGGACGTGAAGGCCGGCAAGCCGGTCACCGAGGTCATGGGCACGAGCTACGAGAAGATGCTCAGCCACTAGCCGCAGGCGCCCCCGTCGTAGAACGGCATCCCGGCGTGGACACGGTGGATAGCCGGATGCGGCGCCGCTGCTGCCCCATGTGGGTGCAGGGCCGCGCCCTGCTGCCCGGTGCCGCCACGCAGTGGCTCCGCGTGCCAGCCCCTGTCCGATTGCGTGGCGGCCCGGTGGCTGCACGCCCCCGTGCGCACTACGCTGAGGGACGTTGGTGCAGGAGTGCATCTGGGGTTCGGCTCTTGGAACCCGGGACCGCAAAGGGCGCAAGGGGGCGGCATGAAGCTGAAGGTGTTGATCGCCGACGACGAGGAGCGCATCCGCGGACTCGTGCTCGCGACGCTTGGCTCCGACGACCGATACGACGTGCTGACCGCGGCTGACGGCGCGGACGCCGTCAGCATCTGCCAGGCGGAGCGGCCCGCGCTGCTCTTCCTCGACCTGCTCATGCCCAAGATGGACGGCTACGCCGTGTGCCGGGAGCTCAAGAGCTCCGCCGCGACGCGCGACATCAAGATCGTGATGCTCACGGCGATGACGCAGGAGTCCAATCGCCGGACCGCGATGAAGCTTGGCGTGGACGACTTCGTCACCAAGCCGTTCAGCCCGATGGCGCTTGCGGCGAAGCTCGAGGAGATACTGGACCCCGACCACACCAAGGCCGCTCGCGCCGCCTGAGCGCCCCGGGGCCGGCTGGTCTGGGGGTGGGCCTCGGCCGCCCTAGATCGGCTCCATCTCGCACTTGACGCCGCGCTTCGCGCACTCCTCCTCGAAGAGCGCGCGGATGCGTGGGTCCTCGTCCTTGTACTGGATCTGTCCGCTGTCCTCCCTGTCGCCGCGCTCGGTCGGCTGGGTTGGGGAGCCGAAGGACGTGTTGCCGTAGCGCAGGACCAGGTACCGCGCGGGCTCGCCGCTCGCGTTGAAGTGCTGGTGCCCGCCGTGCCCGTTGGTCATGAGTGAGTTCTTCTTGAAGTCGTAGCGCATGGGCTCGATCTCGGGGCCGGGCTTCTGCCCTGTTCTCCACTGGAGGTCGTAGCCCTCCCCGCTGAGGAAGAGGTAGCTGTTCTCGGCTGTGAGCCCGGTCCTGGACACGCCACCCGTGGTCGCTCCTCTGGCGTCGAAGCCGTGTCCCTTCTTGTAGGACCCCACCGGGAACTCCGACACGTGGCAGACGAAGCGGCCCCCGGCCATGAGCACGTACATGTTCGTTCCCGGCCCGCGGTGGTTGTAGTCATCGAGCGCCAGGTGCAGCACGCTGGGGATGAAGTTCGACTTGCTGAGCCGGTCGCCCAGCCTGACCGACTGGCCGGTGAAGAACATCTCGTCGTCCGCGTCGAACCGGTCGGGGAAGGTGTTGGCGCAGTTGAAGACGAACTCGTCGTTGGCGTAGAGGTTGATGGGCGTGGGCATGTTGGTGGCCGCATACAGCCGGGCCGTTTCCGTGCCGCTCCCGTTGTAGATCTCGTGCCAGGTGTTGAGGGGGATGGCGAAGGCGCTCCCCTCCTTCCACTCGAAGGTGAGCCGGGGGCTGCCGTCGTACCAGACGGCGGTGGCGCCGCGCCCATCGACCACGTAGAAGATCTCCTCGTACATGTGGCGCTCGACCTTGACCGTCCCACCCGGCGGGATCTCGATGATGTAGCGGGTCGTGCCCTGGTTGTTGATCCAGGCGCGGTCCGACGGGTACTGCGTCAGGTCCAGCAGGGCCGCGTTGCAGCCGGTCCGCTCCCACGGCTCCAGCGGCTCCGTGAGGAGGTCGAAGACCGTGTGCTTCGTGATGACCTGGAGTCCCTCGGCCTCGACCCAGCGCTCGAAGGGCGTGAGCTGGATGTCTTCGGGTGGCTTGCTGAGCATGTGTTTTTCTCCCGTTGCGAGCGATGTGTGAGCGGACTCGGACGCTGGCTTCCTATCCGTCGGCTGGCACCGTCCGCCGGTGCTCAGTGATCTCTTTGCGGGTCTCGTAGTCGATCTTCTTGGCCTTGGCGCCGGAGCGGTTGAGGAGCATCACCAGCGGTTTGTCCCCCGAGTTCTCCAACTGGTAGAAAGAGCCGCCCGTGATCGTCGCGAGCATGCCGGGCCTCAGCACGGCTGATCCGCCGTCGGGGAAGTGCATCGTGCACTCGCCCTCGATCGCGTAGAAGGTCTGGTCCTGGTCGTGGCAGTGCATCTCGTCGCGCTCGCCGGGCGTCCCGTAGTAGAGCAGCACGGCGTGGAAGCGATCGGTGTTGAGAAGGTTCGTGCGCCGCTTGTTTTCGTGGGCGAGCTTGAGCGTATCCAGCGTCTCGATGGGCATGGACTCCTCCTGGGGTGTTGGTGGCACGGCGGTGCGGCTAAACGGGCGACGGCGGGATGCTAGACATGGAGACGCGGGTTGTCAATCGGAGTACGCCCGCTGGCGGAGGCCGGACGTACGAAGGGGCGCGATCCCTCGCGCCCCTTCACTCTCGTCCTATGACTGGATCAGATCAATCAGGATACGACCAGCAAGATGCTCCCCCCGTGGGCCGTCTCATCGGGATGAACGGAGCAGTAGAGGCGGAACGTGCCTGCCTCGGTTACCGTGATGGTGAATCCAGGCTCCACGTCCTCGCCGAGAGGAATCGCGACGTCGATCCCGAGCTCGTCGATGGTCACGGCGTGCGCTTCGGTGTTGCTGCCGGAGCTGGTCAGGCCGTCGGGGAACACGAGGGAGTCGCCCACATTGAGAGTGATGACGATGTCACCGCCCAACTCGTCGGTCCTGATGCGGTCGGCGGCCGCTCCCGTTCCGCCTTCGCCGTAGCCCCAGGCGATGGTGTCGCCCATGCGGAGCTCGAAGACCGCGTCCCGGACCCGGATCTCGTCCAGCGTGTAAACGACGGGCTCTGCGGCCATGGCCATGGCCTCGCCCTCGACGATGATCTTGGCAACGCCGTGGCCGTCGGGGTCGGTCGAGTCGGTGATGAGGTACTCGCCCGGCGCGTCGAAGGTGAGCTCACAGTTGTTGGTCGGGTCGTCGCTGTCGCCGACGGCACCACCCGGCGGGTCGGCGCCGAAGCGGCCGTCGTCCAGGTTGTAGTCGATGCCGAGGGCCTCGACGGTGAAGAAATGGGTGACGCTGCTGCGGCTGCCGCTCTGGCGGCACCGGGCGAAGGAGATCGTGTCGCCGACCTGGATCGGGCCGAGGGTGATCTCGATGAGGCCGGGGATCGTCGGGATGCGCGCCTCGGCGTCGTAGCCGAAGTAGGCCTCGGCGCCCATGCGGAGCTCGAACTTGCCGTCTTCGAGGACGAAGTCGCCGAAGGTGTAGGTGACGGGTCCGGCGGCCGCGCCGCCGCCACCACCGGACGAATCGACGACGACGAACTTGGCATTGCCGTGCTCGTCCGGCGGGTCGTCCCCGCTGGCATCTCCGCTGGTGATGAAGAACTCACCGGCTTCCGTGAACTTGTACTCCCACGGCTCCAGGACCCTGTTGCCGTCGAGAGAGAATTCCTCTCTGATACCGAGGCCCTCGATGATGAAGTAGTGGTCCTTGGTGCTGCGGCTGCCGCTCATGCGGACCGTGTTGAAGCGGAACGTGGTCCCCACCTCGAAGGGTCCGATGACGATGCCATCGGCGAAGATGGAGGGCACGCGCGCCCCTTGCGGGAAGCCGAACAGCCCATCCGGGTTGATGTCGTCGCCCACCCGGAACTCGAACTTGCCGTCCTCGAGCGAGAAGTTGTCCGCGATGATGCACGGCGCAGGGCAGGGGCCGAACTCGGGCACCCAGCTGAACTCCTGGGAGCCTGGAGGCGGGGGCCCGAAATCGGGCTCGGGCTCGGGAGTCGCCGTGGGATCGGGCTCGGGCTCGGGCGTCGCCGTCGGATCCGGCGCCGACGTT
>JADFQE010000112.1 GCA_022561985.1 Chloroflexota bacterium
GGGTTTGCTTTCTACACCGGACCCGCCACTCTGTTTGTCTAGATCACGGCCCACCCATCACGGCCTCCCGCATGATGTCCGTCAGGGTGTAGTACACATGCCTCCCTGTCTGGTCCCGGCGCTGCTGTCGCACCACAAGGTCGTTGTAGCTCCATCCCTGTCCTTTCGCGTTCTTCGAGACCGCCGACATAACACCGGCGAGTTCGGAGTTCGAGTTCAAGCCGAGCTGCCCACGCAACGCCTCATCGACGACCGGCTGAGGCTGGTGATGTGCGATGAACTCCAGCGCCTCGTGCTGGTTGTGCGGCAGGCGGTGAAACCAAAGGCGAAGCGGCCCAGCTTCCAAATGCGCAGGAGGCTGCTCCTGATCAGCGCCAGGAGCAACGACCGCATGATCAAGCCCAGGAAGCTGCGGTTGCGACCGCAGTTGCTGGAGAACCTGGGTCAGTTGGTCGTACGTCTCGACCTCGACGACGAACCCGTCCGGGGATGTGAGCTTGAAGCCCATGGCGCACCTCCAAGGAATCGACCCCATAAGGGTACGCCGTGCGTGGCTGTGAGTCAATGCGAGGCACCACTCACCGTGAGATCAGTACAACCGTTCTATTTCCTATGTGCAAGGCGCTATGGCCAGGAAGGGGGACGGGGGGATGGTCGAAAGGGCTGCGGGGCACCGACCCACCGCATCGGAGCGGGGACGGAGGCGCCGAGCGCCCCAGTCACGGGCCACGGCCTGGTATAATCGAGCCTCGCGGAAAGGACGCTCAAGGATGGACCTGCTCGTGAACGTCGCCCAGCTCCTGAAGGAGCCCGTGGGCGCGACCCGGACCATCGAGGTCAACGGCCCCGAGCTCGAGCTCGATGGGGCCGAGCCTGCGTTCGTGCGCGGAACGATCGTCCTCACGCGGACCGACATCGGCCTCTGGGCCTCCGGCGACGTCGCGGTGTCCACCGCCGGCGAGTGCAGCCGGTGCCTCGTCCCGTTCACCTCGTGGGCGGACGTCCGCGTCGACGACATCTTCCTGCCGAAGGTGGACCTCGTGACCGGCGCGCGGATCCTCCCCGAGTTCGACCCGGACGCCGATGCCGAGAGCATCGACGACCACCACGTCCTGGACCTGACCGCCACCATGCGCGAATACCGCCTGGCCGCCATGCCGCTGGCGCCGCTGTGCAGGGACGACTGCGAGGGCCTCTGTCCCCACTGCGGCACGGACCGCAACGAGACCGCCTGCGCGTGTGAGCCCGAGCTGGACCCGCGGTGGGCCACCCTAAGGGAGCTTTTGACCTAACCATGGCACCACTACCCAAGCGACGACGGTCCAAGGCCCGCCAGGGAAACATCAACGCCCACCGGCACATGACGCTGCCGGGGCTGGTGGAGTGCCCGCACTGCCACCGCCCGATGATGTCCCACCACGTCTGCCCCGCCTGCGGCTTCTACCGCGGGCGTGACGTCCTTGGCATCGAGTCCGATTCCGTCACCTAACGGCGGCGGCCACGCGATGGGCCGCGGCGGCCACGCCGATGGCTGAGTCGACCGCGTTCCTCTTCCCCGGCCAGGGCGCGCAGGCCGTCGGCATGGGCGCCGCGGCGTACGCGGGCTCGCCCGCCGCCCGCGCCGTCTTCGACGAGGCCGACGACGTCCTCGGCATCCCGCTCGCCCGCCTGGTGCTCGAAGGACCGGCCGAGGAGCTCGTCCGCTCGCACAACGCGCAGCCCGCCATCCTCTGCGTCAGCATCGCGCTCTTGCGTGCGATGGCCGAGCGGCTCGGCGACGCGGCCCCCCGCCCGGCTTTCGCCGCCGGGCACAGCCTCGGCGAGTACACGGCGCTCGTGGCGGCCGGCTCCATCGACCTCGCGACCGCGTTGCGCCTGGTGCGCCGCCGCGGCGAGCTGATGCAGGCCGCCTGCGAAGCGACGCCCTCCGGCATGAGCGCGCTGCTAGGCTTGGCGCTCGACCCGGCGCTGGAGGCGTGCGAGGGCACCGGCGCGCAGGTCGCGAACGTCAACAGCAAAGAGCAGATCGTGATCGGCGGGCCAACGGCTGCGCTCGAGCGCGCGATCGAGCGCGCGATCGCGGCCGGCGCCCGGCGCGCCATCCCCCTGGAGGTCGCCGGCGCCTTCCACACCGAGGTCATGCGGCCCGCGCAGGGCGCCATGGACGAGGCGCTCGCAGAGGTCGACTTCGCACCGCCCGAGATACCCGTCGTCGCGAACACCACGGGCAGGCCGATGACAAGCGCCGACGAGGTCCGCCGCGAGCTCTCGCAGCAGCTCTGTGGGTGCGTGTACTGGGCGCAGTCGGTCGAGTACATGGCCGGAGCGGGCGCCGTGCGGTTCGTCGAGTTCGGGCCCGGCGGCGTGCTCACCGGGCTGGTCCGCCGCATCGCCGGGAACGCCACGGCCGTCGCCGTCACAGACCTAGACGCTCTTTCGGCGCTGACGTAAGCTACGGTGCGTCACCGCCCTCGGGAAGCCGGGGCGTTCCTTCACAAGCTTCAATGAACGATCCCGCACCAGCTCAGGCGGCCACGCGGCCCCGGAAGCCAGCGCCAACGCGGCAGCACCGTGGGCGTATCCTCGCGCTCCAGGTCCTCTTTGAAACCGACGTGGCCGGGCACCGCTGGGCGGACTCGCTCCTGGCGCACGCCGAGGCGGTCGGGGCACCGAAGGGGGTCACCGCGTTCGCCGAGGAGTGCATCGCGGGCGTGCTCGAAGCGAGTGAGAAGATCGACGAGGTGATCCGGCGGCATGCGAGCGCCTGGCCTCTCGATCAGATATCGGCGGTCGACCGGAACATCCTGCGGATCGCCCTGTACGAGCTCAGAGCGGGCTCGCCCACGCCACCGAAGGTGGCCATCAACGAAGCGATAGAATTGGCCAAGGAGTTCGGGGGCGAGGGCTCGGCGCGGTTCGTGAACGGCGTCCTCGGGGCCGCCGTCCAAGGCGAGGACCCCCCGCAACTCACCGGCTAGGAGGCGCCCATGGCGACGGTTCTGGAACGTGTGCAGAAGGTGGTTGTCGACCGGCTCGGGGCCGAGGAGAGCGCCGTGGTCCCGGAGGCGACGTTCACCGACGACCTCAACGCCGACTCGCTCGACCTGGTCGAGCTGATCATGGCCTTCGAGGAGGAGTTCACCGGCGGCGATACGCCGCTCAAGATCTCGGACGAAGACGCCGAGGCGATCCGCACCGTCGCGGACGCCGTGAGCTTCATCAAGGGACAGGGCTACGCGGACTAGGCCTCGCCTGGCCCTGACGGTCACCTGGCCCATCTGGGCCTTACGGCCACCTGGCCGATCCGGGGGAGGGCGCACGCGTGGCTGACCTGCAGACGCTCGCGCAGGCGATCCACGGCTGCACGGACTGCGGCCTGGCCCGCTCGCGCACCCAGGCGGTGCCGGGCGAGGGGGCGCCGCAAGCACGGCTCATGTTCATCGGCGAGGGCCCCGGCTTCAACGAGGACCAGCAGGGACGCCCCTTCATCGGCCCGGCCGGGCAGTTCCTCGACGAGCTCCTGGGCTCCATCGGCCTGGCGCGCCCGGACGTCTTCATCACCAACATGGTCAAGTGCCGCCCGCCGAACAACCGCGACCCGTTCCCCGGCGAGATGGAGGCCTGCTCCAAGCACCTGGACGCACAGATCGAGGCCATCAAGCCCAAGGTGATCGTTCCCCTGGGGCGCCACGCACTCGCGAAGTGGTTCCCCGGCGAGTCCATCGGCAAGGTCCGTGCGAAGCCCCGCCGCTTCGGCGGGCTGACGCTCTTCCCGCTCTACCACCCGGCCGCGGCACTGCACAACGGCGCGCTGCGCTCGACCATCCTTGAGGATTTCGCGAAGCTCGGCGACCTGCTCCGGGCACCGGAGCCGGCCGAGCAGCCCCCACGGGACGAAGCGGCGCCCGGCCCGGCCGAGCCCAGCCCGGAGTCTCACCAGATCTCGATGTTCTAGCAGCCGCACGCCGCGTGCGGCCCGAATGGATCCCCTCTCACCCATGACGACCAATGACTAACCCCGTCCGCATCATCCCCCTCGGCGGCCTCGGCGAGGTCGGCAAGAACATGATGGCCATCGAGTACGGCGACGACATCGTGGTCATCGACGCCGGCGTGATGTTCCCGAAGCAGGACATGCTCGGCGTGGACCTCGTGCTGCCCGACACCACCTACCTCGTGGAGAACGCCGAGCGCGTGCGCGCCGTGCTCATCACCCACGGACACGAGGACCACACCGGCGCGCTGCCCTACGTCCTGCGCGACCTCCACGTCCCCGTCTACGCGCCGCCCCTGGCCCGCGACCTCGTGGAGGTGAAGCTGCGGGAGCACTCCGGGGTCGGACGCTACGAGCTGCACGAGGTGCACCCCGGCGACTCGCTCACCTTCGGTGAGATCACGGCGGAGTATTTCCGGGTGTGCCACTCCATCCCCGACGCCTGCGGCATCGCGCTGCACACGCCGGCGGGGCTCATCGTCCACAGCGGCGACTTCAAGATCGACCACACGCCGGTGGACGGCCACCAGACCGACCTCCAGCGCCTCGCCGCCCTGGGCCGCGAGGGCGTGCTGCTGCTGCTCTCCGACTCCACCTACGCCGAGGTGCCGGGCTACACGCCGTCCGAGCAGATCGTCGGCGTCGCGCTCGACCGGGCGCTGGCCGAGGCGCCGGGGCGCGTCCTCGTGGCGACGTTCGCCTCGCTGATCGCCCGCGTGCAGCAGGTCGTGGACGCGGCGGTCAAAAGCGGGCGCAAGGTGGCACCGGCCGGGCGCAGCATGGTCAACAACGTCGCCATGGCCGTGGCCAAGGGGTACATCACGGCGCCGCCGGGGACCATCGTGACCCTGGAAGAGCTCGCGTCGCTGCCGCCCGAGCGCCAGACGATCGTGCTGACGGGCGCGCAGGGCGAGCCGCTGGCCGTATTGGCGCGCATCGCCAACCGATCGAGCCGCGACATCGAGATCCAGAAGGACGATACGGTCGTGATCTCCGCCTCGACCATCCCCGGGAACGAGACGCTCGTCGCCCACGTCATCGACAACCTCACGCGCCAGGGAGCGCGCGTGCTGACGCGCCGGAACACGCCGGGCATCCACGTGCAGGGCCACGCGAGCCAGGAGGAGCTCAAGCTCATGCTGGGGCTCATCAAGCCCAAGTACTTCGTGCCGATCCACGGCGAGTACCGCATGCTCGCGGCCCACGCCGAGCTGGCGGAGTCCGTCGGCGTCGAGCGCGACCACATCTTCGTGATCGAGGACGGCGACGTGCTCGAGGTCGAAGACGCCGGGGGGGCGGTGGTGGACCACGTCCCCGGCGGGCACGTGTACGTCGACGGCCTCCGGCTGTGGGACGTGCGCAGCGCCGTGCTCCGCGACCGCCGGAAGCTCTCGCGCGACGGGATCGTGGTCGTCGTCGTCCCCTTCGACAACGCGACGGGGGAGGCGCTCGGAGACCCGGAGATCGTCACCAGCGGCTTCGTCGACGCCGAGGCGTCCGGCGAGATGCTCGACCGGGCCAGGACGCTGGTGGCAGAGGCGCTGCGGGCACCCTCGAAACCCCTCGACGAGGCATCGATCAACGGCCGCGTCCGCCAGGCCCTCGCCGGCTTCTTCCGCGATGAGACAGGCCGCCGCCCCATGATCGTGCCGCTGCCCATCGAGATGTAGCGGGACGCGCTCCGGCGCCCGAACCACACTCCCTTTTCCGCCCGCGTGCGCTATCGTTAGCCGTGCCATGAGACGACTCCTGCCGGGCCGCTTTCTCCTGCTCGCGCTCCTCGTGGGCGCCGGGGCCACGGCGCTGGTCGTGCAGCTCCAGCCCGCGTGGGCCATCGACCCGCTGCGCGCCATCGCCGAGCGTGTCCTGAGAGAGGTCGGGGTCGGCGTCGTGCCCATCGCCATCTGGGGTCTCTGGGTCGCCTACCTGCTGATCTACCGCACGCTCGCCCTGTTCCGGCGATGGCGGTGGGTCCTCGGCACGGGAGCCATCCTCGTCGCGCTCCAGGGGACGCTCGGGTACGTCGAGGCCACCCTCCCGCTCGTCGGCACGGTGAGCCTGGGCGGCGAGACTGGGGCGCTGGTCCAGGGCGAGAGCGCGGCGCTGGGCTACCTGCGCACGGCGGGGGCATGGGCGGCCGGAGGGTGGCTGCTCGCACCCGCGCTCTCCCTGCGCCTCCTCCGCACCACGGCCCGAGGCTCGGCAGCGGCGTACCGGCGCGCGCCGGTGCACCGCGGGATCGGCTGGACGGCGGGGGTCGCCGTCCGTCAGAGCGCGGCGGGGCTCCGGCGGGCGCGCGAGC